>JAJUFI010000226.1 GCA_029263795.1 Alcaligenaceae bacterium
CGGGGGAAGCGGGGATACCGGCCTCGTCCATGATCTCTATCCACTCACTGGTCTTACGCTGCAAGAAGATTGCATCCAGCATGGCGTAGAGTGCCGCCTGATTCTGGACGCGGGCCGGATTGTCAGCAAAGCGGGGGTCAGGCACCCACTCAGCGTGGCCGAGTACTGTCGCGAGCCTCCGGAACAGACCATCGCTCCCTGCAGCCACCACAACCTCCCCGTCCTGGGTGCGGTATGCCTTGTAAGGTACGATGCTGGGTGCACCGGAACCGCAACGTGCAGGTGCCTCACCGGTCACGGCTGCCTGGGCGGCAAGAATGGACATCCAGGTTGCTGCGGTTTCGAACAGTGATACGTCGATGACCGAACCTTCCCCAGTCAATTTATGCCGGTATATCGCCCCCTGGATGGCGATGACGGCCCACATGCCCGTGCCCATGTCGACAATGGAGGGGGCAACACGTACCGACGGCCGATCTGCTTCGCCAGTTGAACTCATGATGCCGCTGAAGGCTTGCATCAATGGGTCGTAGCCAGGTTGATCTTTCAAGGGGCCGCTTCGTCCGAAGGCTCCCATATTGCAGTAAATGAGAGAGCTCTTCAGGTCACGCAGTGCTTTGGCACCCAGGCCAAGTTGGTCCACCTGTCCGGGCCTCAGATTCTGCAGCACCACATCCACTTCGGACACGATGAATTGCCGCAGTGCTTCCACCTGGCCCGTTTCACGTAAGTGGCACACGACGGATTCTTTGTTCCGGTTCAGGGACTGGAAAACTGCCGACGTGTCATCCACAAAGGGCGGGCCCCATTTGCGCGCGTCATCTCCCTCCGGTTTCTCCACCTTGATGACTCTTGCGCCAAGATCGGCAAGTACCTGCCCTGCAAATGGTGCGGCCACGCTGTGGCCCAATTCGAGCACAGTGAGACCCGTATAAGGGAGCTCTGCGGACACGTGATTTAAGTTCTTATTGACCTGGTTCATTCGTTCACGACCGTTGATTTGTACGCACTTACTTTACATCAATTTTATTTGTACGTATATTATCGTAGAACTCAAACCAACAATAGGAGGACACAACACATGAAACTGATCCGCTCGATGGCGTTCGCGCTCATGGCTTTGTGCGGAAGCGCTGCTGCCGCGGCCTATCCGGAGAAACCCATCAAGGTAGTGGTTCCCTTCCCCGCCGGCCAGACGACCGACATCCTTTCTCGGGCGGTGGCAGACGAGCTTACGAAAGTGCTGGATCAGCCCATCATCGTCGACAACAAGGGTGGAGCAGGCGGTATCATCGGCGTCGAGGCTGCAAAACGAACGGCACCCGATGGTTACACGGTGCTGATTGCGTCCAGCGGCCCGCTGGCGATCAATCCCAGCCTTTATCCCAACATCCCCTACGACACGTTGCAGGACTTCGAACCGGTTGCGATGATCATTGATGTTCCCCAGTTCCTGGTCACCAGGAGCGATTTCCCCGCGAAAACGCTCCCGGAACTGATTGAATACGTAAAATCGCGTCCGGGCGAGCTGAACTATGCGTCAGGCGGGGTGGGCCTCACCAACCATCTGACGATGGAAATGCTGAAGAACCGTACTGGCATGGATGTTCGCCACATCCCGTACCGCGGGGCAACCGCCGCGCTGACGGGGCTGATCGGCGGTGACACTGAAATGATGTTTGAATCAGGGCCGGCAATCATGCCTCACGTCGAAGCAGGCCGCCTCAGGGTTCTGGCGGTGGGCAGCCGCAAAGGCTCCCCTGTTTTCCCCGAAGTGAAGAGCGTTCACGAACTTGGCGTGGAAGGTTTCGATGCCGCAACCTGGATGGCTGTCATGGTTCCCAAGGGCACTCCCAAGGATGTTATCGACACGCTTAATGCAGCCATCAATAAAGTCCTTGCCCTGCCCTCGCTCCAGGAACACTTTGCCCGGCTTACGGCAACCGCACACATCGCCACGCCCGAGGAAACACGTCAGTTCCTGGAAAAGGAGCTGGCGCTTTGGAAAGACACAATAGTAAAAGGCAATATTCGCGCTGAATAAGCGCTGCACGGGGCGGGAAGGTTTCGAGCCGGCCGGCCCTTCATCAACATAAGGAGTGAAAATGAAGCTGCTGCGTTTCGGGGAGCGAGGCAAAGAACGTCCCGGTGTGCTTGACCCGGATGGTGCCATTCGTGATTTGTCGTCCATTGTCGGCGACATCAGTTCGGACACATTGTCACCCGAACTGCTTGGTCGCCTCCGCACCGTCGATCTGGCAGCGTTGCCCCGCGTTGAAGCCGGTGTGCGCATTGCAGAGCCGGTTGGAAACATTCGCAAGTTCATCGCGATTGGCCTCAACTACTTCGATCATGCGAAGGAAGTGGGCGCAGATATTCCCAAGGAACCCGTAATTTTCATGAAGGCAACCAGCTGCATCCAGGGTCCGGACGACCCTGTGATGGTTCCCCGGGGCGCCGAAAAAGTGGACTGGGAGGCCGAACTGGGCATAGTGATCGGCAAACGCGCGAGCTATGTAACGCCCGAAGCTGCGTTGGAGCACGTCGCCGGATACTGTCTCGTCAATGACGTCAGCGAACGCAGCTATCAGATGGAACGCGGCGGCACATGGGACAAGGGCAAAGGTTGCGACACCTTCGGGCCCATTGGCCCCTGGCTCGTTACTACGGACGAATGTAGCGACCCGCAGAATCTGGATATCTGGCTGAAGGTTAACGGTGAGACCATGCAGTCGGGCAACACCCGCACCATGATTTTCGACGTAAAGACCGTGGTCAGCTATGTCAGTGAATTCATGACGCTGGAGCCTGGTGATGTCATTACCAC
>JAJUFI010000188.1 GCA_029263795.1 Alcaligenaceae bacterium
CGATGCGGTCTTCACGAGCCAGCTGGGAGAGGATCGCACGAATACCAGCGCGATACATCTTCTTGTTGATCTTCTGGGTGAAGTTCTCGTCGGGAGAGCTGGGGAACGTACGGCCACCCCCACGCCACAGAGGCGAGGAAGTCATACCTGCACGTGCACGGCCCGTACCCTTCTGGCGCCACGGCTTGCGGGTGGAGTGCTTGACTTCAGCACGGTCCTTCTGAGCACGGTTGCCACCACGGGCATTGGCCTGGAAGGCCACTACGATCTGATGCACCAGCGCTTCGTTGAACTCGCGACCGAACACGGTGTCCGGAGCGGCAACGGTGGAAGCGGCTTGACCCTGATCATTCAGGAGCTTGAGTTCCATGGATTAGGCTCCTTTCTTGGCCGGCGCCTTGACAGCGGGGCGCACGATCACGTTGCCATTCTTATGGCCGGGGACTGCGCCCTTGACCAGCAGAAGACCACGTTCGGCGTCAACGCGCACGACGTCGAGATTCTGAATGGTACGGGTGACATCACCCAGGTGGCCCGCCATCTTCTTGCCGGGGAACACACGGCCTGGATCCTGGGCCATACCGATGGAGCCGGGAACGCGGTGAGAGAGCGAGTTACCGTGCGAATTGCGCTGACCAGCGAAATGGTGACGCTTGATGGTACCGGCGAAGCCCTTACCGATGGTGGTGCCAGTGACGTCAACCTTCTGACCCGCTTCAAAAATGCTTTCCACAGCCAGAACGGTGCCGGGAGCAAATTCGGCAGCTTTGGCGGGGTCGAGGCGGAATTCCTTCAGGATGCTGCCAGCTTCGGTGCCAGCTTTGGCAAAGTGACCGGCGGCCGGCTTGTTCACGCGGGAAGCGCGACGAGTGCCGTAGGTGACTTGCACAGCAGCGTAACCATCAACTTCTGGCGACTTCACCTGGGTAACGCGGTTGTTCGACACGTCCAGCACGGTCACGGGGATGGATTCACCATCTTCCGTGAAAATGCGGGTCATGCCGACCTTGCGCCCCACAAGCCCAAGCCGGTACGCGGCAGGCGTAGGTGTCGAGTTCGACATTGTTTTCTCCATTCCCGACTGCGATTGGTCGGGGCTAATAGACTTGGTTTTTCTCCGCACCCACAAAAAACCGAAATGGGGCGAAGCCTCTTAATTTAGCATGTGCGCCCTATTACCGCAAGTTGAATCTGTACGCAAGTCCCTGAACCATCAGCAACTTCACCACAGTTGGGCGGCTATCCAGGCTCGCTATGCGCCCCCGCTATGCGGGCATCAGCCTGCCCGGCGGACAAGGAAACGCTCGACATATTCGTTGGCAGGCCTGCTGCGGATGTCCGCGGGGCTTCCCACCTGCTCGATTTTTCCGTCACGAAGAATGATCACATGCTGCCCCAGGCGCAGGGCTTCCTCGATGTCATGGGTGATGAAGACAATGGTCTTCTGCAAACGCTGCTGTAGTTCCAGTAATTGGTCCTGCATGTCGTAGCGGATCAACGGATCAAGTGCCGAGAAGGCTTCATCCATGAGCAGAACTTCGGCATCAATGGCAAGGGCACGTGCCAGACCGACACGCTGGCGCATGCCCCCTGACAACTCGTCGGGATAATTGGCTTCGTATTCCGCAAGCCCCACCCGTTCAATCCACTGCCTGGCCTTCTCACGCGCCTGCGGTTTTCCTTCGCCGCGAACATGCAGGCCAAATGCCACGTTGTCCAGTACAGTGATGTGAGGAAGCAGGCCGAAATTCTGGAACACCATGCTGACGCGGTGACGACGAAGCTCCCGCAACTGGGCCAGACTGAGCTTCAGGATATCCTCACCGTCAAAGTAAATACTCCCGGCGGAAGGGTCGATCAGCCGGTTGAGGTGGCGGACAAGGGTGGATTTGCCCGACCCCGACAAGCCCATGATGCAGGTGATCCTTCCGGCGGGAATGTCAGCATCCACTCCCGCGAGCCCAACATTTGCGCCAGTCTGCGCCTGAACTTCAGATTTTTCCACTCCTTGCCGCAGTAGACGCAAGGCCTCTGCCTCGTGGCGACCAAATATCTTGTAGACACCTCGAATACGAATCTTCACATCGGCGTCTTGTCCGGCGCTCGAGTCGGGCTTCACGGCGGAATCTCGTGTTACGCCGGAATCAGGTGTGTTGGCAGTGTTCGGATTGTTCATGGCAGTTCCGTCCGTTTGCCTTTGCGGCGTTTGCGCAAGGGCTCACCATAAGCCTGAGTGATGCGATCTATGACAATGGCGAGAATGACGATTGCAATGCCAGCCTGTAAACCTCGCCCAATGTCCAGTGTTTGGATACCGGCCAGGACGTCTTCGCCCAGCCCACGCGCACCAATCATCGACGCGACCACTACCATGGCCAATGCCATCATGGTCGTTTGATTGATTCCTGCCATGATGCTGGGGCGCGCCAGGGGCAGAGTGACCCGAGTCAACATCTGCCATCGCGTGACGCCGAACGATTGCGCCGCTTCCTTGGCCGTGGGGTCGACCTGCAACAACCCGAGCACGGTCAGCCGGATGAGCGGCGGGACTGCATAAATGACGGTGGCAAACAGGGCCGGCACTTTCCCCAGGCCGAACAACATGAGGACGGGAATGAGATAAACGAAACTGGGCAAGGTTTGCATGACGTCCATGATTGGCACCAGCACCCTTCTCAGCCACCGGCTGCCCGCCGCCAGAATGCCAACTGGGATGCCGATGAGAATCGAAAACAGTGTGGATATGAGAACCAGCGCGAAAGTCTGCATGAGCTTATCCCACAGGCCTACCACCCCTATGAGATACAAGCCGAGGACGTACAAGATGGTTGCCACGGGTTTGCGTGTGGCATGCCAGGAAAGAACGGCAACAAAGGCCAGAATCAGCCAGGCCGGGACGCTCGTGAGAGCTTTCTCCACCGGCAAGAGTACATGCACCAGCAGTACGTCGCCGGAACGCCGGAATGTCTCTCCCCAGTCCTTCACCACGCGTGCCAGATGTCGGTTGACAAACTCGGCGCCCGACCACTGCAGGAAAATTCCGTCATCAACTTGCCGGCTTCCCGTACCAAGTGAAGATTCCAGCCGGGAGACATGGGCAGCATCGAGCCAGGTACTCCAGACCTGCGGGTTGTCTTTCAGGAACCGCTCTGCCATGACTTCTCCTGGAACGCGGTCCTCGGTCATCTGCAAAATGGCTCGGTTCAGTTGGTCCGGCTCAAAACTGACCCGTTCCAGGAAGGCGATGATTTCCGGGTTGGCCTCGGCAAACGGGGCGGAAACCGCCACCGCCAGACGCGCCTTCAGGAAATCTGTGGGGCATGGTTCGCCCTCCCCGCTGACGATTGTGTCCCAGCAGGCCTGGTTGAAAGCGGGGAGCTCGATCCGGTGCAGACGGTACTTGGCCATGAGCCCGGCGGGAGACCAATAGTAGAACAGCAGGGGTTCGCCACGTTCGTGGGCAGCGCTGATAGCGGCGTCCAGGGCAGCCCCGGTGCCCGCCCTGAAATTGCTGTAATGATCATCCAGACCGTAAAGCGACAACAAACGGGAGTTCGTCGCTTCGCACACCCATCCGGTGGGGCAATTCAGAAAGCGACCCTTGTCCGGCTGTTCGGGGTCGCGAAACAGCTCTTTGTAGCGGGGAAGATCTTCCCAAGTACGGAGATCGGGAGCACGTGGCTCGATACCGCGCTCCGGGTCTCCCTTCACAAGGAATTCCGGCACGTACCACCCCTGCTCGGCCCCGCCCCGCAGCGTGTCTCCCACGACTCTGACCTGCCCCGCCTGGATGGCGTCCTCGATGATGGCGGAACGCCCCGACCAGATCTCTGCAATGATCTGCAGGTCGTTCTGTGCCAGAGCTGCCTCTGCCGCCGCCGGCGTCCCGGGGACGATTTCGGTTTCACATGCGAAAGCGTCGCGCAGGATGCGCACGAATATGTGGGTGGTGAAAGAGGCACTTTCCCAGTTCTGGTCGGCAAAGCGAACCGGCTGCCCACCGTTGCAAACGCCGCTGGGAGCCTGGGCGCGCACCTGGGGGGCGGCCAGCAGGCAAAGGCAGGCAAACAGAAGCAGCAAACACTGAAACATTTTCAAAATTTGTCTGTGGCGCGAGGCCAAAACCGGTGACTCCATCAGTACTGGCTCCTGTCGTGCGTGGGGATCAACCCTTCTTCCACCTTAACCCGCATCCGGA
>JAJUFI010000208.1 GCA_029263795.1 Alcaligenaceae bacterium
AGCAGCAGCGAGCAGAGTCTTTTTCATGTAAGAAATCTCCGTAGATTTGAGTAACTTGTAGAGCAGCGACTACAACGACCTGTGCTGCTGCTCTTTTCAACTCCGCGATGGGAAGTTGGTGCTATTGCATCAAAATTCACGTCACATTGCCATTGCGCCATCGCCAAAGCCCTGTTTTTTGTTGTTCGTTGTTGGTTGTTCACAACATTCAACCCCGAACCTTGGCAATGGAGTAGGTGTTAACCCGCGGCCCTGTGTGTGTTTGATACAACACCAAAGGTCGTCCCCCCATCGGGAACCCGCTAAGTATAGGGTAAGCGCGGGCACACCGTTTGCATTGCTGTTGCTTTGGCGCACATTTACCGTTCTTAAGGGGTTCACCATGCCCGCACCAGCCAGCAAGCGAATTCTGTGGAAAGGTGCCATCGCCTTCGGTCTGGTACATATTCCCATAGCGCTGCATTCAGCCACTCAGAACCAATCCATCGATTTCGACTGGCTGGACCGCCGCAGCATGGAGCCAGTTGGGTACAAGCGCATCAATAAGGTCACCGGCAAAGAAATTGATCGGGAGGACATCGTCAAAGGCGTTGAGTACGAGGACGGTGAATACGTGGTGGTGGAAGCCGAGGAAATTGCCGCGGCATACCCCCGCACTACGCAAACCGTCGAAATTGAAGCCTTTGTGCCTCTGGATGACATTCCATTCGTGTATCTGGAAAGACCGTATTACGTTGCTCCCATCAATAAAGGAGCAAAGGTATATGCCCTGTTGCGCGAAGTACTGTCGGAATCCCGCCTAGCGGGGCTCGCAAAAGTCGTCATCCAGACCAAACAGCACCTGGCACTGCTTTTTGCATGCGGCCCGGTGCTGATTCTCAACCTGCTGCGCTGGGGTGACGAGGTTCGCGACTGGAGCGCACTGAATCTGCCTGAAAAAGACAGCAAGGCTCTCGGCCTGTCTCAAAAAGAACTGACCATGGCGCGGCAGCTCGTGAAGGACATGACGGTGGATTGGGAGCCGGAGCAGTACACCGACTCCTTCCGCGAACAAATCATGCAGCTCATTCAGGACAAGGTGGAAGCCGGCGAAACCACTCAGGTTTCTCAACCCGAACCGGAAGAAGAAAGCACAGGCTCCGCCCGCATTTATGACCTGACCGAAATGCTGCAACGCAGTCTGAAGGGGCGTAAGGGCACCGCGAACGGTAAGGGGTCGGCACAAGGCGAGGGAACAGAAAAGGACGAGGTGGATGCCAGAAGTGGCAAACGTGCAGGCAAGCCCGCGGCCAAGACTGCCGCCAAGACTTCGTCGAAGACTGTCGCTGCGAAGAAATCATCCGCAACCAAGAAAAGCAAATCCTCCACGGCAGCCAAAGCTGTGAAGACACCAGCTGCTAGCAAAACAGGTGGGGCAGCGAAGAAGGCGGTTGCAGCAAAAAAGGCCGCGAGAAAATCGCAGGCGAGTAAATCCGGTTCCGGCAGCAAGGCTTCCAAACGAAAAGCAGCATGAGCACCAGACCGGCCACCGCCAGAAAGCAGCGCTCGAACCGCAAGACCAAGGAAAATGAGGCCTTGCGTGACTATCACCGCAAGCGTGATTTCAACAAGACAGCCGAGCCCCGCGGTGATGCTGGGCGTGAACGCAGTGGCCGTAGAGTCGGGGCGCAGTTCGTCATACAGAAACATTGGGCGCGGCGGCTTCACTACGATTTCCGGCTCGAACTCGACGGCACACTCAAGAGTTGGGCCGTACCCAAGGGCCCAAGCCTTGACCCATCCGTCAAACGCATGGCCATTCAGGTGGAAGACCACCCACTGGCCTACGGTGAATTCGAGGGAACCATCCCAAAAGGCGAATATGGTGCCGGCAAGGTGATAGTGTGGGACCGCGGCAGCTGGGAAGCCGAGGGTGACGCAGCGCAGGCCTATGCCGAGGGCAAACTGAAGTTCCGTCTGAACGGGCATAAGCTCCAGGGCCGGTGGGCACTGATAAGAACCGGTAAAAGCGCTGGCAGCGACCGGAAATCAAATGGCGGCGTTGGGAAGCCTGACGATGGCGCCGCTTCTTCGAGCGACGATGCCGGTAAAGCCACGTGGCTGCTCATCAAGGAGAAAGACGAATTCACCCGCGCCGCAGATCAGTTCGACGTCACCATATCCCTGCCCCACAGCGTGGTTGGGGTCGTCGGCAAACCTGCCCGGAATAGCGAGGTCGCCGCTGAACGAAAAATATCACTCCCCGAAAAGCTGGAGCCGCAATTGGCCACTCGTGTTTCAGCGGCCCCTTCTGCACCCGGCTGGTCCTTCGAGCTCAAGTACGACGGCTATCGCATTCTCACCCGCGTGAGCGGGGGCAAGGCCAAACTGTTCACCCGCAATGGCCATGACTGGACGCACCGTCTTCCAGCTTTGGCACATGCCTTCGAATCGGAAGGGCTGCCGGACGGCTGGTACGACGGTGAAATCGTCATGCTGGATGATGATGGCCGCCCGAACTTCCAGGCTCTGCAGAACGCCTTTGAGCGGGAAGCTGGCCCAAAGCAGAGAAGGAGGCGGTCGACCACAGCGGGTGCGGCTCCTGCTGCTGATGCTGTCCATGCTGCAGACCATATCGGGCCGGTGTATTTCCTGTTCGACCTGCCATGGCTGAAGGATGAAGACCTGCGTCCCCTTCCCTTGCGAGAAAGACAGGCCAGACTCGCGGGTGTGCTCGACAATGTTGACCACCCCAATCTCCGTCTGAGTGGCGTCTTCGGTGTGGAAGCAGGCGATATGCTGCGCTCCGCCTGCGCTCTGGGGTTGGAGGGCGTGATCGGCAAACGGCAGGACTCACCCTACTCCAGCGGTCGCAGTGGGCACTGGATCAAGCTCAAATGCGCGGAGCGGCAGGAGTTCGTCATTGGTGGGTATACCGAGCCACAGGGGGGCCGCAGCGGCCTGGGTGCACTGCTCCTGGGCTATTACGATGAGGACAGCCGGTTCAGATATGCGGGCAAGGTCGGTACGGGGTTCAATGAAGACAAGCTCGTTTATCTGGTCAAGCGTTTGTCCCGAATTGAACAAGAGACCTCCCCCTTTGAGCCCACCCCGAAAGAAAAGCAGGTGCATTGGGTGAAACCCCAACTCGCGGCGGAAGTTTCCTTCTCCCAGTGGACGCAGTCCGGGCGTATACGCCATGCGGTATTCGTAGGGCTGCGCGAAGATAAGCGGACGATTCAAATGAAGAAAGAACAAAGCGTGAAGGTAAGCAGCGCGGACCGTGTCGTGGACCGCAAATCGGGAATCCGCAAGGGGGATGTCGCCACCTATTACGAGCGCATTGCGCCCTTAATCATGCCGCATGTGAAGGACCGCCC
>JAJUFI010000218.1 GCA_029263795.1 Alcaligenaceae bacterium
ACCAGCCCGGGCCGCCGCCGCAAGAGCAAGCTGCCTGAGGGTCAGCTGTCCTTCGCCTTCAGCGATGGATACAAGCCATCGACAAGTATGAATCCGGAAAGCAGCTGACGCCGGATTTCGCGACGGTCAACCTTGCCCGCCGGCGTTTTGGCCAACGACTCAAAGGGCACATAAAGGCGGGGGCGTTTGTATTTGGTCAGTTCTTCAGCCGCAGACCGTAATTGAGTCTCGGCTGTCCCACTCTTCCGGGCAGGCACATAGGCGCAGACGGACACTTCCGTCCAGTACTCCGATGGGACGCCGAACACAGTCAGCTCAGTCACCGCCGCAACGGTCGACAGCTTCGCCTCCACTTCATCAGGGCTCACCATGTAGCCCCCCGTGTTGATGGTGTCAGAGTTGCGCCCCTTCAGCCACAAGCGCCCGCACTCATCAAACTCGCCCAGGTCCCCTGTGGCATGCCAGGCATCGGCGGCGTGGGGCTGAAAGCCAGATGTAGCCAGGTAACCGCTAAACTGGTGTTGCGAACGCAGCTCGATTTCACCGCTTGGTGTGAGTCGCAGTTCCACCCCCGGCCCCGGATAGCCGACGCAAGTGCCCCCGGGGGATGACGTCTGCGTATACAAAGTATCTACCTCTTGCGGGTCCAGCACCGTAATGGGATTCAGGTTCTCGGTTTTACCGTAGGTGACACGCAGACATGGCCCGAAAATCTGCACAGACTTCCGGTAGATACCGGGGGTCAAGGGCTGCGTACCCGTGAATATGCACCGCATGTGGTCGAACCGCTCGAACTCAAACAACTCTGCCAGCTTAGCCAGCACAGACGGGGGCGCGAATACTGCGTCAAACGTACGGGCTCTTAGCCCTTCCCTCAAGCGCTCCGGATCAATGCCCTGCATGATTTCTACACGGCTGCCGCAATCCAGATACGCTCTTGCCAGTGCCGAAGCGCCATGCACGTAGGGTGTCATGAGGGCGATTCCGCTGCTTGCACCGGGGCGATACGGCAGGACGCTTCTCAGCACTGTTGCCGCCATCCACCGCTGCCTGTGAGAATAGACTGCAGCCTTGGGGGGCCCGCTCGACCCCGAGGTGAAGATGACCCGCGCTTCGGAGCACGGGTCGACCGCCCGCGGGACAGCTGCAGATGCGGACTTCGGCTCAGGCCAGGCTACTGTTCCTTCGGGATCAAGAGTCCACGTTTCGACAGCAGTCCCGTTGGCTTGTTGCTGAAGCGCTTCCTCTGTGATGAGGAGATCTACAGGAGCCAATGCCACACACCAATCGAGATCAGCGGGCGAGTAGGCAGGATTCAGATGGACTATGCAGCAGCCGGCCAAGGCCACTGCGTAATCCGCCACGACCGCTGCTCTGCTGTTGCGAAGCAGGACACCCACTCTGCGATGCGCAGGCTCCTGGGCGGCAAATCGCCCGCATATCATGCCCGCCAGCACGATAGCGCGCTCATGCAATTGCGCATAAGTCAGCGTACCCGTTTCATCCGTGACGGCAATACGGCCCGCATAACGTCGTGCAAGGGTTTCAAGTTCGGACTGCCACGGAATGGAAGCAAATGAACAGTCTGATGCCTGGAATTCAGCCCCCCGGTTTGACATGAACCGCCCCCTTTCGATCATGCCGACAGGAGCTGGGACATATCCTTGCAGTCCCTCAGCGCGGTGACTCGCCCGAACAAAGCGTCAATATTGAGGGCGCTCACGTCACCGCTACATGTTGCATTGAACCTGTGCAGGCAATCGCCAAATTTTGCCCTCAAGGCTTCAGTGCCCACAGGTTTGGCCGCATGCCCACGAGGATACTCAACCTTTTCCGATGTGAACCGACGACCATCGGTCAGCGTCACCTCCACCAGGTCATACTTCGAAAAGGTAGGGTCGGAAGGGTCCGGTACGTCGACACACCATGATTCGACCTTTGGATAGAAGGACTGAATGCGATCCTGTTGCACGTATTCGTCGGTCAATTGAGCAAGCCCGACATTGCGCTGGTCCAGCGCTGCGGCCATTGCAAACTGAATGGAAAACTTCGCTTCCAAACCTGTTTCCGGTGCAATATTGCGCAGCATGGCCAGCTGCGCCGGGCCCAATCCCACCGAAACTTTTGCAACGTCCTGCAGGCCGAAATCGTATTGACGAACCAGGTCGATCATGCCGTCAATGGCGCGGTGCGCACCGTAGCATACGGGATACTGCTTGATGCACAACCCGTGTTCTGCCAGTGCCCAGTCATTGGCCTGGCGCAGGGGAAGATCGCGCTGTGCTCGGGCCGAGGGCGACAGTGCGTTGAGGAAGCCGCTGGAATGCTCCAACGCATCATGTGACGCCATCAACCCCAGCTCAGCATATTCCAGTGCCTCGAATGCAAGCGAGGCCGCGCGACCAGCATGCAGGGGCTTGGTCATGGTGCCGAAATTGGACACCACGCCGCTAGCGAAGCTGGCTGCAAGTGCCAGCGCTGTCGCGATGTCTGCTGCGCTCAGGCGACGCACATAGGCGAGCGCAGCCGTTGCCGCAAGAATGCCGTAGAACGCGGTGGGGTGCCATCCCTTGGCATGCAGCGAATGAGGCTCACGGCGAAAGAGCTCCGCCCATACTTCATAGCCGGCAACATAAGCCTCCAGGCAAGTTCTGCCCGGCAGCCCCTGCGCGGCCGCTTCGCACAGCAGTGCAGGAACGATGACGGTACTCGGGTGCCCTGACAAGGCAACATCGTCATAATCGAGCGCATGGCCGGCCGTCCCGGTCACCAGGGCGGCCATGGACACCGGCATGGTGGCAGGCAACCATGGCAGGCTGCACTGCGCACTTTCTTCAACTGCGCGGCGCCGGGCAAAGGCTTGCACTTTCAAAGTCGCATCTTCTCCTGCACCCGCAAAAGTTGTTGCGATCGTATCCATGAATCCCAGTTGCGCAAGATCGAGCGCCGCTTCACTGAAGTCCTGGGGTTGAAGCGCGGCGATGCGGCCCGCCATTTCCAGAGTGAGTCCCATCCTGTTCCTTCCTCGTTCTTATGATTCAACGATCAAAATGATCGTGGCATTCCCAATACATGTTGC
>JAJUFI010000015.1 GCA_029263795.1 Alcaligenaceae bacterium
CGCCGCTCCGTCTCAACAATTCGTGGACGGTATTGCCGCCGTTGTGAACAGGCAGGTCATCACATTGAAACAGGTCAATGCTGGTGTTGCCGAAGCAGAGGCGAATCTGAAGGCTCAGAAAATTCCTGTGCCGGAGCGCAGTATTCTGCAGCGCCAGGTGCTGCAGCGTCTGATTCTGGAAGAGCTTCAGAGCCAGGAAGCCGATCGTCTGGGCATCAGGGTGTCGGATGCCCAGCTCCAGCGGGGCCTCGCGACCATAGCTGAGCGCAACCGCATGTCCGTGGAAGCGTTGCGCAAGGAAATCGAAAAGTCGGGTGTCAGCTGGGACCGTTACCTGGAAGGGCTGCGCCGCGAAATGCGCTTTGACCTTCTGCGTCAGCGCCAGGTGGATGCCAACATCAGCATTAGCGAAGCCGAGGTCAATGCATTCCTGCGTACGCAGGGCAAGGCCATCCAGCCGCCCCGGGCACCGGGCGGCGCGCCGGTCGCCTCGTCGCAGCAGCAGGTCGCGCCCCGGGTACTTGGCCTGGCACAGATTCTCGTTGCGGTGCCAGAACGCGCCAGTTCAGAGGAAGTCGCCAAACTGCAGCAACGGGCGGAGCAATTGCTGGCCCAACTGAAGGCCGGTGCAGACTTCGCAGGCCTGGCTGCCTCATCTTCGGACGGCCCGCGCGCATTGGAAGGTGGGGTGATGGGCGTGCGGCCCATTGAAGGCTGGCCCGATCTTTTTCTGGAAGCCACCCGTGGGCTGAAGGTGGGTGAAGTATCGCGCATCATACGGAGCGGTCAGGGCTTTCATATTCTGAAGGTGCTGACATGGGGCGAGGAAGCGCGCAGCGCGCCGCCGCAGAGGGACTTCTCCGCGGCCGGTCAGCAACAGCTGGCCCAGGGCCCGATGATCGTCACACAAACCCGTGCCCGACATATTCTGGTGAAGACCAACCAAATCACTTCCGACGAACAGGCACAGCAGCGCCTGCGCCTGGTGCGTGACCGCCTGCGTAACGGTGAATCCTTCGAGGAGCTTGCCCGCCGTCATTCGGAAGATGCGACCGCTCCGCAGGGTGGGGATCTCGGCTGGCTGTCTCCCGGGGAAACTGTTCCTGCCTTTGAACAGGTCATGAACAGCCTGCAGCCAGGGGAAATCAGTGAGCCGTTCAGGTCTCCCTTCGGTTGGCATATTGTCGAAGTGCTGGAGCGGCGCCAGCATGACATGGGTGAGGAATACCAACGCATGCAGGCCCGCCAGATCCTGTTCCAGCGCAAGATCGAACCGGCGGTGGACCAATGGCTCAACGAACTGTATGGACGCGCCTACGTCGAGAACAGGCTGGACCCTCAGCAGAACCGTAACGCACGGCGTTGATCATGGCTCATCAGGCACGTAAACGCTTCGGGCAGCATTTTCTGGTTGATGAAGCCGTCGTCGACCAGATCGTCCGTGCCATTCACCCGCAGCCGGACGACCCCATGGTCGAGATTGGCCCGGGTCTTTCGGCGCTGACTGCCCCCCTGCTGGAAACGGTCAGGCGGCTGACTGCAGTCGAACTGGATAGAGACCTGGCAGCCCGGCTGCGTCTGTCGTGGCCGGCAGAACGCCTGAACGTGATCGAGGCGGACGCACTGACCGTCGATTTTTCCAGCCTGGGCCGGGGTCTGCGCATTGTCGGCAACCTGCCGTACAACATTTCCAGCCCATTGCTGTTCCACCTGGTGCAGTTTGCCGACTCCGTGCAGGACCAGCACTTCATGCTGCAGCGGGAAGTCATTGACCGCATGGTGGCGGAGCCGGGTTCGGGCGACTACGGCCGCCTGTCCATCATGCTTCAAGTACGCTACCGCATGGAAAAGCTTTTCGACGTGCCGCCTGAAGCCTTCGACCCTCCACCCAAGGTCATGTCGTCGGTGGTCCGCATGGTTCCATTGCCCGCAGACCGCCCGCGCCCCTTGAGCGAGGATGCCTTCGCCGCCGTGGTGACTCGTGCGTTCGCACAACGGCGGAAGATGCTGCGCCGTGTTCTCGCCGACTGGGCAGATGACATCGATTGGCCGGCACTGGGTGTGGAGCCCACTGACCGGGCAGAAGTGGTGAGCCCGGCACAATTCATTGCCTTGTCGGACCAACTCGTTCGGGCGGGCCGGCTTCAGCCGAAGAACCAGTAGCACACGCCAATCGACGCCAGTACACCCGCCAGGTCCGCCAGCAGGGCGCAGCCAATAGTGTGCCGCACCCGTTGTATGCCCACAGCCCCAAAATAGACAGCTACTACGTAGAACGTGGTTTCGGTGCTGCCCTGCATGGTTGCGGCCAGCAGGGCGGGGAAACTGTCCACCCCAGAGTGTTGCATGGTCTCAATCATCATGGCGCGCGCCGCGCTGCCGGAAAATGGTTTCACCAGCGCAGTTGGAAGCGCATCCACGAAACGCGCATCCAGGCCCACCCAGAGTGTGAGTTCGCGTATGCCAGTCAGCACCATATCCAGAACGCCGGATGCCCTGAGCATGCCCACTGCGCAGAGCATGGCCACCAGATAGGGCAGCAAGTTTCTGGACACCTCGAAACCGTCCTTGGCGCCCTCCACAAACGATTCGTAAACCGGTACCTTGCGGATGGCGCCCACGACCAGGAAAAGGGCGATGATGGCGCACAGAACCAAGTTGCCCATCAGACTGGAGGTGCTGCTGATGGCCGCCGCACTCATTCCTGAAAGCAGCGACATTAGGCCGCCAATGAGTAAGGCGGTTCCCGCCAACCAGAGCAGAACTACCGGATCATGCAGACGCAGCTTCTGAATGAAGGCGACAGAAAATAGTGCTGCCAAAGTGGACGCGCTGGTCGCCAGCAAGATTGGCAAAAAGACCAGGGCTGGCTCGGTTGCCCCTTGCTGGGCCCGGTACATGAAGATGGTTACCGGCAGTAGGGTTAGTGAAGAAGCGTTCAGAACGAGAAACAGAATCTGCGCGTTGGTGGCGGTGCGCGGTTCCGGGTTCAGAGACTGAAGGGCATGCATGGCACGCAGCCCTATGGGGGTGGCTGCATTGTCGAGACCCAGGCCATTGGCTGCAAAGTTCATGGTGATGAGCCCGAGCGCAGGGTGACCTTCGGGCACTTCCGGCATGAGGCGTCGAAACAGGGGGGCCAGCAGGTGCGAGAGGCGTTCCACCAGTCCGGCTGATTCCGCAATACGCAGAAAGCCCAGCCACAATGTGAGTGTGCCGAACAGCAGCACCATGATCTGCACGGAAAGGGCAGCCATTTCGAACAGCGCTGCAACGACACGAGAGAAAACGTCGGGATCGTGCAACACCAGCCACTGAAACATGGCAGCCAATATGGAGACCAGGAAGAAGGCGAGCCAGAGCGTATTGAGCATAAGCCATAATGATGACATGAACCGCGAGGGCTGCGCACTGTCGCAGCCGCCCAAGCACGGGCATGCAATATTTCAGGAGTAGTGGAAGTATGAACTGGAACGCCTGGCGGCGGCGATGGCTGACTGAGCCTCTGTATCGACGGTTGCGCAATGGGGTCACTCCGTTCACCGTGTTTCAGCAGCAGGTGTTGGCAGCCGGAGACCCCTGGTGGGAAGGGCAGCTATTGTCCGGGACACCCGATTGGAATGCCCTGACGTATGTACGCCCGGCCACACTGAACGCACGGGAAAAGGCTTTCCTGGAAGGGCCGGTACATGCACTGTGCGCCTTACTGGAGCGTCTCTCCAACGAGGGTGAGACGCTGGCCGAAGATGCACTGTGGAAGTTCTTGGCCGAGGAGCGTTTTGAAGCCATGGCAGTTCCAGAGGAAGCTGGCGGTCTGGGGCTGAGCGCCTGGGCCCAGTCCGAAGTGCTGCGTCAGGTGGCCTTGCGGTCTGTGTCCATTGCGTATCGCCTGGCGGCACGGTTCGTCTTTCACCCCGCCTGTCTTCTGCGCGCCGTCGGCACAGAAGCACAACAGCAGCACTGGCTGCCACGGCTTGCGGGCGGGGATGCCTGTGCGGCCATGGCCTCCTTCGTCGTGGAAAATGACATAGTCCCGATCCAGGCAACGGGTGTGCTGTTGCAGGGGCATGACGGGCCAGTGCTGCGCCTGAACTGGAGCGGCGCCCGCTACGCGCCGGGTCCGCGCCCCGATCTGCTCGTGTTGCCCTTCCGCCTGCATGATCCTGAAGGCTTGCTGGGCGGCGCCGGAGAACGCGGTGTTTGTGTTGCTCTTGTGGATACCTCACTGCCCGGCGTGAGCCATGTGGAAACCGTTTCCTGTGCGGCCGGGGGGCACACCCCGGGAACGTCAGTTCCGGCCGGTACGAAAGCAAGTTCCGCAGCCTTCGACGGATGTGACGTGCAACTTCAGCTGGATTCCCTTCTGGGCGGCACTGACTCCTGTGACCGGGCCTTGAGCGCCTTGCTGGCCTTCCAGGCCGTGGCCAAAGGAATTGCCTTGCCCGCCATGGCTACGGCATCGATCTCCCTGGCGGCCCATGCCTCCAGTGCCGTGCTGCGGCTGCAGGCTGAAGGCACCGGTTGCGCCATGTTGGGTGCACGTGGCCGGCTCGGCAGGCTGGCGGCCACGGCCTATCGGGTGGAAGCGGGGCGTCGTTTTCTTTCGGGAGCGCTGGATCTTGGCTACCGTCCCTTGCTGTCGTCAGCCTTGTTCGACATCAGCATCTTCGAGGATGTGCGCACAGCCATGGGAGACAGCATGGATCTCCTGGGTGGCGCTGGGCCTACACCGGCACTTACTGAATGGCAGGAAGGGCTGCACGAGCTGCTGCCGGCCCTTTTCGGCCTGGAAGCGCTGGCCCCGCAGGCTCGCAACACCCGGGTGCTCGCCCTGGGTGCCTTGCGTGTGCATCCTCTGCTCATGCAGGAAATCGAGGCGCTGGACTCAGCCGACACCGACGCGGGGTGCGATGCGTTCGACCGCCTGCTGTGGAAGCATGTCATCCTGGCTGGGAACACGATTTTCCGGGCGACCGGGCGAGCCTGGACGGCCGGTCGTTTCTCTCCGGTGCCTCGTCTGCTGGGCCCCGTTACGCACCATTACCGGCGCATCAACCGCTACGCAGCGGCCCTGTCCGCACTGGCGGAGATGCTGCAACCTGGTGCGCGGCCGGTACACGCACACAATGAGCCCGGTCTGGAGCGTCTGCTGCGAGGCCTGGCGGTACTCATGCTGCTGTGTGCGGTTCTGAAGCGCTGGCAGGACGACGGCCGTCACGATGCAGACCTGCCTTTGGTGGAGTGGTGCGCGGCTGACACGTATCACACCCTGGACACACTGCTGGCGACGATGCTGGAAAACCTGGCACTGAAGCCTGCCGCGCTGGTATTGCGTGGCATGCTGTTGCCTCCCTTGCTGCGAACGGCACCACCGGATGACGCTGTCACACTCACCTGTGCTGAATTGCTGCTCAAGCCATCGGACACCCGGGAACGCCTGGTGGGAAGTGTCTGGGCCAACCATGGGCTGCGCCATCTCCAGGCTCTGGAGAAAGCCTATGAATGCGTGGTCAACGTTCACGAGCTGCGGGAACAGATCCGGCAGGCGGGTCTGAAAGACTGGCGGCTCGCGCATCAGAGTGGCGGCCTTACGGATGCCCAGGCAGAGGCTTTGGAGGCCGCTGAAGCTGCGGTGCTCGTCGCCCTGAGGGGCTGATCAGCCCATGGCCCCACCGGCTGCCCGCGGTCGGAACTGCGAGCGGGCCCGGCGTCACCGCCGGGTGTGGCATGGCTTGAAGGAGCGGTGTCAATGCAGGGGCGCCGAGAAGCTATCCCGGCGCAGGGCCCAAATGGAGCGGGGGGAAGTGTCCTCGGCGCCCCGTCAACATCAGTCGACGCGGGACTTTTTCTGGATGAGCTCGATCTTGTAGCCATCCGGGTCTTCCACGAAAGCGATGACCGTCTGGCCGTGCTTCATGGGGCCGGCCTCGCGGGTCACCTTGCCGCCACGTGCCTTGATCTCTTCACAGGCTTTGTAGGCGTCTTCCACTTCAAGGGCAATATGGCCATAGCCATCGCCCAGGTTATAGGAAGAGGTGTCCCAGTTGTGAGTCAGCTCGATTACGGCGCCGTCAGCTTCATCCTGATAACCGACGAAAGCCAGCGTGAACTTGCCATCCGGATAATCTTTGCGGCGCAGCAGGCGCATGCCAAGAACTTCAGTGTAAAAGGCCAGAGATTTTTCGAGGTCTCCGACGCGCAGCATGGTGTGCAGAATTCGCATTCAAAACTCCTGTTGTAAACGGGAGCAGCCTTCTCAAAGCAGGGGAAGGCTGCCCGGGTGATGAGGTTTCAGGGCCTGGCGGGCGTGGGCGAAATCAGGAAACAAGCGCGCCACTTCGCGCCAGAACTCGGGCCCGTGATGCATGTGCCGCAGATGGGCGACTTCGTGAGCCACCACATAGTCCACGACCTGTGCAGGCAAGTGTATCAGCCGCCAGTTGAGCATGATGCGGCCATCACTGCTGCATGAACCCCAGCGGCCACTTGGTGCGGCGATACGCCAGCTCTTGACCCTTACGCCGGCCAGCTGGCAGTAGTGGGCAAGCCTGGCATCGAAAAGCTCGACAGCCTGAAGTTGCAGCCATGCATAGACACGCTCACGAATGCGGTCTGGTCCGCTATCAGCCTGCAGGGGCAGCAGCAGCGTGTCCTGGGCGGAGGGACAGCGCGGGTCGCCACTGTACTGGACGTAACCGGCTTGGGGGCGGACGGCGATGGCAACATACTGGCCCAGGAAGGGGAAACGGCCGCCATCACGCCACTGGGCGTCTGCAGTGGAGAGATGTTGCTGCCGCTCATGCAGGCTGCGGAGCTTGCGCAGAATCCAGGGGGCCTTGCCCCTAATGATTTCTTCTAGCTGGCTCCGCGGGAGCCAGGAAGGGGAGGTGACTACCAGACCGTCGTCGTTGACCCGCAGGCCGACCGTTTTGCGACGCGAGGTACGCAGGACGAAGCCGATGGTCTGCCAGGGCGTTTCAACCTCCAGCCAGCGGCTGCCCGGAGGCAGGCTGGCTGGCCGCATGATGGGCGCGGTTGCCGGCGGTTGGGCCGGTTTTTCATTCCTGGGTGAAGCAGGCCGGCGCAGCCCGGCTTCGGTTTCTTCGGGGCCGGGAAGGGAAGCTGCGCCGTCGAACAGCGCAAGCTGCTCAGGCCCCGCCATAGCGCTCCGGATTCAGCACCCGCATTTCGCCTTCTATCCAGGCCTCGACTTCGCGGTTGACTTCGGCAGCCTTGCGTCCCTCAGTCGAGATGGCGGGCCCGATGGATACGGTGACCAGGCCAGGTTTCTTCAGAAAGGCGCGACGCGGCCAGCATTCCCCAGCATTCAGGGCGATGGGAATGACGGGAACTTGTGCCGCGGTGGCCAGCAGGGCACCACCCATTTTGTAGCGCCCGGCCTTGCCCGGAGCTATCCGGGTGCCTTCCGGGAACAACAGCGGCCAGCGTCCTTCGGCGAGGCGCTGGCGGCCGACACGGATGACCTGGTCGACAGCATCCCGGCCCTTGGCCCGGTCAATGGGGATCATGCGCAGCAGCGCCAAGCCCCAGCCAAAGAAAGGAATGCGATGCAGCTCGCGCTTGTATACGAAACATACATTGCGCGGCATGTGGGCCGCAAAGAACATGGTTTCCCACGCCGACTGGTGCTTGGAAAGGAGCACCACGGGTGCGTCCGGAAGATTCTCCCAACCCTTGACCTGCCAGCGGATGCCGAGAATGACCTTGGCACCCCAGATCGCCAGCCTGGGCCAGCCGACGGTCAGGCGGTAGCGATGGTGCAGGGGCAGGGGAGACCAGATCAGGCAGGCGAAAGCATAGGGTATGACCGTCACGACCAGGAAGACCTGGTAAAGCAGGGCGCGTACAAACGCCATGTCAGCCCTCCCTCAGCCATTCATCGACGATGGTAGCCAGGTTGTCGCGCACCTCGGTGCCTGGGGGCAGACCCCCTTTGTCGAGTGTGCGCAGCCCCTTGCCGGTTCGCACCAGCCAGGGTTTGCAACCCAATGCCGTGGCTGCCTGGAGATCCCGCAGCGAGTCACCCACGGCAGGAACGCCTTCAAGGCTGACGTCGTAGCGGCAGGCAATGTCCTCGAACAGGCCGGGAGCCGGCTTGCGGCACCGGCAGCCATCGTCTGGCCCATGCGTACACACGAAGATGGCGTCAATGTGCCCACCCGCCTGGGCAATCTCGCGCCGCATTTTGGCGTGGATGGCATTGAGCGTCTCCATCGTGAAAAGACCTCGCGCCAGACCGGACTGGTTGCTGGCGACCACCACGCGCCATCCGGCGCGTGAGAGTCGCGCAATGGCATCCAGGCTGCCGGGCACCGGCAGCCATTCGTCCGGTGACTTGATGAAGGCGTCGCTGTCTTCGTTGATGACGCCGTCCCGATCGAGGATTACCAGTTTCACTGTGCCAGCCTTGAAAGATCAGCCACCTGGTTCATGCCGCGGTGCAGCTCGCCGAGAAGAGCCAGACGGTTTCGGCGCACCGCCGGGTCTTCCACCATGATCATGACATCATTGAAGAAGGCATCGACGGCACTGCGCGAGCTGGCCAGCGTGGCCAGAGCGCCGCTGAAATCGCCCGAATCGAACTGCTGCCGGGCAACCGGTGCGAGTTCCCCAATGCGATCTGCAAGAGCTTTCTCGGCCGCTTCAGTAAACAGGGAAGCGTCAACCTCGCTGATGTCGCTGTCGGCCTTCTTGAGCAGGTTGGTGATGCGCTTGTTGGCCGCGGCCAGGCTCTCGGCTTCAGGCCGCTGCGCGAAGTCGGCGCAGGCCTGAATGCGCCCAAGGACCTGGTGCAGGGGTGGCTGAAGTGCCAGCACGGCATCCACCACGTTGCGGTCATGGGCCGATAGCTGATTGCGGTACCGCTCGTAAATGAAGGCGGCCACGGCATCAGTGGTGCCATCTGCCAATGTGCCGGCATCGAAGGTTGACGCGGTGAACGCCAGGAGCTGGTCGAGCTGCAACGTGGTGTGATCGTTGAGCGCCAACAACCCGCCAGCAGCCAACTGCTCATAGGCGCTGATCAGGCCAAGCGCGGCCCGACGCAGACCGTAGGGGTCGCGCTCGCCTGTAGGCACCAGGCCGATGCCCCAGATACCCACCAGCACTTCCAGGCGCTCCGCCATGAAGAGAACGGCACAGGTGCGTGAGGTTTCAGTCACGGGGGCATCCAGGCGAATGCGATACTGCTGGCGGATAGCTTCCACGACCTCGGCGGGCTCACCATCGGCTTCCGCATAATACGCGCCCATAATGCCCTGCAGTTCCGGGAACTCGCCCACCATGCTGGAGTTCAGGTCGGCCTTGGCAAGTAGGGCGGCGCGGTCTGCGCGCGCAGGGTCGGCACCCAGCTGGCCGGCAATGTGAATGGCGATCTTGCGGATGCGCTCCACACGTTGCAGGACCGAACCCAGCTTGTTGTGATAGACGCTTGAAGCGAGCTGGGGCACACGGTCTTCCAGACGCATGCCGCGGTCAGTTTCAAAGAAGAATTGCGCATCGGCAAGGCGGGGGCGCACCACCCGCTGGTTACCCTCGATGATGTGGGAGGGGTCGGCCACCTGCATGTTGCTCACAATCAGGAAGCGGTGTGTCAGCTTGCCCGAGTGGGGCTCAAACAGGGGGAAGTACTTCTGATTCAGGCGCATGGTCAAGATCAGGCACTCCGGCGGCACACGCAGGAACTGTGGGTCGAATTCGCCCACGTACACAGTGGGATGCTCCACCAGGGCCGTGACTTCGTCCAGCAGCGCTTCGACTTCCGGGCCTTCGCCGATGCTGGCACCCAGGGTGTCAGCCTGCTTGTGCAGCTGCTTGAGGATATCGGCACGGCGGGTTTCGAAGCCGGCCATGACCTTGCCCTGTTCAAGCAGCTGGTTCTCGTAGGAATCCGCGGAAATGATCTCGAAACTGCCGTCGGACATGAAACGGTGGCCTTGCGTGCTGCGGCCAGACTGCAGGCCCAGAGCCTGCACGGGCACCACCTGGTTTCCCCAAAGGGCGACCAGGCCATGCGCAGGGCGCACGAAGCGAACGCTGGTGACCCCGTCTGCCAGCTGATAACGCATGACCTTGGGAATGGGCAACTGGGCGATGGCCTGATCCAAAGCTTTCTGCAGGCCAGCCTGCAGGGTCTCCCCGGCTGCGACGCCGCGCGCAAACAGAATGTCCTGCTTCCCGTCGGATTCGACGATCAGGTCGTCCATGCTGAGGCCGTCCAGGCCCTTGGCCTGAAGCTTCTTGATCAGGGCCGGCGTCATTTCACGTTCGGCCGTCAGCCCCACTTTCACCGGCATGAGCTTCTCGGTGTAGTGCTGTTCGGGTGCCTGACCGAGCACGGCGTCAAAGACGGCGGCCAGCCTGCGCGGCGTGGCAAGGGCGCGCACGGTGCAGCCTTCGGCCAGCAGATGTTGCTGCGCGAGGGAGGCGCGCAGTGACTCGGCGAAAGACTGCCCGAGCTTTTGCAGCGCCTTCGGAGGTAGCTCTTCGGTCAGGAGTTCGACCAGAAGGGGGTTGGTACTGGGCTGAGAGGCCATTATGCGACCTCCAGGGCAGAACGGTTGGCCAGCATGGGGAATCCTAGTTTTTCGCGAGATTCGTAGTAAGCCTGGGCCACGGAACGCGACAGGTTGCGAATGCGGCCGATATAGGCGGCGCGCTCAGTCACGCTGATGGCGCCACGGGCGTCCAGCAGGTTGAAGGTGTGGGCCGCCTTCAGAGTGGCTTCATAGGCGGGCAGGGCGAGCGGCACTTCGATCAGCCGCTTGGCCTCTGCTTCGTAATCGTTGAAGTGGGCGAACAGCATCTGTGTGGACGCATGCTCGAAGTTGTAGGTGGACTGTTCGACTTCGTTCTGGTGGAATACGTCGCCGTAAAGCACGGGTTTGCCGTCCGCGCCGTATGTCCAGACCAGGTCGTACACGCTTTCCACGCCCTGCAGGTACATGGCGAGACGTTCCAGGCCGTATGTGATTTCGCCAGTGGCGGGGTAGCAATCCAGCCCGCCCACCTGTTGGAAATAGGTGAACTGGGTGACTTCCATGCCGTTCAGCCAGACTTCCCAACCCAGACCCCATGCGCCGAGAGTCGGGTTTTCCCAGTCATCTTCCACGAAACGGATGTCGTGCACCTTGGGGTCAATGCCCAATGCGACAAGAGAGCCCAGGTAGAGGTCGATGATCTCGGGAGGCGCAGGTTTGAGCACTACCTGATATTGGTAGTAGTGCTGCAGACGATTGGGGTTTTCGCCGTAGCGACCGTCCTTGGGACGGCGCGAAGGCTGCACGTAGGCCGCGCGCCAGGGTTCGGGCCCGATGGCGCGCAGGAATGTCGCCGTGTGCGAGGTCCCCGCGCCCACTTCCATGTCGTAAGGTTGGAGCAGCGCGCAGCCCTGCTTGTCCCAGTACTGCTGTAGTGTGAGGATGATCTGCTGAAAGGTGAGCATGAGGATATAGGCCTGGTTAAGGCGTGGTTGGCCGCAAATCGGGAGATTTTACCGCTTCCCGCCGCCTCTGCACCGGCCGGCGGGCCACCGGCATGCGGAGGAGCGGCGCAGGTTCGCGGAAAGGCGTGAAGGACCTGCAGAAGAATGGTCGTATGATATAGGGTTGTCCCAGGTTGCTGATGCCGGTGCACGAAAAACCCGGCACAGTGTTTGGGAATTATTGTCGCGGCTGTCACCGCATCGTCCAAGGAAGCCTGTATGTCCGAACTGGTCAAAGTCGAGGTAGTCGAAAAGATTCTTGTCATCACCATCAATCGGCCAGATGCCCGCAATGCCATCAATCTGGAAACGGCCGAGCAACTGGCTGCGGCCCTCGATCAGCTCGACAACGATGACTCCCTCGTGATCGGAGTTCTGACCGGCGCGGGCGGCACGTTTTGCGCCGGCATGGATCTCAAGGCCTTCGCGGCCACCGGCCAGCGGCCCTATGTGGGCGACCGCGGCTTCGCCGGCATCTGCGAGCGCCCCCCGCGCAAGCCGCTCATCGCTGCGGTCGAAGGTTATGCGCTTGCAGGCGGCTGCGAGATCATGATGGCCTGCGACCTCATTGTCGCCGCCTCCAATGCCAAGTTTGGTGTACCCGAGGTCAAGCGGGGCCTGGTGCCTGGCTCCGGCGGCATGATCCGCCTGCCTTCACGAATTCCTTACCATATCGCCATGGAAGCTGTTCTTACCGGCGACATGTTCCCGGCCGAGCGTTTCCATCAGTACGGCCTGGTCAATCGTTTGGTCGAGCCCGGGCAGGCGCTTGAAGGGGCCCTGGAACTGGCACACACCATTGCTGCCAACGGCCCCCTGGCGGTGCAGACGGCCAAGCAGATCATCGTGGAATCGCGCAATTGGCGTCCCGCCGATATGTTCGACCTGCAGCGCCCCCGAATTGCCCATGTCTTCACGTCCGCTGATGCCAAGGAAGGCGCTACTGCCTTTGCCGAAAAGCGTCAACCCGTCTGGACCGGCAAGTAACCTTTTCCCTTCTCTGTTTCCCCAGCTCAAGTCATGACTACCCTGATCAAAGAAGACGATTTCATTCAGTCGATCGCCGACGCGGTCCAGTTCATCAGCTACTACCATCCGGCTGACTACATTCAGCACCTGGCGCGCGCGTATGAGCGTGAGCAAAACCCTGCTGCCAAGGACGCCATTGCACAGATTCTGACCAACTCGCGCATGTGCGCCGAAGGCAAGCGTCCCATCTGTCAGGACACCGGCATTGTGAACGTCTTCCTCAAGATCGGGATGAACGTGCGCTTTGACACCAGCAGGGGCATACAGGAACTGTGTGACGAGGGCGTACGCCGTGGTTATCTCAACCCGGACAATCCTCTGCGCGCCTCGGTTCTTGCTGACCCGCTCTTCACACGCAAGAACACCCGCGACAACACTCCCTGTATTGTTAATGTCGAGCTCGTTCCCGGTGACCGTGTGGATGTCCAGGTTGCAGCCAAGGGAGGTGGTTCGGAAAACAAGACCAAGTTCGTCATGCTCAACCCCAGTGACTCCTTGGTTGACTGGGTGCTCAAGACAGTTCCGACCATGGGTGCCGGCTGGTGCCCGCCCGGTATGCTGGGCATTGGCGTGGGCGGTACGGCAGAGAAAGCCATGACCATGGCCAAGCAGGCACTGATGGAAGACATCGATATGTTCGAGCTTCTGCAGCGCGGCCCGCAGAACAAGCTGGAAGAGCTGCGCATCGAGCTGTATGAAAAGGTCAATGCGCTGGGTATTGGTGCACAGGGTCTTGGCGGCCTGACCACGGTACTGGATGTGAAGATCAACACGTTCCCGACCCACGCTGCATCAAAGCCTGTGGCCATGATTCCCAATTGTGCTGCCACCCGCCACGTGCATTTTGAACTGGATGGCTCCGGCCCAGCCGTGCTGACGCCTCCGGCCATGTCCAACTGGCCTGACGTCAAGTGGGCTCCCGACTACAACAAGTCCACCCAGGTCAATCTGGACACCCTTACTGCAGAGGAAGTGGCCAGCTGGAAGCCGGGCCAGACGCTGCTGCTTTCGGGCAAGATGCTCACCGGCCGTGACGCCGCACACAAGCGCATCCAGGACATGCTGGAAAAGGGCGAGCCTCTGCCTGTGGATTTCACCAACCGCATCATTTACTACGTTGGGCCGGTCGACCCCGTGCGTGATGAAGTGGTCGGCCCGGCAGGCCCCACCACGGCCACCCGGATGGACAAGTTCACCGACATGATGCTGGAAAAGACCGGTCTGATCGCCATGGTAGGCAAGGCCGAACGCGGCCCCGCAGCAATCGAGGCCATCCGCAAGCACAAGTCTGCCTACCTGATGGCCGTGGGTGGTTCCGCCTACCTGGTGTCCAAGGCAATCCGCAGTGCGCGCGTGGTGGCCTTTGAAGACCTCGGCATGGAAGCCATTTACGAATTCGAGGTCAAGGACATGCCGGTCACGGTCGCGGTCGATGCCACCGGTGAGTCCGTGCACCAGACCGGCCCGGCCCACTGGAAAGCTCGCATCAGCGAGATGATTCCAGTCGTTCCGGCGAACTGATTTCAGAGCAGCCGCCAGCCAGGCCCAGCTTCAGTCGAGCTGAAGCTGGGCTTGTAAAAAAACGAATTCAAAACCGGGCCGGTGGCTGGCAGGATGGGGCTTTTGCCCGCGGGCGCAGCTTGCCCGCTCAACCCTGGAAAAATCATGACAGATCAGGTTTACCCCGAATGGATCGGACGCAAGGAGACATACCCCGACAACCTTGACCCGGGTCATGTGCGTCAGATTGCCCTGGCATTGAATCAAACCGCGCCAGCCGCCGGCGAACCGCTTCCCCATCTGTGGGTCTGGGCACACTTCGTGCGTGGCCAGGTTTATGAAGAGCTGGGCCGTGACGGCCATCCCGCCAAGGGCAGTCTGCTGCCCCCGGTCGGCACCCGCAACCGCATGTGGGCGGGCGGTCGTGTTCGTTTCTTCCAGCCCCTGCTTGTCGGCACTCCCGCCGAGCGGCAGTCCACCATCATCAAGATTCAGGAAAAACGCGGTCGCACCGGCACTCTGGTGTTCTTCACCGTGCAGCATGACTACCTGCAGAATGGCAAGTTGTGCATCTCAGAGGAACAGGACATCGTCTACCGCGATCCGACACCGCCTAAGCTGGAAGGGAGCGTTGAAGCTCCTCAGGCACAGTGGTCGGCAACGGTGGAGCCCAGCACCATCATGCTGTTCCGCTATTCGGCCGTTACCTTCAATGGTCACCGCATTCACTACGACCTCGACTACGTCACCAAACAGGAAGGCTACCCAGGGCTGGTAGTCCATGGGCCGCTGATCGCCACCAACATGCTGCAGGCATGCGTAGATGCGAATCCCGGTCGTGAGGTCGACACCTTCAGCTATCGTGGTCTGCGTCCGCTGATTGCCCCCAAGCCCTTCGTGGTTGCCGGCACACTGAAAGAAGATGGCAGTGCGGCGCTCTGGGCCGAACAGGATGGCACCCTGGCCCATCAGGCTGAACTGACTTTCAAGTAGGAGTTTTCATGCAGCCCACTACGCGTAGTGCTTTGTTCGTCCCAGGGAACAGGCCGGAACGTTTCGCCAAGGCGCTGGCCACCGAAGCCGATGCCGTCATCATTGATCTCGAAGATGCGGTGCCGCAGGACGCCAAGCTTGAGGCGCGGGAACATTTATCCCGGTTTGCGGCAGAACAGCCGGATGCCCGTTTCCTGGTGCGCACCAATGCTGCCGATACACCGTGGTTCGAAGGTGATCTCGAACTGTGCAAGTCCATTCCCGGAATAGAGGGGGTGGTTCTGCCCAAGGCAGAGTCGGCCGAGCAGATCGCGCGGGTACGTCAGGTAACCGGAAAGGCGGTCATTCCAATTGTGGAAAGTGCTAAGGGCGTCCTGGCCATTGAGGCTCTGGCTCAGGCCGAAGGTGTTCAGCGGTTGGCCTTCGGCTATCTGGATCTCATGCTGGACACCGGTACCAGGCCCGACACCGCTGGTGCGCGGCTGCTTCTGGATCACATCCGCTGCCGTTTGCTGCTGGGCAGTGCGGCCGCCGGAATCCAACCTCCGCTGGACGGCGTTCACCCCGATTTCCGCGACGCCGACACACTGGCTGCCATTGCTACCCAGGTGCGTGACATGGGGTTTGCCGGTGTTCTATGCATTCACCCTGCTCAGGTCAGCGTGGTTCACGCTGCCTTTGCGCCTTCCGAACAGGAGCGTGAGTGGGCGAAACGGGTGGTGGGCGAACACGAGCGTACTGGCTCCGCCGCCTTCCAGCTGGACGGCAAGATGGTCGATGCACCCGTTATCGAAAGGGCTCGGCGCATTCTGGCGCTGGCGGGCTAAATCCGGCTGAGAAGCTGGTCGCTGCAGGCGGCCAGCAGCTCCTCAATGATGCCTTGTGCGAGCACCATGCCCGGGGCCAGGTCTCGTAAGGGCATCAGCACGAAGGCACGTTCGTGCATACGCGGGTGGGGCAGGGTCAGGAATTCTGTCTGCATTTCCTGTGTGCCGTGCACGAGCAGGTCCAGGTCCAGGCTGCGCGGGGCGTTTCGATAGGGGCGCTCCCGCCCGTGTGCATTCTCGATTTCCTGCAGCCGCGCAAGCAAGGTTTCCGGGGAGAGACTGGTTTCCACCTTCAGCACGGCATTGGTGAAGTCCGGCCCGTTTGCATCCACGGGCGCGCTGCGGTACATGGGTGACATCTGCGTTCGGTGAACGCCCGGCAAGGCCGCAATTTCCCTTGCGGCGGCCAGCAGAGTGGCCTGAGCATCTCCTAGATTTGCGCCCATCCCCACATAGGCCACCACCGGGGCTTGGTATGCCCCGGATGATGAGCCCTCATCCGGCCCGGGCGGAGGATTGACCGAAGACATCATTCGTTTGACGGCTGAGGAATGTTCTCGCCGCTGCTGACAGGCTTGCGCCGTGGGCGGCGCCTGCGGCGTTTCTTCACGGCGGAAGCAGGGCGTTCACCACGTTGTGCGGCTTGATAAGCTTCGACCATGGGGATGCGGTCTTCCGGTGCGGCGTTGGCCAGGTCCATCCACCATTGGGCCATGACGCTGTCAACTTCATGGGCTTCGGCGCGCAACTGGAGGAAATCCACCGCCGCACGGAATCGGGGCTGTTCGAGCATACGCCAAATTGCCCTGGCATTCACCCGTTCAAAACGGCTCTGCATGAACCAGATTTCGCGGATGTCAGCTATGAATCTACGTTGTATAGCCATTTTGCTGGATTGTTCGTCCAGCACGGAATCGGCGGCATCCAGCAAGGTCTGGGTGGGATGACCACCCTGAGCAACCAGTGACTGCCAGCGCTGGTAAACCAGCTTCCACAACAGGGCGGCAAACAGGAAACTGGGGCTGACCGGTTTCCCGGCCCTGACGCGGATGTCCGTACGGGCCAGCGCCAGGTCAACGAAGTGCTCGCCCTCGGACACGTTGAAGACCACATCTAGCAGGGGCATGAGATCCTGATGCAGGCCGACCTCGCGCAATTTGCGCAGGCAGTCCATGGCGTGTCCGCAGGTCAGAAGCTTGAGCGTTTCGTCAAACAGGCGGGAAGCCGGAACGTTTTCAATTAGGGGAGCGAGCCGGCGTATCGGGGCCAGGGTGGCCGGCTCGATTTCGGCAGACAGCTTGGCCGCGAACCGCACCGCCCGCAGCATGCGGACCGGGTCTTCCCGATACCTGCGTTCCGGGTCACCGATCATGCGCACGACGCGCTTCTTCAGATCGGCTACACCATTATGGAAATCGATGACTTCTTCGGTGAGAGGGTCATAGTACAGAGCATTCAGCGTGAAATCGCGTCTTGCGGCATCTTCTTCATGTGTGCCGTATTCGTTGTCGCGCAGAATGCGCCCATGTTCATCGGTATGTTCCGAGCCGTTGGAAGAGGGGGCACGGAAGGTGGACGTTTCAATGATTTCCGGGCCAAACACCACATGAACCAGGCGGAAGCGCCGACCGATGATGCGGGCGCGCCTGAACAGCGGTTTGACCTGTTCCGGTGTGGCATTGGTGGCAACGTCGAAATCCTTGGGCTGCAAGCCGACGATGAGATCGCGCACGGCACCGCCCACCACATAGGCTTCGTAACCGTGCTGACGCAGGACCTCACACACTTTGATGGCATGCCGGGACACCTGGCGTCGGTCGATGCCATGTTTTTCCACCGGCAGCCGTTGCGGGCCGGTACGCGCACCCGAGAAAAGGCGTGCGACGAATTTCTTTATGGTTTCGGGCAACATGTGCGTATTTTAGGGGTGTTGCACATTCAGGACTTGTCGTCTTGCAATTCCTGGAACAAATCGATGATTTTCCAGCCTTTTTCTTCGGCAATCGAGCGCAGGCGGGGGCTGGGGTTGGTGGCAATGGGGTGGCTTACGGCTTCCAGCAGCGGCAGGTCGTTGGGCGAATCACTATAAAAATAGACTTCGTCGAAGGTGTCGCGGCTCAGATTCATGGACCGGAGCCAGTCGTCCACGCGAGTGATCTTGCCCGCCTGAAAACTGGGTACACCTTGAATGCGGCCCGTGTACCGGCCGCGCTCCATCTGGGCAACTGTGGCTATCAGATGCGGAATGCCGAAGGCGCGCGCAATCGGAGCGGTGACGAAATCGTTGGTGGCGGTCACGATGGCGCAGAGATCCCCACGGGTAAGGTGGTCCTGCACGAGCTGAACGGCATTGTCACGGATGGCAGGCCGAATCACTTCAGCCATGAATTCCTCATGCCAGCGCGCGAGCTCGGGCAGCGTGGCGCGCGCCAGCAGGCCCAACATGAATTCTGCGGATTGTTCCGCCGTCAGCTCGCCGGCGTTGTAGCGCTCCATGAGCTCTTCGTTTCGTGCCTGGGCTTCGGCCGGGTCACCGGCACGGCCCGTGCGGGCAAGGAAGTCGGCCCATTGGTAATCACTGTCCAGCGGAAGCAGGGTGTGGTCGAGGTCGAACAGAGCGAGACGGGTAGGGTGGGTCATGGAATCCAGGTTTTTTCTTGTAACTTGCCGTCAGGGCTGAGAGCTGGCGAGCAGGTCTTTCAGCAAGGGCAGGGTGATGGCGCGGTGCCGCGCCAGGGAATACCGGTCAAGCGCATCAACCAGTGCGGTGAGACGGCTCATGTCGCGGTCATGGTGTGTGAGCAGCCAGGATATGACGTCGGGGGAAAGCTCGAGACCCCGCTGGGCGGCGCGGCGGCAGAGGGCCTCGGCGCGTTCGGCGTCACTCAGCTGTTCCAGCCGGAAGACGAGATCCCAGCCCAGCCGGGTGCGCAGGTCCTCCCGCACCTCCATAGCCATGGGGGAGCGGTCGCCTGCCAGGATCAGGGCAAACGCTTGACGGGTGGCTGCACTTTCGCGCCAGCGATTGTAAAGTGCGAAGAGGGCGGCCTGGCCGGCAGCATCGAGCAGCTGCACGTCGTCCACGGCAACCAGCGGCAGGTTGAGTGTGTCTGCGGTAGCTATGCGATGCAATGATTCTGGGTCGGAGCCGGCCGAATGGAAATAGCCTTCATGGCTGGCGGACACGGCCTGCAACAAGTGGCTGCGCCCCACGCCATTCGGGCCCCACAGGTAAATTGCCCGGCCACGCTCACATTGCCGGAGCGCGTCAAGCGCGGCGGCATTGCGGCCCACCACAAAGTTGTCGAGTGAGGGGGGTGGCGCAGGATGCAGATCCAGTATCAATTGCTGTGCCATGTCTCGATCGCAGGCCGCATTTTCCAGTTCATCGTAAAATCCGGCCTGATATACAGTTCAACCCGCAATTCTTGCACATCCCACGACTTTTCTCATGACTGACAAAAATTCTGCCTCCCTCACCTATCGCGACGCGGGCGTCGACATCGATGCCGGCGAAGCGCTGGTGGATCGCATCAAGCCCATGGCCGCGCGAACCATGCGGGCGGGAGTCATGGCCGGCATCGGCGGCTTCGGCGCGCTTTTCGAAGTGCCTCCACACATGAAGGAGCCCGTGTTGGTGTCAGGCACTGACGGCGTGGGAACCAAGCTGCGGCTCGCATTTGAATGGAATCGCCACGACACTGTGGGGGTAGACCTCGTCGCCATGAGCGTCAACGACATTCTGGTGCAAGGCGCCGAACCTCTGTTCTTCCTGGATTATTTCGCCTGCGGCAAGCTCTCGGTGGACACAGCCGCCAGCGTCGTGCAAGGAATCGCCCAAGGGTGCGAGCAAGCAGGCTGCGCTCTGATTGGCGGTGAAACCGCCGAAATGCCCGGCATGTACCCGGAAGGCGAATACGACCTCGCAGGCTTTGCCGTTGGTGCGGTGGAAAAGTCCGCCATCATTGACGGCAAGCAGATTCAGCCGGGCGATGCCATCCTGGGCCTGGCTTCCAGCGGTGCCCACTCCAACGGCTTTTCCCTGCTGCGCAAGATTTTGCGTCATGCCAATGCACGTCCCAGCCAGGAACTTGATGGCCGGCCGTTGGAAGACGTCGTGATGGCACCCACGCGCATCTACGTGAAGTCGGTCCTGGATGCCCTGTCCGTGCATGGGCGCGACATCAGGGGCCTGGCGCATATCACGGGTGGTGGCCTGCTGGACAACATCCCGCGGGTATTGCAGGGCAATCTGGCTGCACGTCTGCACCGCGACGCCTGGACACTGCCGCCGCTCTTCCAGTGGTTGCAGCAGAATGGCAATGTTGCTGACGAAGAAATGCTGCGGGTCTTCAACTGCGGCATCGGCATGGTCGTAATCGTGCCTGCCCCTCAGGCAGAGGCGGTCGCGGCTACCTTCCGCAAGAATGGTGAAACGGTATATCAGTTGGGCGAGATCGTTGAGCGCCCGGGAAGTGAAGCAGCACAGGTCATTGTTGCCTGATTCATCCACCTCAGCGGGCCTTCGAACGGGGCCCGCTTCATCCATCCCTCAGGGGGCGGGCCACACCGCCCGCGCCAGGTCAATGACCTGCTCTTCTGCATGGCTCGACAGGCAGTCCACCACCAGGCGATCGGGGTCTGAGCGTAACCAGGTCAATTGGCGCTTGGCCAGCTGGCGTGTTGCTGCAATGGCTTGTTCCACCGCAGTGTCCAGAGTGACTTTGCCCGCCAGGTGCTCCCACAGCTGGCGATAGCCCACACATCGCACCGAGGGCAGCCCGGTGTGCAGGTCTCCCCTTGAGTACAACCTCCTGACTTCTTCCAGCAAGCCCATTTCCAGCATCGTCTGGTATCGCGCGGCGATACGTGCATGCAATTGAAGTCGGTTGCTGGGTTCCAGGCTGATGGTGACGAATGTATGGGGAGTTTCAGCATTCGCCCGGCCGCGGGCAAGCCACTCGGACATCGGAATGCCACTGCTGCGGAATATTTCGATGGCGCGTTGCAGACGCTGGCTGTCGTTGGGTGCTAGGCGGGCAGCGGTGGCCGGGTCATAACTGGCCAGTTCGGCGTGAAGGGCGGGCCAGCCGCGTATGCGCGCTTCCTGATCAATTGCCGCGCGGATTGCCGGGTCGGCGCCCGGCAGCATGCTTATGCCCTCGCGCAGCACTTTGTAGTACATCATCGTTCCGCCACACAGCAGGGGCAGCCGGCCCCGGGCCTGAATCTGTTTGATTAGCGCCAGCGCATCGCCGCGGAATTCCGCTGCAGAATAGCTCTCCGCCGGGTCGCGAATGTCAATCAGATGGTGCGGGACCCGGGCCTGTTCCTCTGCTGATGGTTTGGCTGTACCGACGTCCATGCCACGATAAATGGTGGCGGAATCCATGACGATGATTTCCACCGGCCAGCGCTCTGCGAGCGCGAGACTGGCGGCACTTTTGCCGGATGCCGTTGGGCCGGCAAGACAAAGCACGGGGGATGACATGGCCTTCATTGCCCACGCATGAACATTCTGTCCAGTTCAGCCAGGGGCCATTGCAGCCAGGTCGGCCGCCCGTGGTTACACTGGTCAGCCCTTTCCGTTTGCTCCATCTGGCGCAGAAGGGCATTCATTTCGTCCAGGGTGAGTTTGCGGTTCGCCCGCACCGAGCCATGGCAGGCCATGGTGGAAAGTAGTTCGTTGCGTTGTTCCGTGAGCAGATTCGACTGTCCGACGTTGGCCAGGTCGCGCAAGACTCCACGTGCGAGCGACTCGATGTCACCGTGGGCCAGCAGGGCGGGAACGGTTCTGACGGCGATGGCCGCCGGCCCGGCAGGCGTCATCACCAGGCCGAGCTCATCAAGCGTTTCCCGATATTCCTCTATCAGGCTCAGGTCAGTCGGGCCAGCACTGAAAACCACCGGAACGAGGAGCTCCTGGCGGGGCAGGGAGCGGCTGTCGAGCGCTCGCTTGAGCTTCTCGTACACCACCCGCTCATGTGCCGCATGCATGTCTACCAGAACCAGACCTTTGCGGTTCTGCGCAACGATGTAAATACCATGCAGTTGTCCCAGCGCCTGGCCCAGAGGCTGGTCGTCGACATTGTCCTGCCCATCGGGAGCAGCGGCGCTCGGCCCGGGCTGTACGCCGGATGCCGCCAGTGACCGGCCGGTTGCATTGAGCGGGGCTGCGTATAGCGGGCGATACAGGTTCTGCCAGGCATCGGAGGGTACGCTGCATTCTTCAAGAGCAAAGGCGCGCTGTGTGGGGCGATAGCCGGGCACATTCTGTGGGGGCAAGACTGCATGACCCGCTCCGTATCTGGCGGGCGTGGAGCTGTCGAAGTCTGTCGCCGATGGAGAATGGCGCTGCACGGGTGCTCCCGCGGCCTCTGAACGGTTGAACGGCTCGCCGGGAGCCCTGGCAGTTGCCGGGGCGTCAAGAATGCCGGGGGTACTGGCCAAAGCCTCGCTCAGCGACTGAGACACAAAACGATGGATGGCACCGCTGTCACGGAAGCGCACTTCATGCTTGGCGGGGTGCACGTTCACGTCCACCACGGCTGGATCTACGTTCAGAAACAGCACATAAGCAGGATGACGGTCGCCATGAAGGACATCGGCATAGGCCTGCCGTACTGCGTGTGAAACTGCACGATCGCGTACAAAGCGCCCGTTCACGTAAAGATACTGGCGATCGGTGCGCGCCCGGGCCATTGTCGGGCGTGTGATGAGGCCGCGCAGGGATATCAGGCCGTGGTCGCGTTCCACCAGAATGCCCTGATCCATAAACTCCACGCCCAGAATGTCGCGCAGCCGCTGAATCATGTCGCCGGCGCGCCAGTGCCGCTGGGGTTTTTCGTTGTGGAAGAGGCGAAAGGCGACGTCTGGGTGAGCGAGCGCTATCCGCTCCAGCGCATCCAGACAATGACCGTATTCGGTGGTTTCAGAGCGGAGAAACTTGCGACGGGCGGGAACGGAGTCGAAAAGCTGGCGCACATCCACCGTAGTGCCCGTGGGACCGGCTGCGGCATCCACCTGCAGCGAGGCTCCGTCGATCTGCCATGCGTGGTCGGCATCACGCGTTCGAGAAATTATGGTGAGCCGCGCCACGGATGCAATCGAAGCCAGTGCTTCTCCCCGAAACCCCATGGAGGCCACGCGTTCCAGCTCATCCAGAGAGGCAATCTTGCTCGTGGCATGCCGGCGCACGGCCAGCGGCAGTTCCTCGGGAGGAATTCCGCCGCCATCGTCCGTGACGGCTATGCGCCGTATGCCGCCCCCGTCCAGGCGCACTTCAATTGCGCGAGCCTCGGCGTCCAGTGCATTTTCGACCAGCTCCTTCAGTACGGAGGCAGGCCGGTCAATGACCTCGCCCGCTGCGATCTGGCTGACGAGAAGGTCGGGGAGGGGGGCGATGGGGCGTCTTTGAGTCATCCGTCTGGTGAGTTTCAGCAATTGCGAGAGACAGACAACAGATTCTAACCGCCCGAAGCCGCCCCGCCGGCTCCGGACTTTCAGCTGCGCCGTGCCAGCGCGGGATTGTCGCGGAAATAGCTCTGGATGCCGGCGAACATGGCGCGGGCAACTTGGTCCTGATACTTGCTGCTGCGCAGCAGGCTTTCTTCCGTGGGGTTGCTGATGAAGGCGGTTTCCACGAGGATGGAAGGTATGTCGGGTGCTTTGAGGACGGCAAAGCCGGCGCGCTCGACCTGGCGCTTGTGCAGGCGGTTGATCTTGCCGATTTCGCTCAACACCTTGCTGCCGACGCGTATGGAGTCGTTGATCTGCGCGGCGGTGGAGAGGTCCAGCAGCACCTGGGCCACCTGCGCATTATGAGTTCCCAGGTTGACCCCGCCAATGAGGTCGGCTTCGTTCTCGCGCTGAGCCATCATGCGCGCCATTGTGCTGGTGGCACCGTTCTGGGAAAGGGCATAAACCGAGGAGCCACGTGCACTGGGTTTCACCCAGGCATCGGCGTGGATCGAAATGAACAGGTCGGCCTTCACCCGCCGCGCCTTCTGAACACGTACATGCAGGGGCACGAAGTAATCCCCGTCGCGGGTCATGTACGCCTTCATGCCGGGCGTTGCATCAATGATGCGCTTCAGGCGGCGCGCTATCGACAGCACCACGTCTTTTTCGCGGGTACCGTTGCGGCCAATGGCGCCAGGGTCCTCGCCGCCATGCCCCGGGTCGAGAGCCACGAGAATATGGCCGCGGCGTTGCGGCTGTGTCTGCGGCGGCGGTGGGCTGGGCTGCGAGGGCCGCGGCCGGGTGCTGCCGGCCGGGGGGGATGGCAGATCGGGTTTGCGGGCCGTCTGAGGCAGGGTCTGCCCCTGCACCGAAGGTACCGGCGCGTCACTGGACTGTTGGGCCAGCTGTTCCAGCACATCTGCCAGCGGGTCGGGGTCTTTGCTTTCCAGAATGGCAAGCAAAGGGTCCTGAGCTATCTTGGGGTAGAGGTCCAGAACGAGCCGGTATTTGTATTCCCCGATGGGCTTCAGGGTGAAGATCTGCGGCGCGACGGGTTGCTTGAGATCCAGAACCAGCCGGACCACACCGGGGCGGTTCTGGCCCACGCGGACACCCCCGATGTAGGGGTCATTCGGCCTGACTTTCGAGACCAGTTCATTGAGAGTGCTGTTGAGAGTCAGCCCGTCAATATCTACGACGAGACGATCAGGGCCGTCTAGCAGGAAGTGCTCTGCTTTGAGCTCGGAGTCCATTTCCAGGGTGACACGCGTGTATTCGTCCGCAGGCCAGGTACGGACGGCCACAATGCTGGCGGCATGCGCCACCCTCGGTATGACGGGGATGACAAGAAGCGTTGTGGCGCCCGCTAGCAGGCGTCGTCTTGTGAGGTCGGCAGGTGGGGTGCCGGCTTGGCGGGAAAGAGAGTCGTCAGCCATAGTGATCCTTTATCGCTGCACGGCGTCAGTACAGCGCTGCGCCCTTCGTCCTCGTGCTTGATTTGTATATCCAGATCGGGTGGGGGGAGCAGGCCACCCGCCTGTTCCGGCCATTCGATCAGAACGATGGAATCGCCTTGAAGAATGTCCCTGAACCCGGCATCCAGCCATTCGCGCGAATCGCTAAATCTATAAAAATCAAGATGATAGAAGTGTAAGCTAGAAAGATTATAGCTTTCAAGTAGCGCGTAGCTCGGGCTTTTTATGCGACCACGTATGCCGCAGGCCCGTAACAGTGCGCGAACGAAGGAGGTTTTGCCCGCCCCAAGGTCGCCGCGAAGGTGAATGCGTCCCCCTCTGGGAATGCCGGATTGCTGCCCGCACAACAGGGGCGCGAATGAGGCGGCGAGGGCTGCCGTGGCCTGTTCGTCAGGCAGGGTCAATGAAATCGAGGGAAGTTTCGAGCTTGCGTCATTCATGATTTTTCCTTCAAAACGCCCTCAGATACAGCCATAGCGGGATGGACAACGCAGACAGCATGGTGGTCAACGATGTTGTGGCAGCTACGCTACGCCCGTCACCTCCCATGCGTACCGCCAGTATGTAGGCAGTTGAGGCCGTGGGCAGCGCGCTGAATAGCAGCAGCATCTGCTGCTCGGTGGGTGAAAGAGGCATCACCCAGCCTATCATCAGTGCAACGCACGGCATGAGGAGCAGGCGCACCACTATCATCCAGCTCATGACACGAGCGGAGGAAGCAAGGCCGTCGATGGACAGGGTGGCACCGACACAGATTAGGCCGAGCGCAATGGCGCAGGCACCCAGCCGCTGCAGCGTGTCCATGGCGAAGGTTGGGATCTCCACGCCTCCAAGATTGCAGGCCAGGCCGGCCACGGTGGCAAGGATGAGTGGATTTCGAAACAGTTCAACCAAAATGCGGTTATCCTGTCGCTTGGCCAAGCCTGTCACAGCGGCAACATTGGCGATGGGAACGGCGCAGCCCACGATAATGGCCATGATGGATTGCCCGTCCTGGCCTGCCAGGCTCAGCGAAAGCGACAGGCCCATATAAGTATTGAAACGGTAGGCGCATTGAGCAAGCGAAGCCTGCACCACCGGGTCGGGCTTCAGAAATGGCACGGCAAGCCAAGCCAGGGCGATACCGGCGACCATGAGCATCACAGTTGCGAGCATCAGGTTTGACGCATCGCCGAAGCTCAGCGGTGCCCGTACGATCGAGGCAAACAGCAGTGCGGGGAACAGTACAAAATAGACCAGCTTTTCCGCGGTACTGAAAAATTCAGCTTTATATTTCAGCTGGTGCAGCAGGCACCACCCGAGAGCGATCAGAAGAAAGTCAGGAAGTACCAGCGTTACGATGCTCATTTATATGGGCCACGGAGACAAAAAATTTATTTGAACCGGAAAAATTTCGATAGAATCCGGCCACAGACCTCCCACGAGGAGGCATTTTTAAAGGAGTGAGTGTATATGAAACACCTAGGCAGCAAGTTTGCGGCATTGGCCATTGCGGGCAGTATCTTTGCCGCTTTTGGTACACCGGCGCTGGCGGCTGATAATTATCCCAACAAGGCCATTCGTGTGATTGTGCCGTTTGCACCCGGCGGGTCCACTGATATTGTTGCGCGCATAGTCACACAGGAGATGAGCCAGATTCTCGGCCAGACCATGGTGGTGGAAAACAAAGGTGGTGCTGGCGGCGCGATCGGTGCTCAGGAAGCGGCCCGCGCAGAACCCGATGGCTACACGCTGTCCATTGCCACGGTGTCCACCATGGCGGTCAACAAGGCCTGCCGCCCCGACGATCTTCCCTATGATCCGCTGAAAGATTTCATGCCGGTCACCAACTTCGCTAACGTGCCCAACGTCATCGAAGTGAATCCGAAGTTCCCGGCACAGAACTTCAAGGAGTTCCTGAAGGTTCTGAAGGACAACCCGGGTAAATACTCCTATGGGAGTTCCGGCACCTGCAGTGTTCTCCACCTGTTTGGAGAGGCCTTCCGCCTGTCCACTGGCGCTGACATCCTGCACGTTCCGTACAAGGGGTCGGGGCCCGCCGTGGCCGATGCGGTTGGCGGTCAGATCGACATCATGTTTGACAACCTGCCTTCTTCCATGGGGCAGATCCAGGCTGGGAATCTCCGGGCAATGGCCATTGCCTGGCCCGAGCGTCTCGACAGCCTGAAGGATGTCCCGACGCTGGCCGAGGAAGGCTTCCCTGAGCTGAACAATCCGGCATGGTATGGCCTTCTGGCACCGGCAGGCACCCCGGAACCCATCATCAAGAAGCTCCATGCCGCCGCCGCGGAAGCGCTCAAGAAGCCTAACGTTATTGAGGCACTGCAAAAGCAGGGTGCATCTCCTTCCGGCAACACGCCTGAAGAATTTGCCAAGGAGATCAAGGAACAGTACGACTGGGCTCACGAAGTCGTGAAGAAAGGCGGCATCTCGCTGAAGTAAACACGCTCACACCAGTGAAACCGGCCTGCTGTAGCAGGCCACGTGGGAAAAGGAAACGCCGGCAAATGAGCCGGCGTTTCTGTATTTCTAGCGGGCACTTGCTGATGGTAGCCGCCTTTTCCGGCATCTTTGCCGTTGGCCGGACGCTCGCAGTGGCCAGGGCACAGCTTATTGCAGATGTTCGTACAGGATCAGTGAGCCGATGCAGATCAGCGCGACCCCGCCGAGAATTTCGGCTCGCCGGCCCAGCACGGTGCCCAGCATGCGGCCCACCATCACACCCAGTGTCACCATGAGCAGAGTCGTGGTGCCAATCGCCAGGGCGGTGATGAGGATGTTGCTGTCAATGAAGGCCAGGGTCACGCCCACTGCCATGGCATCTATGCTGGTGGCCAACCCGGTGGCAGCCAGCAGCCAGAATGAATGCCTGTGGCGGGGCGCATCGTCTTCGTCTTCCCCCTTGTACCCGTTGTAAATCATGCGCAGGCCCAGGATGCCAAGCACAGTGAAGGCGATCCAGTGGTCCCACGCCCGCACATAAGGAGCCGCTACCGACCCGAGCGCCCAGCCTATCAGCGGAGTCAGGGCTTCAATGAAGCCGAATATCACACCCGTACGCAGGGCTTCGGAAAACCGTGGCCGAGTCAGCGCGGCACCCTTGCTCACGGCTGCGGCAAAGGCATCAGTCGACATGGCAAAGGCGATGATCAGGGTGGAAATGAAGGTCATGAACAGATTGAAAGGGGGGACGACGCACTGGCGACCGCCACGCAGTTTTGACTGCTGGAACTTGGAGTGATTCCGGGTATGCGCAATTCTATGGCGGTTAGGGAGAAAATTGGGGAGTAACCCTTGCCGCAGTGTGATCAGGATCAAACAAGCGCTCAATGTTGTGGTGCAAGTGCTGCGCTATAATTGCCGGCTTGCCATGTCTCCGTAGTTAA
>JAJUFI010000209.1 GCA_029263795.1 Alcaligenaceae bacterium
CTGAATGGACGAAAAAATGCCGGTACGGATGGTACCGGCGGGTCAACAATGCATTGTTTTTGCGGCGTAATTTCTGCCGAAAGGTTAGCCTTCAGAAACGACGTAGAAGCTGCCGACTAAGCAGTTTCCAACATCCGACCGAAGGCCTTCTTCCAGCGATTCAGCGCGTACACAATCGAAACGGGAACCAGAACCGAGCACAGGCGCGCCTTCACATCCCAACGGACATTCGGTCTTATTCCATCCTTTCTGGTCGGGACTTGCGATGGTAGCGTTATGTTTTCGAGAATTGAGGACTCGACACGCCGAATGCCCCTCAACATCTGCGGCGTGTGACCCCCATCCGGACGCACGGTCTTGCGCTCAAACAGTACGCGCCGCTCAAACGTGTCTGTTGCATGGTAAAGGCAGCGACGGTCTACGAAATGGTAGGAGTTGGCGAGAAGCTCAAGCGTTTGGAGAGATTGAATGTTCGGCATGATTGTTTGATTGTGATATTCGAAAAATTTGGATTCCTTAATGCAAACGTCATGCCAGGGGGCAGATTACAGTCAGGTTGGCGACAACACGCACCTCTGCCCCAAACAACAATGCCCACCTGAGGGTGGGCATTGTTCACTGACGGGCATCGGGCTGCTTGAGCCGCAAGCCGCTGGAGTGTTAGATCAGGGAGTGCGACGGCGACCAATCTTGCGCGCGGCAGCTGCCTGAGCCGCAAGCATGGCCAGTTCGGCTTCGACCACTGCGATGTCTGCCTTGTCCTTGGCGTTGCGCAAGGCTTCTTCAGCACGTTTGCGTGCTTCCAGAGCCTTGGCTTCGTCAAGGTCTTCGGCGCGAATCGCAGTGTCGGAGAGAACCGTCACTCCACCGGGCTGAACCTCGAGGATCCCGCCTGCAACGAAGATATTCACTTCGGTATCGTCGGGGGCCACGATCTTCACCGTGCCGGGACGGATCCGCGAAATCAGCGGAGTGTGCCCCGGCAGGATGCCCAGCTCGCCGGCTTCGCCAGGCAGTGCAACAAATTTGGCTTCACCGCCAAAAAGTTGCTCTTCTGCGCTGACGACATCAACTTGCAAGTAGGCCATACTGGATCCTTATTGGAGTTTCTTGGCTTTCTCGAATGCTTCGTCAATCGAGCCGACCATGTAGAACGCCTGCTCCGGCAATGCATCGCACTCACCGTCGACGATCATCTTGAAGCCACGCAGCGTTTCTGCCAGCGGCACGTACTTGCCCGGGGAACCGGTAAACACTTCCGCAACGTGGAAGGGCTGCGACAGGAAGCGCTGGATCTTACGGGCGCGAGCCACGATCTGCTTATCTTCTGGCGACAGTTCGTCCATACCCAGAATCGCGATGATGTCACGCAGTTCCTTGTAGCGTTGCAGAGTTTGCTGCACACCGCGGGCAATGGTGTAGTGCTCTTCACCAACGATTTGCGGGTCGAGCTGACGGCTGGTGGAATCCAGCGGGTCAACTGCGGGGTAAATACCCAGGGCAGCGATATCACGCGAAAGCACCACGGTGGAGTCCAGGTGCAAGAAGGTCGTAGCGGGTGAGGGGTCGGTCAAGTCGTCAGCAGGCACGTACACGGCCTGGATGGAGGTAATGGAGCCCGTCTTGGTGGAGGTAATCCGCTCTTGCAGCTTACCCATTTCCTCAGCCAGCGTAGGCTGGTAACCCACTGCGGAAGGCATACGACCCAGCAGTGCGGACACTTCCGTACCGGCCAGCGTGTAACGGTAGATGTTGTCCACGAAGAACAGGATGTCACGGCCTTCGTCGCGGAACTTCTCGGCCATGGTCAGGCCGGACAGCGCCACACGCAGACGGTTGCCGGGAGGCTCGTTCATCTGACCGAAGACCATGGCCACCTTGGACTCTTCCAGCTTGTCGAGCTGAATCACGCCGGCTTCAGCCATTTCGTGATAGAAGTCGTTCCCTTCGCGGGTACGCTCACCCACGCCGGCGAACACCGACAGACCGCTGTGTGCCTTGGCGATGTTATTGATGAGCTCAAGCATGTTAACCGTCTTGCCCACGCCAGCACCACCGAACAGGCCGACCTTACCGCCCTTGGCGAACGGGCAGATCAGGTCAATAACCTTGATGCCGGTTTCGAGCAGCTCAACGGAGGGGGAGAGCTCGTCGAATGCCGGTGCGTCTTGGTGAATGGCACGAGTTTCGGTGGCGTCGATGGGACCGCGCTCGTCGATGGGGCGGCCCAGCACGTCCATGATGCGGCCGAGAGTGGGAACACCAACGGGTACCGAGATCGGTGCGCCGGTGTTGACGACTGCCATGCCGCGACGCAGACCGTCGGAGGAACCCATGGCGATGGTGCGCACCACGCCGTCGCCCAACTGCTGCTGAACCTCAAAGGTCAGACCGGCTTCGGCGAACTTGGAGCTGTCATCTGCGAGCTTGAGTGCGTCATAGATGTTGGGAATGCTGTCGCGGGGGAACTGAATATCCACCACGGCGCCGATGCACTGAACGATGGTACCGTTGCTCATGTTTAGTCCTTGCTAAATATCTTTGATGGGGTGCCGTGGCCTCAGACCGCGGCAGCGCCCCCCACGATTTCCGAAATTTCTTTGGTAATGGCTGCCTGACGGGTCTTGTTGTAGACCAACTGCAGGTCGTCGATGACCTTCTTCGCGTTGTCAGAGGCTGCCTTCATGGCCACCATACGAGCGGACTGCTCAGAAGCCATGTTTTCTGCTACGGCCTGGTAAACCAGCCCTTCCACATAACGCAGCAGCAGGTCGTCGATGACCGCCTTCGCGTCAGGTTCGTAGATGTAATCCCAACCGTACTTGGAAGTGCCTGCGGCTGTGCCGACCGGGCTTTCCTCTTCGGTTTGGAACGGGTCAGCCAGACCGCTGGGCAAAGGCAGCAGACGCACGAAGACCGGCTCTTGCTTCATGGTGTTCACGAAGCGATTGGAGGCCAGGTAGACGGCATCGATCTTGCCATCGACGAAATCGTCGAGCTGAACCTTGATGGCCCCAATGAGGCGCTCAAGATTGGGACGGTCGCCCAGCTGGGTTTCCTGAGAAACGATTTTCGCGTCGATGCGGCTGAGCGTGGAAGCACCCTTGCTGCCCAAGGCAGTGAACTGGACACTGATGCCCTTCTGCTGGAATTCCTTGTAGCGAGCCAGAACCAACCGCAAGATGTTGGTGTTCAAGCCGCCGCACAGGCCTTTGTCTGTCGACACGACGACCACACCCGCGGCACGAATATCGCGCTCGACCATGTATGGGTGCTTGTAGTCAGGATGCGCGTGCATGA
>JAJUFI010000157.1 GCA_029263795.1 Alcaligenaceae bacterium
GCCCAGGACTGGACGCAGAACAACCGTACTTGGTTCGCGGCTGTACAAACGGAAAAGCGCATGATGTTCATCATTCTGACGCTTATTGTGGCTGTGGCCGCCTTCAATCTGCTTTCGTCCCTGGTGATGGCCGTCAAGGACAAGCGGTCCGATATTGCCATTCTTCGCAGCATAGGCGCCACGCCCAGGGAGATTGCGCGTATTTTTCTGGTGCAGGGGTGCCTGATTGGTGTGGTCGGTACGGCGTTGGGTGTTGCCCTGGGTTGCATGGTGGCCTTCAATGTAGACGTGATCGTGCCTTTCATTGAAAACATGCTCGGCATTGAATTCCTGCCTCAGCAGATCTATTTCATCAGCCAGTTGCCCTCCGAACCGCAGGCTCAGGACATTGTTGTGGTGGGCGTAACTTCGCTTGTCCTTTCCCTGCTTGCCACTCTATACCCCAGTTGGCGGGCGTCAGGCCTGCAGCCTGCTCAGGTGTTGCGTCATGATTGAAAAACCAAACACTCCGCCCGTATTGCGGGCTCAGAACTTGGTCAAACGTTACAGCGAGGGCGATGCCACGGTCGAAGTGCTGCGCGATGTCAGCCTGCACATAGACGCTGGGGAAATGGTCGCCATTGTGGGTGCTTCCGGCTCCGGCAAGAGTACGCTGCTGCATCTGCTGGGGCTGCTCGACACGCCGAGCGACGGCTATGTGGAAGTCGACGGCAAGCGTGCCGACAGCCTCAATGAGACGGCGCGCAGCCGCCTGCGTAACCAGCGTATGGGGTTTGTCTACCAGTTCCATCATTTGCTGCCGGAGTTTTCCGCGGTCGATAACGTCGCCATGCCGTTGATCGTGCGTCGCGAGAAAAGGGCGTTGGCCCGCGAACGGGCGCGAGAGGTGCTGGTACAGGTGGGCCTGGAGCACCGCATGGATCATTTCCCCGGGCAGCTGTCCGGGGGCGAGCGCCAACGGGTGGCGCTGGCACGTGCCTTGGTCACCCGCCCGGGCTGCGTACTGGCGGACGAGCCGACGGGGAATCTGGACCGCTACACCGCTGAAAGCATGTTCGAGCTATTGCTCAAGGTGAACAAGGAATTCGGTACGGCCCTGGCTATCGTCACCCATGATCCGGCGCTTGCTGCACTGGCGCACCGGCAGCTGTACATTGAGAAAGGCAAGCTGGTAGAGAGTTGATACTCTGCCTTGCAAACAGGGGGAACGCCGTGCTGATCGATACCCACTGTCATCTGGATGCTGCGGAATTTGACGGCGACCGGAAGGATGTGATCGCCCGGGCCCAGGCTGCCGGGGTGGGGGCCATAGTGATTCCGGCAGTCAGCCGGGATAACTTCCACGCAGTGAAGGATTTGGCCTGGAGCTTTCCCGGCGGTTACTACGCCCTGGGCATTCATCCCATTGCCGTTCCTGATGCCCGGGAAGAAGACCTGCAGAACCTCGCTGAAATGGCTGAAGTTGCCCTGGAGGATGAGCGCTTCCTCGGCATCGGCGAAATCGGCCTGGATTTCTTCCTGCCTGATCTCAAGGAAGAGGCCATGCGTGACAAGCAGGGGCGATTCTTCGATGCTCAGTTGAAACTGGCGCAGAAGCTGAGCTTGCCGGTGATTGTGCACGTGCGCCGTTCACAGGACGAGGTGCTCAAATTCTTGCGCAGACGGGAAGGGGTGCGGGGCATTGCCCACGCATTCAACGGCAGCTTCCAGCAGGCGGAACAATTCATAGAGCAAGGTTTCGTGCTGGGTTTTGGCGGTGCCATGACCTTCGAGCGAGCATTGCAGATACGGCGGCTGGCCGAGTCCCTGCCCCTGGAATCTTTGGTTCTGGAAACGGACGCCCCTGATATTCCGCCGTCATGGCTGGGCAAACCGGGCGGTGAGCGGCCACGAAATGAGCCGGGCGAGCTTGCCCGAATAGGTCGGGAAATGGCCCAGCTGAGGGGTCTTGATTTGGGCGAATTGGCCAGAGCCACAGGACAAAATGCCCGCAGGGTACTGCCGCGGCTTGCCGGCACCCAACACCCGGCCATTTGACCCTGCGCCGGTCAGGTAAGCGACCGGGCAGGGCAATGTCGCGGCCTGGGTTTGCCTGGCCTCGAATATGAATCAGTTGATCTTGAAGCCGGTCTTCTTGACCACACCAGACCAAATCTTCTGTTCTTCGACCATCAGGTCAGCCAACTGCTGACGGCTGGAACCCACGATGCCGAAACCGGCATTTTCCAGCGTCGTGCGCACGGTCTCGTCCTTGAGCGCAGCCACGATTTTCGTATTCAGGGTCTCCAGCACATCTTCCGGCGTCCCCTTGGGAGCGAAGAAGGCGAACCATGCACCGAATTTGACGTCCTCCAAGCCTTGCTCGGCAAAGGTCGGAATATCGGGCAGCATCTTGTTGCGCTTGGCGCCAGTGATGGCAAGACCCTTCATTTTTCCGCCGGAAATCTGGGTGCTGGCCATGGCAGTCGTGATGAAGGCACCATGCACCTGACCGCTGACAATTGCCGTCACGGCATCGCCGGTCGAGCGGTAATGGACCGGCTCGATCTTGAACTTGCCGGCTTCAGCCAGCAGTTCTGCGCCGAAGTGGCCCGGCGTACCAGCACCGAATGTGGCGAAATTGAAGGAGTCCGAGTGGCTGGCGGCCGCCTGCATGAAGGATTTCAGGTCGGGATAGGGGGAATCGACCGGTGTCACCAGGACGAAATCGGCACGAACCGCCTCCGTAATGGGTGCGAGGTCGCGCAGCGGCTTGTAGGACAGCTCCGAGGTGGTTTCCGGCGAAATGCTGATGGAACCCACTTCACCCAGCAGAATGTTGTAGCCGTTGGGGGCTGCGTTGGCGACCGAATGCGCGGCGATCTGGCCACCTGCGCCCGCCTTGTTCTCGACCACCACGGCCTGGCCCAATTCCTTGGACAGGGCGTCGCCTACGGTACGGGCGACAATGTCGGGGCCTGTGCCTGCGGGAAAACCGACTGTCAGCCGGACGGGTTGCTCCGGCCAGGCGGCAGCGGCAGTGGCGGAAACGGCCAGCATGCAGGCCGCAGCAATCAGTTTGGTGGTGAAAAACGGTTTCATATGTCTTCTCCAGGTTCTCTCGGGGTGCCCTGGGCGGCCGGCATGCCGCCCTGTTGTTGGTCTGCTGTTAGTGAATCAGAAAGAAATTGAGTTCAACCCTGTCCGGGTAACGTGCGCCCGTGCCGACAAACAGGCGTTCGTTCAGCCACATCCATTTTGGGGAAGCGGTTTCAAAGCGCGGAAAAGTGCGGAAGTAGACACGCGCCGGGTCAACCGGCTCGCCCCTGACCAGTCTTGCAATGTCTTCGGCAGAGGCCACACGTATGCCTGTGTTCTCCACGTAAATGCGATCACCTTCCTGGGTTTCGATGACGTAGCGCGCGTGAATATCGGTGTAGGTGGCCGAGCGCACGGACTGGAAATCGGCACCACCCGGCAATATCGTGCCCTTCAGGTCAGGGCCTTCCACCGTGCCGCCAAGAAGCGGGATGACACGGCGAAGACCTGACGGAGTGTCGCCTACCTCGATTGGCGCAGTCACATGCACCTCCAGACGTGCCAGGAATTCCAGCCGTGGGGGGGGCGGTTCGATAGTCATGGCTGCTTCCTGAGCATGGATGGGTCGAAGCCCGCAATTCGCTTGTAGCGGATGGAGATGGCCTCGAGCTCCTCTTGCGGAATCACGTCGTGAATATGCTTGAAGCCGTCAGGAGCGCGTTCATGGGCTATCTGCATGACTTGCTCAGGCCCATTCAGGCGATTGCGCAGCACGATGCCGGAAGTGGCGGGCAGCCTTTCGGCCTCGTACTCCAGCAGTGCGTGTTCCATGCTTTCGCGGCTGCCGGGGCGAACATCCTGCAGCCGGTCGGCCAGGTAACGGGCATCACGTATGGCCTGGGCCGCGCCATTGGAACCGATTGGATACATGGGATGAGCGGCGTCGCCCATCAGCGTCACGCGGCCAAAGGTCCAGCGCGGAAGCGGGTCTTTATCGACCAATGGGAATTCATAAATGGCCTTGGCACCGCGTATGACTTCCGGAATATCGATCCAGTCCCAGCGCCAGCTGTCGAAGTGTTCGGCAAAGGTGCTGGCCGGAACCTCACGATTCCAGTCGGTCTTGGGCAGCGCGGCGTGCGGTACACGCAGTTCTGCAATCCAGTTGATCAGCGAACGCCCCTGCTTGCGCAGCGGCTCGGATATGGGGTAGCAAACGAATTTCTGGTCCTGGTGGCCGGCCATGAACATGCTGCGCCCGTCCAGGTAGGGCTCGCCTTCGGTGACGGCACGCCAGAGCATGCGTCCTGAATAACGAAGCTGGTCGATATCCTTATGAAAATGTCGCCGCACAGCGGAATGGATACCGTCAGCCGCGATGAGAATATCCGCTTTGCGCGATTTGGTTTCCCCGGTCTGGCGGTCGACAAAATAGGCTGTCACGCCGGTTTCGTCCTGTTCCAGGGATTCAAACGTCATTCCGGTGTGCAGGCATTCGCGGCCAAGACGCTCCTTCACGGCGGCAGCCAGAATCATCTGCATCGTGCCACGATGAATGGAATACTGCGGCACGGGATACCCCGCAGCCAGCCCGCGCGGCTCATTCCAGATTTGTTGGCCGAAACGGTTGTAGTAATGCAGTGAGGAAGTTTCAATGGCCTGTTCCGCTACCTCGGGCAGCAGACCCAGAGCATCAATTTCAATGGCAGCGTGCGGCAGCAGATTGATACCCACTCCCAACGGTCGCAATTCGCGCGCACTTTCGTAGATTTCGCAGGCGATTCCGCGCTGCTTCAGCATGAGGGCCAGGCTGAGGCCGCCTATGCCCGCTCCAACTATCAGGACATTCACGGTTGTCTCCTATTATTGTTATGGATCATAACAATCCGATGCGGAGGGCATTGGGGCTGCTCCATAGGTATTTACCCGGGATCTCTTGCGATGCCTTCTTCTATCGGACGCATGAGCAAAGGTGTGGCGCGTTAAGGTATCGTTGCGCCTGGAAAGCAGGGCCCATGGAGACAAAGACGTTGAAAAGCAAAAAAGACGAAGGTTTCGCCGACGAGGTGGAACGGCTGAAGGAGCCGCAGCAAACCGGGGAATCGCACAATGAGGCCACCATCGCGCCCGATTTGGCCTCTGATATGGATTATGGCGTACTGACAGAACTGGTAGGCTATTGCCTGCGCCGCGCTCAAATTCGCATCTATCAAGATTTTCAGGAGGCCATGGAACCATGGGCAATTACGCCACCCAGGTTTTCGGCCATGATCCTAATCCGTAACAACACCCGGATGAAACTGACCGAGCTTGCGCGGGCCATGGGCATTGCACGCTCGGGTGCGGTGGAAGTCGTCAATTCCCTGTCCAAACTGGGCTATGTGCGCCGCTGTCACTCGCCAACTGACCGGCGGGCATATGCCCTGGAATTGACGGAAACCGGCGGTGATGTGCTGCAAAAGGTCACGGTAGTGGTGCGGGAGCACGATGCACGTATCAGTGCGCGGCTCAGCGATGACGAACACGTGCAGTTGCGCAAGCTGCTGAACAAACTGGGGTAAGCATGGATGTCGCTGCGCACCAAATCATTATTTCGCAACTGGACGAACTTGCCGAACAAGTTGCGGCCACTATCGTGCAGTTCGAGCGCGGTTGCAAGATCAACTGCGCTGATTGGTTCGTTACCATCCGCCGAAAGCTGGAACAGATGCGTAGCAGCTCGGCC
>JAJUFI010000163.1 GCA_029263795.1 Alcaligenaceae bacterium
CTGACCGAACTCGTCGCGAAACGAGAATATGCGTTCCTTGGCACGGGCCTTTTCCTCGTCTCGACGTGCGCCGCCGATGCAGGCGTCGAAGCCCAATTCCTCAATGGCTTCCAGCAATGTGACGGCCTGGGCGGCATTGCGTGAATCCGTCTCGCGGCGCAACACCACACTGCCACGGCGTATGGAGTCTTCCACAGTGCGCACGATCAGCCGTTCTTCCAGTTCCGCCACCCGCGCGTCGCGGAATTCTATGACTTCCGGAAAGTTGTGGCCGGTGTCCACATGCAGCAGGGGAAATGGGAAGCGACCGGGACGGAACGCTTTCTCTGCGAGTCTCAGCAGCACAACAGAGTCCTTGCCGCCGGAAAAGAGCAGGGCGGGGTTCCGGCATTCGGCAGCCACTTCCCGCAGAATGTGAATGGCTTCGGATTCCAGCCAGTCCAGATGATTTCTAAGCGTCGTGTCGGTCAGGGCACTCATGCGTTTTCCTGTTGATGAACAATTCGATGGGCATTGGCGGCATGCAGACCGCACTCCTTGGAATCAGCCGATTCCCACCACCATCGACCTGCCCGCACGTCTTCACTGGGCTTGATGGCACGGGTGCAGGGTTCGCAGCCGATTGAGGGATATCCGCGGTCGTGCAGTGGGTTGTAGGGAATGTTCAGCGTCCTTATGGCCGTCCAGACTTCCTCATCGCTCCACTCGGCCAGAGGGTTGAACTTTTGCAGGCCGAAGACCGGGTCGTGTTCCTCCAGTGGCAGTTGGCCGCGCGTTGCTGCCTGTGCACGGCGCTGTCCCGTAATCCACGCGCTGCGCCCCGCCAGCGCCTTCTTGAGTGGTTCCACCTTGCGGATCTGACAGCAGGCCTTGCGCAACTCCAGACTTTCATAGAAGGCGAACTCGCCATGCTGGCGCACATACATCTCCACTGTCCGTGCATCAGGCTTGTGCACCGTGGGGCTGCGTCCATATTTGCACTGGATATCATCCAGCAGACCCAGGGTCTCCTTGTGCAGGCGTCCGGTATCCAGTGTGAAAACTTCCAGAGGCAGACCCGAGTCGTAAATGGCATGCGTCAGCACCATGTCTTCGGCGGCCAGGGACGAAGCCAGTACGGCGTCGGGGTGGCGCGCGGCTATCCCGCAGAGATGCTTCAGCAGCGCTTCCCAGCGCGCGGCAGCCTGGCGCTCAAGCGTGGGTGTATCGTCAACAATAGTCATGTGCGGTTCTCAAAAATGTGAGCCCTGCGGGGGCGCGCGACCAGGGCCGCGCCCTCGGCCACCCGCAGTTCTTCAAAGATCTGTATGGGCAAGGATGCTTCCATAGGGCGGGCGTCGTCCTGGCGTTCCAGTTCCAGCAACACACTGTGGCCGACATGGTTGATGTGGCTTACCTTCACAGGAATACCGGGAGCATCGGACTGCCATGGAAGGATCTCGATGTCGTGTGGCCGTACCCAGGCGGTTGCCGCTACGGTGCGGTTGTGATTCAGATCGGCTGCGGGCAGGGTCAGGCCGTGACCGTGCCACAGGCCGTCCTTCACATGCCCTTCGAGTGCGGCAGCGTCGCCCAGGAAGCTGAAGACAAAGGGGGAGGCAGGGGACTCCCGCAATTCAGTGGGGCTGCCCACTTGTTCAATTCGACCGGCATTCATGAGCACCACGCGGTCCGATACTTCCAGCGCCTCTTCCTGGTCGTGTGTCACGAAAATGCTGGCTATGTGAAGGTCGTCATGAAGGCGTCGCAGCCAGCGCCTCAGCTCCTTGCGCACCTTGGCATCCAGTGCGCCGAAGGGTTCATCCAGCAATAGCACCCTGGGTTCTACCGCCAGGGCGCGTGCCAGCGCGATGCGCTGGCGCTGACCCCCTGATAACTGCGAAGGGTAGCGGTCTGCCAGCCAGTCCAGCTGTACCAGTTCCAGCAGAGACTGCACCTTCTCGCGAATTTGTGCCTCGCTCGGGCGCTCGGTACGGGGCTTGACCCTCAGCCCGAAAGCCACGTTTTCGAACACTGACATATGCCGGAACAAGGCGTAATGCTGGAACACGAAACCCACTTGGCGGCGGCGCACGTCCACATAGGTGGTGTCCTCTCCATTGAAGAGGACCTGGCCAGAATCCGCCGTTTCAAGCCCCGCAATGATGCGCAACAGAGTCGTTTTCCCGCACCCCGAAGGCCCGAGCAGACCGACTAGCTCACCCGTATCGATGCGCAGTGACACGTCATCCAACGCGCGAAACTGGCCGAAGCGGCGGGACAGATTCTTGACTTCAATACTCATGCAAAGCTCCTTCACGCAATGGCAGGGCGAGCCGTCAAAGCTGCCTCAGGGTAGTGCTCGGCAACTTCGGTCGCCACACTGCGCCGGTCCAGCCACTCGATCAGGTGTTTGACGACGAGGGTGAGGATGGCAAGCAGAGCCAGCAGGGATGCGACGGCAAAAGAGGCCGCGAACTGATACTCGTTGTAGAGAATTTCGACGTGCAGCGTCATGGTGTTGGTCAGGCCGCGTATATGGCCGGAAACCACGGAAACGGCACCGAATTCGCCCATCGCCCGCGCATTGGCGAGAATGGCGCCGTACACGAGCGCCCAGCGTATATTGGGTAGAGTGACGCGACGAAAGATGTTCCAGCCACTTGCCCCCAGGGTGAGTGCCGCCTGTTCTTCTTCGCTGCCCTGGGCCTGCATCAGGGGAATGAGTTCGCGGGCAATGAAGGGAAAGGTCACGAACAGTGTGGCGAGCAGAATGCCCGGAATGGCATAGACAATCTTGAGGTCATGCGCCTGGAGGAATTCCCCGAACCAGCCCTGGCTGCCAAACAGCAGCACGAAGACCAGGCCTGCCACAATAGGGGAAACGGAGAAGGGCAGGTCGATCAGCGTGAGCAGCACCTGTTTGCCGCGGAATTGAAACCGCGTGATGGACCACGCGGCAGCCACGCCGAATATCAAGTTAAGCGGCAGGGAAATGGCTGCCACGATGAGGGTCAGTCGGATCGCTGCGAAGGCATCCGGCTCGGTGATGGCAGCCACAAACACCTGCCAGCCACGGCTCAGAGCTTCGATGAACACAACAGCCAGTGGCAAAACGAGAAACAGTCCCAGGAAAGCCAGAGCCACGAAGATGAAGGCCAGTTGCAGGGCGCGGGGCTCTGTAAGATGAGGGGGGCGGGAAATGGCACTCATGTCGGCCTCCGTCGGTGGCGACCTTGCCAGGCCTGCAACCCGTTGATGACGAGCAGTAGCACAAATGACATGGCCAGCATTACTGTGGCAATGGCAGCCGCTCCCGCGTAGTCGTACTGCTCGAGACGCGACAGGATGAGCAAGGGTGTGATTTCAGAGATCATGGGCATGTTGCCCGCAATGAAGACGACCGAGCCGTATTCGCCCACGCCTCGGGCAAAGGCCAGCGCAAAGCCGGTGAGCAAGCTGGGGAAAATTGCCGGCAACACCACTCGGCGCACGGTTTCAAACCGGTTGGCGCCCAAGCTGGCGGCCGCTTCCTCCACTTCCTGTTCCAGGTCTTCCAGTACAGGCTGCACACTGCGTACAACGAAAGGCGTACCAATAAAGATCAGTGCGATGATGATGCCCAGTGGCGTGAATGCCACCTTCAGGCCAAAAAGTGCGTCCAGCGGTGCGCCCAGCCAGCCATTGCGGGCATAGAGTGCTGTCAGGGCAATGCCGGCGACTGCGGTCGGCAGCGCGAAGGGCAGGTCGATCAGTGCGTCAACAATTTTCTTACCGGCGAAGCTGTAACGCACCAGCACCCAGGCCACGATCAGGCCGAAAAAGGCGTTGACTGTGGCAGCCATCAGGGCAGTGCCGAAGCTCAGTTTGTAAGAGGCCACCACGCGCGGGTCGAGTACGATTTCCCAGAAACCGTCCCAGCCGAGTTCCAGACTTTTCAAGGGTAGGGTGGTCAGTGGAATCAGTACTAGCAGGCTCAGATAGAGCACGGTGTAGCCAGTGCTGAGTCCGAAGCCCGGCAGCACACCGGCACGGCGGTGCCGGTGCGAGCCAGACTGTGCCCCTGGTGCAGCTCTCAAGCTGGTTGCAAGGCTCATTGTCAGGTGCTCCGCTTACCGGCCCTTCGGACGGTAGATTTCGTCGAAGGTGCCTCCATCGGCGAAATGGCGTTTCTGAGCCTTCTGCCATCCTCCGAAGATGGGGTCGTCAATCTGGACCAGCTCGACTTTCGGAAACTGGTCGGCATGGCGTTGGGCAACCTCCGTGTCGGCCGGCCGGTAATGGTTGCGGGCAATGATTTCCTGAGCTTCCGGCGTGTAGAGATATTCGAGGTACTGTTGGGCCAGGGCGCGCGTCCCCTTCTTGTCCACGTTGGCATCGACCACGGTCACCGGTGGTTCTGCCAGAATGGACAAGGAAGGCACGACGATGTCGAATTTGTCCGGGCCCAGTTCCTTCAGCGCAAGAAATGCTTCGTTTTCCCAGGCCAGCAGCACATCGCCCACACCACGTTCAACAAACGTGGTGGTCGATCCGCGCGCACCTGTATCGAGTACCGGAACACGTTCGAACAGTTTGCGCACAAATTCCTTGGCCTGCGCCTCGTCGCCTTCGCTCTTCTTCAGACCATAAGCCCATGCCGCGAGGTAGTTCCAACGCGCTCCACCGGATGTCTTTGGATTGGGGGTGATGACTTCCACGCCGTCGCGCACAAGGTCGTCCCAATCACGCACTTGCTTGGGATTGCCCTTGCGCACCAGGAACACAATCGTTGAGGTGTAGGGGGAGCTATTGTGGGGTAGACGTGCCTGCCAGTCTTTGGGAATCAGGCCGCGCTCGGCAATGGCATCGATGTCGTAGGCCAGGGCGAGGGTGACTACGTCGGCGTCCAGGCCGTCTATGACGGAACGAGCCTGCTTGCCCGAACCACCATGCGACTGACGGATGGTGAGGTTCTTGTCTTTACTTGTCGGATGTTGTGCGACAAAGGCTTGATTGAGTTCCTTGTAAAGCTCACGCGTCGGGTCGTATGAAACGTTCAGCAGCGTCTGGCTTTGTGCCAGTGAGGGTGCCTGAAAAATCAGCGTGGCTGCAAGGGTTGCAAAGAGGGAACGCGGGGTGGACAGCATGTTTTGGCTTCCTTTGCTCTTGCTTCGTTTGAAGCTGGAAGCTAAATTCTGCCGATCCGCGCCGGAATAATGAACGAACGATTCCTTTGATGCTTATTTGCAATCAGATATAAAGCCGCTGCACGGGAATGCCTGCCGCTTCCAGGCGACTCAGCAAGGAAGCCAGGGTTTGCGCGGCTTGTGGCGAAAAATCGCCCAGGAGCATCACTAGGCGCCCATGGGTCTGCAGGAGCTTCTGCA
>JAJUFI010000115.1 GCA_029263795.1 Alcaligenaceae bacterium
AGAACTGCGTGTCAGAATTCGGGTGACTTTCATCGGCTTCCCCTAAGATGCAGAATCAAATTGTTTGAAAGTTTATCAGTCGTCTGAGCCTTCATTAGTGCGCGGCAAGCAATTAACGGGCCTGGCGGGGCAGGCCGCGCACCTGGAACCGCACGACATCACGCACCTCACCCGTTTCGGTGCGCAATTCGACTTTGTGTTGGCCCGCCTTTGGGTACCAGACCGCCTGTACGCCCTGCCCTACCAGCATACCGTTCACGTACCAGTGCAGATTTTGCGAATCAACCGTCTGCGTCGCCCGCAGAAGCAAACCCTGGTTGGCGGGTGGCATGTCTGGGTCCATAGCCAGTACAGCACCTGCCACGGGGCTGACTATGCGCGAGGTTTTTTGCTGACTCGTCTGGGCGTTTTCCACAAGCGCCAACTCCGTGCCTGGCAGAAAATACTCGGTGCGGGCCGCTTCAATCTGCCCTTCAAACTCCACTTGCCGGCGAATCAAACCTGCGGGAGACACTGGTGGCCTACTGGGATACGACTGATGCAAATGGGACATGACCTCGTGCCATATGGGAGCAGCCCCAGTTACACCGGAGACGTCGCGCATGCTTGCGCCTGCGCTATTCCCCACCCACACGCCCACGGTGTGGCGTTCGGACCACCCCAGCGTCCAGTTGTCCCGCATATCCTTGCTGGTCCCAGTTTTCACTGCGGTCCAGAAGCGGGTGCCCAGAACGCCTTCCAGGCCGAACCCTCGTGCGCGGGCCTGCCGGTCGGAAAGAATATCCCCAATAATCCAGCTGGCCATGGGATCGAACACCTGACGGAACTCATGGCTGAAAGTGGCCTCATTATCAGCCAGTATTCTGGGCTCACTCCACTGACCCAACCGGGCCAGGCTGCGATATGCGTTCGTCAGGCTGAGAAGATCAACGTCGGCGCTGCCCAGGCTCAAGCTGTAGCCATAGTGGTCAGCATCATGTGCCAGGGGCAGCCCGAGCCTGCGCAATTTGCTCGCGAAGCGCTCCAGCCCCACTAGCAGCAGCACACGGACCGCCGGAATGTTCAGAGAGGACGCCAGGGCGGTGCGCACACTGACCGGCCCCGCAAACTGGCGATCGTAATTCTGCGGAATGTAGAGGCCGGCAGCGGTGGAGACATCCAGCGCTGAATCGTCGAGCAGCGAAGCGGCGGTCAAATAGCGAAGTTCCAGCGCCTGGGCATACAGAAAGGGTTTGAGGGTGGAGCCGGCTTGGCGGCGCGCACGGGCGTGATCCACCTGTGGGGATTGTGAATCAGAGCCGGTCGACCCGACATAAGCCAGCACCTCACCGCTCTGATTGTCCATGACTACCACGGCGGCATCCGTCATTGCACTCTGGCCCAAGCCGGCCAGATGGCGTTTCACGGACTGCAACGCTGCTCTTTGCAGGCTGGCGTCCAGAGTCGTGCGCACTACCCGTTCCGACCCGGGGGCCCTCTTCGCCAGCGCCAGGCGCGCGAAATGGGGAGCCAGTGAGGGTTGATCTGCCGCCACGGCTGTCGTCGACCACAACCATCGTGCAGAGAAATTTGCCAAGTTGTCGCACTGCTGCCCCGCGCCCAGTTCCACGAGAATTCCGCAGGCGCGTACAGCGACCGTGCCCGGGTCGGCGTTGGGCCCCCTGAGCAGCGCCGCTGCAACCGCCGCTTCTCGCTGGTCTAGTGCATATGCATGCTTGCCGAACATAACCCGGGCTGCGGCATCCACACCACGCAACTCCCCGCGGAAAGCCACTATATTCAGATAGGCCTCGAGAATCTGGTGCTTCGTCCACGTAGACTCCAGCTCGCGCGCACGTTGCATCTGCTGCAGCTTCTGCTCAACCGAGCGCCCGCCTCCCGGACGCCGGAGGGATGTGTCCAGCATGCCTACCAACTGCATGGTGATGGTCGACGCTCCTCGCATGGAGCCAGACCATGCCCAGTTCCAGCCAGCTGACAGCACGGCAGCCCAATCAACCCCACCATGCTCGTGAAACCGGCGATCTTCCGAAAGAAGCACCGCGCGTGTAAGAGCGGGCGAAATGCTTTCAAGCGGCAGCCACTCGCCCCTTCGCTCTTGAAAATCCTGGCGTATCGCTGCGATGGGCTCACCATGGCGGTCAAGCACGACTAGGTCGGAAGACCTATGAGCCGCCCGCACCTCCTCGAAACTGGGAAGCGACGGATGTGCAACCGCCGCAGCTGTCAGTGGCAGCGCAAGCAGCAGCCAGGCAGCAAGTACCAACCATTCAATTCGCCGGCGCACCGTCAATGACCTCCCCAACGAGCAACGGGCCAGGGATGGGCAGGCTTCCACGCAGTTCAGGTTGATACAGTGCTTCCACTCGAGTGGGTGGCAGGCTGAAGCTGCCGGTGGCGTTCAACCTGACCGTGTATGCGACTTTGACGCGCCCTGCCGGGAGATAGCCGAAATACGCCCTGTACGCGGTCGCGGTGCGCTCCACGAACGTGGGCGGATAAAATTCGCCGCCCTCTGTCACGCGCGACGCTGTATCACGCGCCAGGCCCGACCCCAATATGCTGGCACCGGCCGGAATGGGGTCGTCCAACACCACCCATCGCCCACTGTCGCGAGCATTCACAGTGAGCTCCACCCTGTAAATATCGCCGGGTGACCAGCGGCCCGAATGGCGCTGCTGCACCGGTACCACCTTGCGCGTGAGCTGATAGCCGGCACCTTCAGGCTGGTCGGCCCGCACAGGCGCCTGGGCCCGCAGACTGACCCATGCCCTGCCCTGTCCTTCATGATTCAGATTCATCTCCGCCTGGCCGCCCGGCCAGGGAAAATGCCCAACGGCACCCTCGGCCGAAGGTGCAAGTGACAGTCTCAGCTGCTTCTCCCCCAGAGTGGCGACCACTTCACCCTGCACAGCATCGTTTTCAAAGACTCGCCCATAGCGGCTCAGTGCCAGCAGCCCCAACAGGTTTTCCGTCGTTGTAGACCAGGCGCCTCCAGATTGTCGGCCCAGCAGGCCCTGGACCATGCGCGGCACGTCCGACTTCCATTCTGGCTGTTCCACAACCGAGATCAACAGACTCGCCAGGTTGCTCACAGGCGTTGCCATCAAATCAGCCGAACTGTTGAGTTCGCTTTCGGCAAACGCCATCTGCTGACCTGATATCGTCATGCGGGCCAGCAATAGGTTGCGCGCCTGGGCGATTTCCTTCTTCCAGGCTTCACGCTTGGGCATCTGCAACAGTATGGCCAGCCAGTCCACCACGCTCGCGGTTGGCCACTGTTCTGGTGAAGAACCCAGCGTCTTCAATATACCCGGCGACAAACGCCCATGACGCGCCAAAGCAGCCATGGCTGTCAGCCGGAATGCATCCAGGCTTGCTCCAGGTGGCAGCGAACTGGGTTGCATACGGCCCTCAACAAAGGCCTGCAGACCATCCAGCATGCGCCCCAGCACTTGCGCAGGCAACTCCAGGCCGGGTACAAACCCCGCGGCTTCATGGCTGACCGATGCCACATAGGCGGTCAGTACGACACTGCCTTCACCCGTTCCTGGGAAGTACCTTAGCAAGCCTGCATCATCCATGTGTGTGGGCATACTGGCAGAAACACCCTGCCAACGGTGGTCATCGTTCAAGGCAATGGATTGCGAGAAGCGCTGCTCCAGGCAGGTGTAGGGATAGCGTTCCCACCAATCCCTCACTCCATCCAGGCTGCCCACCAAGGTCGGTGCCACATTGACAGCCACACCGCCCGCCAACTGCCCCGCAGCGTCCGGCGCGGCATGGGCCGGGGCACCGACAAGCAGTCGGGCTGACTCCCCGGCTTTCAGACTCAACAGGCTGGCCTGAACAGTGGCCAGTGGCTGGCCCGTCTCGACACGTTGTGTCACTTCGATGCGGTCGGAAACGCTCGCCCCCGTTGCCTCAAACTGCCACTTCAACTCCGCCCTGCCGTACGGCCAATTCACGGCCGGGGCCTTCACCTGCCAGGTTGCCGTAGCTGCCTGCCCCGGTGCCAGTTTCAGCATTTTCGAGTCCAAACTTTTGCCCGATACCGACGCTTCTACGCGAACATCCTGTTCTTTATCCGAGCCGTTGCGCAGGGTGACCTGGGCGAGATAACTGTCCCCTTCGCGCACCACGGGCGGCAAACCCGAAATCAGCTGCAATGCCTGATGGCTGACGACGGAAGCCTGCGCACTACCGAAAAGGCCGGTTCCGTGATCGGCAAGCGCCACCAGGCGGAAGCGACTGATGGCATCGTTCATGCGGAACCGCACCCGCGCTTCGCCACTGGAGTCGAGCTGTATCAGGGGTTGCCAGCTGAGCAGGGTATCGAAGAGCTGACGGGTGGGCATGTTCCCCCCGCCACCCCCGGCCGCCACCGCCTTGCGCCCATAATGACGCCGGCCGACCACTTCAAGCTGATTGCTGGCAGTCGTCACTCTCAGACTGCGGCGTGGGTGCATGGCCCCGTACAAGTCCCAGCTTTCGTTGGCGGCAAGCTCCAGCAATGCCTCGTCCACCACGGCGAATGCCACAGTGCCGTCAGCGGCTGGACTCCCATCAGGTCGCGTCACGCGGATCATCGCAGTGGTTTCTTCCCGGACTTTAAGAACGTCGCGCTCGGGAAGCACTTCAACTTTCAGCCGGTCCGCCTGGCCGGACACCTTGAGTTCGGCGATTCCCAGACGGAAGGCAGGCTTGGCCAGATCGACCTGTGTGGTGACGAGTGAATCGTCACGCCCTTCCTTGTAAGCAGCCATCCATTCATCAGGCCGGCGCCAACCCCAATCGAAAAAGCTCTGCCACGGCAATTCATATAACCGCCCACGTAAAACCAACACCGACACATAGGCGTTGGGCCCCCATTCCTCAGACACCGGCACCCGAATGAGCGGATTGTTACCCCTCAGCCTGACCTGACGAGACCAGAGCACACCTTCGCGTTCCACCGCCACCAGGGCAACAGCCTCACGGAATGGCATGCGCACCTGGAACTCGGCTTCTTCTCCCGGAGCCCATTCCCGTTTGGCAGGGATGAGGTCAATGCGGTCATCGTCTGCTCCAGGAAACCATAAATCGGCCGCCCCGGACACCCACACCAGGGTCTGGGAACGTGACTGGCGCCCCCGCTCGTCTTCCGCAACGGCAATCAGCTCAAAATTGCCCTCCCGCTCGAACTGCATATCGCACCTGAGCTGACCGTGTTCGTCCGTAACACCGGAACAAAGCGTCTCGGGGTCGGTTCTCTCCAGGTGAGAGTCGTAGCGGTAGAAACCGCCGACCATTCGCTTTCGCACCGAAAAAACCTTGCGTTCAACCAACTGCAGCTGCATCTCCACCCCGGTGCGCGGCTCTCCGTCAGTTCCGAGAGCAAGCAGGCCAACCTCAACTGCTTGTCCAGTGCGATACCAGGAAGGAGCCTTTATGCCTGCAAGAACTTCTGCCGGCCATACATCCACCGATTGCGACAAAGTCTGAATTTCACCGTTCGGATCCGCGTATGAGGCCTCCACCACAAAGCGTCGTGGGCGTTCAACCTTGGGCAAGGAGTCGATTGAAATCGATGCCCTGCCAGTTTCGTCCAATTGCGTCTCAATGCCTTCTGCGAATATCTGTCGGCGCGGCCCCGGCTCGCCCCAGGGGTTTGCCTCCGCCTGTTCCGTTGTATCTCGCAGCAGTGCAGGGTCAAAGCTATAGTCGTCGTAATCAGGAAAGTGGACACCCTGGTCCTCAGCCATGGCGGTGAATTCGAGCTTCTGACCCATGGCAGGCCCACCGGACAGCCACGATAGCTGAGCATCTACGGTCAGGGATTCAGGTGCCACCAGCAGCCCGGGCCGCCCTTCGCCCCGAACCGCCAACTGCCCAGTCATCAGGGGAAGACGGAATTCCTCTACCCGGAAGCTGCTGGCGCCATACCAATTGCCATCCGCATCCGTGAGACGTACCGAATATTGCCCGAGCCGCGCGGATTGCGGCACCTCAAAGCTGTTGAGAGCATACAGCCCCCCTGAGGGACTCTCTTTCCAGACAACTTCCAGCTCGTGGTCCTGACCGGAACCCTCATGTTCAATCACTATACGATCTGGCAGGCCTTGCTCTGGGTTCACCAGGCCCTGGCGGGTCTGCTCCCGCAGGAAATGTTTCATGGAAACGGTTTCACCGGCCCTGAAAAGGCTGCGGTCAAACACCGTATGCGCCAGCTGGACTGGCTCCCTTCCGCTGTCGGTGGGCAGGTTGAAGCGCCAGGTTTCGATGCCGCGATCCCAGCCCGACATGACGAAGGAATAATCTGGCTTGCCATAGGCGAGGGGATGATCCGCCGGAATCCGGGCAGAGACAAACAGGCCGTGCAACCCGGTAGCGGGACAGTAGTCCGGAAAGTCCACCTGCCCCACGTGATGCCAGACCCCGTTTTCGCCCGTGCGGCCACTGAGCAAAAGCTTGCCGTTGCAATCCAGCACCGAGATATCGGCATCGGCCACCGCCTGTGCGTCCGCCAGTGTTGTCACCCACACAAGCAAGTCGTCACTGCCCTGCTTCACATGGACCGAAAGGTTGGTCAGCAATACGCCCGTGCGCACATACATGGGCCTACCGTCTTCCATCAAAGACGCCCCGAGACGCGCCGATTCAATTTCGAGAATATGGAAGCCGGCGTTTTCCAAAGGTACACCCACCACTTCAAATGGCCGTTTCTGGCCTTCGACGGATTCGGGCAGCTGCATATGCGTGACCCCCGACTGACCCGACAACAGGGAAACCGCCCGGTAATCGAGACGCGATTCCCAGCTTTCGTTGGAATCCCGGGGCTGCCGGCCCGCCAGAATGTCCTTCACCTGATCGACACTCCAGCGACCCGAGTCAAGCCGCTGCAGGCGCGAATACCAGCTCAGCACCTCGGCATCACTGCCCCCTTGGAGACTCGACACCGTTCCGGGCGACCAGTCCAGGACCCGCGTCGCAAGATCAGCCTCCACGTGCCGCAGCGTAACTGGAACGGCTGCCTGCTCGGGCCCCCTTCCGGGCCGCCCTTCCGCGAATCGCTCGATCACACCAAATGTGCCACTGGCAAATTTGGCCAGCGGCGGCAACTCAGCCAATGTGATATCCCTGGGGAAACTATCGGCGTTGTCCAGCGGCCGGCCGGCATCGTCCTGCAACCCAGCAGGTAAGGACAGCGTCAGCTTCGCAGAGGCTGGAAACGGCCCTGGAAAGCGGAGAGAACTGATGTAATCAGTTGTTTCGTCCTCCTCTTCCGCTTCAAAAACTCTGTCTCCCAGCCTGAGCTGCACACCTGCCAGCGCCTCGCGAAGAACCGGAGTGGTGAATTCCAGCACGATGGGCGTGATGGGCAGGCAGGGGCTTCCTGCCCGCTCCCGGGTGCAGCGTACTTTGGCGGCAAATGGCGGACGCACCTCGAATTCCCAGACCTGTGAAGATTCCGACCCTGGAAGAGTTTCCGATTGACCCAGTGCGCGAACACCCGGGCCCACCTCTAGGCTCATTTTGGCCTCGGGAGGCAGCACACGTGCACACTGCAACAAAGCGATGGTGCTGGTGTCGTCAGGCTCCGGCATGTACGCGGCCTCCAGCAGTCCCGGGAGGGCATCACGTTCTGCGGCCCTGACGGGAATTCGTTCACCCACACCCTCGACAACGCAGCGGCTTTGCCGGGCAACCGCTTCGGCATCTACCGGGGCGTCGAACCGCAAGATGAAGATTTGTTCTTCGTCTATGGTGCTGGATGCGTAGGGACGCAGATCCGCGACTGCAGGCGCGCCAGTATCGAATTCATAGTGCAGTTCGCGCGGCAAAGGCTGTCCGCGAAGGGTCCGAAACTCCGGGTTTGTTCTTGCCTCACACCGAACGCCTGCCCCCACGGCAGAATCAAATTTGTAAGCCCAGCGCCTGTCGTCCAGCCATCGACCGGCACCCGGGGGCACTGGGCCCTCACATTGCAGAAGCAGCGGCGCCTTGATGGGGTCATCGCCAAAAGCAGCGACCGGCTCCCCAAAACTGAGCTGTACAGATTCGACTGCTGAAACGCGACCTTGCGGCGCGAATTCGGCAACAGCGTGGGACTGTTGCTCTGCATGTGCCTGGCCGCCTGGGGATGTGACCCAGCCGATGAGGGCCGCCAGGCCCACCACCAGCGTCGTGACTCCACCCCTGACATTCTGTGTTCGCCGTGATGCTTGATCGCGTTTCATGCCGCCTCCCTGCCTTTGCGCAGAAGATAGCACCGCCTTCGGGGCTGCGGCTAGTCAATCCGCCGATCTTTATGCAATAATTGCGGACTTCGCGCGCCTTCCCAGGCGCGCAGTGGGCCTCTAGCTCATGCTTGGTTAGAGCAGCGGACTCATAATCCGTTGGTGCGGGGTTCGACTCCCCGGGGGCCCACCACTTTGCCCTTACGGCCGGGGCGCCCCTTACAGGTTGGGCTCTTCCCCATAATCGGGCTCTTCCCCATAATCGGGGGAACGCATTCGTTAGGGCTCTTCCCCATAATCGGGGGAACGCATTCGTTAGACACGATTGATCACTCCGCTCGGCTCTTCCCCATAATCGGGGGAACGCATTCGTTAGACACGATTGATCACTCCGCTCCAACCGCACTGGGCCAAGACTCGCATGCGGTAATTCTCAAAGTTCCTGAACTGTCAACTCCTGTACAAGCGCTCTACAAAGTGG
>JAJUFI010000146.1 GCA_029263795.1 Alcaligenaceae bacterium
CTGGCCCTGATTGCACCGGGTGGCCGTCATATGTTGCTCAAGCGGCAGGCGGCCCATTACCAGGTGGTCGTGCGTGATGGCCCGCTGGTTAACCGGCACAGACCGTCGGTGGATGTTCTCTTCCGATCCGTCGCCCAGAATGCGGGTGCCCATGCTCTGGGCATCATCATGACCGGCATGGGCGACGACGGCGCGCGCGGTTTGAAGCTCCTGCGGGAAGCCGGTGCCAGAACACTTGCCCAGGACGAAGCCAGTTGCGTCGTTTATGGCATGCCCAAGGAAGCAGTGAAACTGGGGGCCGTGCAAGAGAGCGGCTCCATAGAGTGGCTGGCACAAGAGATCATCGCCCACACACCGGAATTACCCTGATGCCATCTGCAAAATCTTGATGCAAAATGCGCTGCAATTGAAACTTGAAGTTTCTTGCGCGGTGCTGTCTGCCGGTGAGGCGAATCGACCATGGACATAAAACCGAAACCAATACGAAGTGGTGTGGTCTTTTTGTTGGCGGCCATGCTTGCCGCCTGTGGTGGAAGCGATGGTGATTCCATCGATATAGCCTGCCCCAATACCGAGCCTTACGGGTGCAGCACGGGCGAAACAGAACCCCTCTATACCTTCCAATGGGCGCTGAACCATGCCGACAGCTGGTTCAAGGACTACCCTGAAGTCTTCGCCGGCAATCTTGACCTGAACGTTGAACCTGTGCACAGGCAGGGCATCAAGGGCCAGGGGGTGAAGGTGCTGGTGGTTGATTCAGGCGTTGACTTACAGCATGAGGATCTTCTGCCCAACGCAGACTACAGCCGCTCCTGGAACTTGCTCTCTAACACCAACGACCCTCATCCGTTCGAAGACATGGAAGCCCATGGCACGGGTGTGGCGGGCATCATCGGGGCTGCCCAGAATGGGAAAGGGGTCATGGGCATTGCGCCGATGGCCAGCATTGCCGGGGTCAATTACATTGAGGCCCAGTACGTTCCCAACGCCCCCTACCTCGTTCATGGCGGCAGCGAATGGTCTAGCCAGACCGATGTATTCAACGCGTCTTACGGGCTAGATACGGTTGCCATGCCGTACGAATCCCCAGTGACCGACCCTCAGCTTCCTCGCGGTCTGAAGAATCTGCGTGGTGGCAAGGGTGCCATTTTCATCAAGGCAGCGGGTAATTCGTTCTCAGAACCACTTTGCGGCATAGGTCTTCCAGCGTATTTCGACTGCAGCAACCCGGCCAACGACAATTTCACGCTTGAACCCAATATTCTGGCCGTTGCGGCGCTCAATGCTAAAGGCGTCGCCAGTAGTTACAGCAGTGCCGGGTCTGTGGTGTGGGTATCCGGTTTCGGCGGGGAGATGGGCAGAAACGGCCTCTATGGCGAAGGGGCAGGCGAGAGCGGGCAGGACGGCCCCACCGTCTACACGACGGATCTGCGCGGCTGCATTGAGGGCTACAGCAACACCAATGCGCCCACTCCATTCCTTCGGGGGCAGTCCGAGCGCAACGGTGTGCCGGACAACCCGAATTGCGACTACATGTCCATGAACGGCACCTCGTCAGCGGCGCCGACCATCTCAGGCGTGGCCAGCCTGGTTCTGAGCGCCAATCCAGAGCTCACCTGGCGTGACGTTCGCGAAATTCTCCGTCTTTCAGCCCGGAAGGTGGACCCGGACTATCTTGACCGCATTCCGTACCGGGGCGACAAACCTTACGGCTCCATGATGGATCTCACCACCAACGAAGTGGTGGAAGTGCGTGGTGGCGCGAAAGATATCGTAGATGGTGCCACCTTGACACCATTGAACCTGGGCTGGCAGGTGAACGGTGCGGGCCTTGAGTATTCCAACTGGTATGGTTTCGGTTTGCCTGACGCTGAAAGGGCTGTGGCCCTCGCCAAGGAATATGCTGCCAATCCGTCCATGAGCCGGGGAGGAGATGTCACCATTCCCGAATTCCGCTATTTGTCCTACTGGTATGACGGTGCAGGCGCGGATTCGGCCTTCCCCGTTCCCGCAGACGTGCCGCGTATTCAGCGGGAATTTCCATATAAACGCATTACGTCCCTCGGCAAGTTCACCGGCGGGGAACAGACGGTGGACCAGTTCCAGGTACGTCTGACGGGCGGAAATGTATGTTTGGGTGCGGTGGGGGTTGCGGTCAGGTCCCCCTCGGGCACCACTTCCATACTCAAGATGCCTGACGACCACTTCAGGGCAGAGGGAATAGGGTATTTCGTCGACTACGCCCTGGGTAGCTATGCATTCTATGGTGAGCAGGCGGCTGGCGACTGGGAACTGTTCCTGATAGCTTCCAATCCCGAACCCAGCAAACTCGTAGGCAAGCGCAATGGGGACGGAACTGTGACGGAATTCATGTCGCTGCCTTGCCCGAACCCAGGCAGCGATGATGATGACGACGACGATGACGACGATGACGGCATCGAACTGGGCGATGATGCATATGCCTTCGTCGTATCCGCGCGTATCATTGCTCAGTAACGGCGTTCACCTCATTCAGGATTGACGGCGATGAAGAAGGTTTTCTTGTTTGGCTTGCTCTGCACTTCACTGGCCATGGTGAACCCGGTGTCGGCGGCTGATACGCCCACACCCGGCCAAAGGCTTGGCAGGCCTGAACTGCAGAAAATGGGAACACTACCAAGCTACCGCATAGGCAAGGGCGTCTACCGCGTCCTGCCGGGCGCTGGGAGTTCGCAGACCACATTGCTGGTGGACATGAACAATGTGGTGGGCGTGTCGAATCACGAAGTGACCATCGGAAAAGTGTCAGAGGACATAGCCCGCAATGCCCTGCGGCAGTTTGCACCTCAGCCACTTCAGGTCGATTACTTCAAGAATGCCGGAATCACGGTAGCCCGCTACGCTGATTTCCAGCAGGCCTGGGAAAGTTACCAGGCCCTGCAGAAGCTGCTTCCGGACGCCAATGTCGGCCTTCCGTTGAGGTTTGGCAACGTTCCGCATTGATACGGGTAGAGGGTGGGCCAAATTTCTACCCTTTCCTCCGATATACGTCAGTCATTTTTCTGTCACAATTCAGCCGTCTACTGCCTTAACGGGCTTTTACTTTCTAGAAATGGCTGACATATTCATCGACGGCATCGTCAAACGCTATGGCGATGCCACCATCATTGATCATCTTTCCCTCAACATCGCGCACGGAGAGTTCTTCACACTATTGGGCCCCAGTGGCTGTGGTAAGACCACGCTCTTGCGCATGATAGCGGGCTTCATCATTCCCGATGAAGGCCGGCTGATGCTGGATGGCGTGGACATTACGCGCCTGCCTGCGCACAAGCGCGAAACCGGCATGGTCTTCCAGGATTACGCTCTCTTCCCCGACAAGACTGTTTTCGACAACGTTGCGTATGGCCTGCGTGTGCGCAAGCAGTCCTCGTCGGTGATTGCAGACAAAGTTGGGCGCATGCTGGAGCGTGTGGAGCTTGGGCACCTGGCGAAACGCTACCCGGCTGAACTGTCCGGTGGCCAGCGGCAGCGTGTGGCTCTGGCCCGCGCACTGGTCATCGAGCCGCGCGTACTGCTGATGGACGAACCGCTTTCCAACCTGGATGCCAAACTGCGCATTCAGATGCGCGACGTCATTCGCCAGCTGCAACAAGAATCGAACATCACCGCCATCTTCGTGACACACGATCAGGAAGAGGCGCTTTCCATGTCCGACCGTATCGCACTGCTGCGCAATGGGCGCATTGACCAGCTCGACACGCCTGAAGGCCTTTATGCGCGCCCGCATACGGCGTATGCAGCCGACTTCATCGGCGCCGCCAACCTGCTGAACATTGAAGGCGTCAGCCAGGCGGGTGATGGCTGTCAGGTACAGCTGGCGGGCGCACGTTTCGGGGTTGGCAATGTTGCTCCCCAAGGCCAATGCAGCCTGGCAGCACGGCCTGAGCACATCTCCTTGCACCAGGCGGCGGAAGATGCCACCCGGGTACCGGCCACCGTACTGCATCGCCGCTACCTCGGCTATAAGGCAACCTACGCCCTGAAGCTGGCAGATGGCCAGAATGTGAATGTGGATGTGCCCGCGGCACAGGACCCGCAGCTTGGCCCGAATGCTCCGGTGTTCGTGAGCTTCAGCGCGGAATGCCGTCTTGTTCAGGCGTGAGCACGACCATGCGTAATTCGTTTGCCAAGGAACTGGGGTCCCCCTGGTTCATTCCCGCACTGCTCTGCCTCCTGGTGCTGGTGGCCTTCGTGGTATGGCCCCTGGCCTCGCTATTTCATCAGAGCGCCATCGACCCGGAAACCGGTCGCTTCAGCCTGCAGGGCTTCCAGACTTTCTTCGAATCGCCACGCTATGTGGAAGCCTTCTGGAACACAGTCAAGCTCGGTGTCATTGCGACCATCGGCACCCTGACACTTGGAGCGCCGCTGGCCTACGTCGTGGCGCGCTACGACTTCCCGGGCAAGGGCATAGTGGCGCTGCTGCCGCTGGCCACCATCATCCTTCCCGACATCGTCGTGTCACAGGCCTGGCTCATGCTGCTGGGCAACAACGGCATCGCCCGCCACTTCCTGGAAAGCATAGGCATAGACTTGCCGTCTTTCTATGGCTGGTTCGGAATGACCTACACACTCATTCTGAACGATTACACCTATGTTTACATAGGCATGCTGGCGGCCCTGAAGGCATTGGACGGCACCATAGAAGAGGCCGCCGTGAACTTGGGCGCCAGCAGTGTGCGTCGCTTCTTCACGGTGACCTTGCCCGTGCTTGCCCCGGCTATTCTCATCAATGCCATGATTGTCTTCACCTTGGCGGTGGACAACTTCTCCATTCCGATGATTCTCGGTGGCAGCGTGGATGTGCTTTCCTCGCTCACCTACCAGACTTTCCTCTCGGAAATGGGTGGCAATCCCATCATGCAGAGTGTGCTGGCGGTAGTGTCGGTAATCCTGGTGGGTGCCGTGCTTTTCGTGCAAAAACGCATCGTGGAGCGCAAGACTTATCAAATGCAGCAGGGCAGGGCCCCGCGCGCGGTGCGCGCCAAAGGCTTGTCGGCGGTGTTGCTGACGGGCGGTGCAGTGCTGTTTGTGGCGTTTTCCATGATTCCTGCCGTCACCGTGATCATCGGCGCCTTCACCAAAGCGCGCGGGCCGGTCATGCAGTACGGCACCTGGACGCTCGAGAACATGGAGCGCGCCCTGCGCAATGCCCCTGAACCCATCATCAATTCGCTGATGCTTGCCAGCGTGGCTGCCATTGCAGGTACCTGTTTCGCCACAGTGGCGAGCTATCTGATCGTCAAGAAGCGCATGTGGGTGGTGAGCATGCTGGATTACGTGGTGATGCTGCCGCTGGCCATTTCCGGCACAGTACTGGGTATTGCGCTGATCCACACCTATAACAGCGGCTACATCATTTTGACGGGCACCTGGGTCATCATGGCCGCTGCCTACTTTGTGCGTAAAGTGCCGTTTTCCATACGCTCGGCCTCAGCCTCGCTCTACAGCATTCCCGATTCGATTGAAGAGGCTTCCATCAACCTTGGTGTATCGCCCGTCAAGAGTTTCTTCAAAGTGGTGCTGCCAGTCATGAAACCGGCCATTCTCGGTGCGGCCATCCTCATGTGGGTGACATCGCTGGCGGAAATTTCCGCCACCATCGTGCTGTATTACGGTGGTATGGAAACTATGCCCATCCAGATGTTCCGGCAGATTGACGCCGGGTATCTGGCGCGGGCTTCTGCCTATGGCGTCATCCTGATGTTCGTGATTATTGTGCCCGTGTATCTCGCGGTGCGCTTTCTCAAACTCGACCTTTTCTCCAGTCGCTAACTCTACGTTTACGAGGCCACTCACATGAGCCAAGCATTCTCCCTGAAGACCGGCGCTGCCGCCGTCCTGACCACTGCGGCCATGACTTTCGGCGCAAGCGCTTTTGCTGCAGAAGCAGTCGTCTATACCTCCAACAACGTGCAGGTGATCGACGTGGCCCTGGACATCGCCAAGGACAAGGCGCGTGACCTCACCGTCCAGCGCGTGACCTCCGGCACGGGTGCGCTCATGAAGCGTATCGAGGCCGAAGCCGCCAACCCGCTGGGCGACGTGGTATGGGGCGCCGGCTTTGGCACCATGGCTGCCTTCCAGC
>JAJUFI010000006.1 GCA_029263795.1 Alcaligenaceae bacterium
CTTCGACAATGATTGGTTCCTCACCGGAGACATGGTCTCCATCGACGAAGATGGCTATTGCTGGTTCCTGGGGCGCGTGGATGATGTCTTCCGGGCTGGTGGCTACCGGGTCAGCCCGCTGGAAATCGAGGAATGCCTGAAACAGCATCCTGCCGTGAAATGCGCAGCCGTTGTTCCCAAACCGGAAGGCAGCCGGGGGCATTCCATCAAGGCCTTTGTTGTGCTCGACAGCGGCGTTACCATTCACCAGGACACCCTGGCCGCAACCTTGCAAGCACACGTACGCGAGCGGCTTGCCGCCTGGCAGACTCCAAAAGAAATTGAGGTGGTGGACCGCCTGCCCACCACGGCTGACGGGCAGATCAGGCGCCATGTCCTGCGCGCTCGGGAACAGCAGCGCAGCATGCTGGTTTCGGCACGGGCCAAGGTGCGTGGCTGCTAAAATAGCTGAATGACGGATACCTTCAAGAAATATCTCATGGGCGACGGTAGCGCCCGCATCCAGGCCGTACGCCTGGACACTTCCTGGCAAACCGGCCTGGCCCATCAGCACTACCCGCCCTGCATCAGCAGCCTGCTGGGTGAGCTCACGGCCGCTGCAGTTTTGCTGGCCACCAACATCAAGTTCGAAGGTTCGGTTGTACTGCAGTTGCAGGGCGACGGCCCGGTGGCGCTGATCGTGGTGGAATGCACCTCCGACCTCACATTCCGCGCTACGGTCAATCTGCGCGACCCGGACCTGGTTCCGTCTGACGGCACATTGCAGACCCTGCTGAACACTTACGACCATGGCCGCTTCACCGTGCTGCTGGACCCAGGCAGGGATTCCAATATGGCACCTTACCAAGGCATTGTCCCCATGGAAGGCGAAACAGTGGCCGAGGTACTGGAAGCCTACATGCGCAATTCGGAACAGCTCGACACCAAGCTGTGGCTGGCGGCGAATGATCATGTAGCCAGCGGGCTGCTGCTGCAACGCTTGCCAGATGTCGGTGGCATCAATACCAACGATGGTGAACAGGCGGGTCCCGGCTCTACGGAGGGCCCTGCAGCGGAATCCAAGGCGGAATCCTGGAACCGCATCACGCAGCTGGCCGCCACCCTCACGCGGGCTGAACTGCTGGACACCGACACAGACACCATCCTCCGTCGTCTGTTCTGGCAGGAAACACTGCAGGAACTGGAATCTCGGGAGCCTGCCTGGCATTGCTCGTGCACACGCGCGCGAGTCAGCGCCATGCTGCGCATGCTGGGCCGAGCGGAAATCGAATCCCTGCTTTCAGAACGCGAGAAGGTGACCGTTTCCTGCAACTTCTGCGGAAAGCCCTACGAGTTTGACGCGGTCGATTGTGCCGGGCTGTTCCTGCAGAACCTGGACGACAGCGGTTCCCAGACCCTGCATTGATATCTCGAAGCTGATCAGTGCGGTGTTCGGCCACTGCACTGATACCCGGAACCTGGTCCCGGGGGTGCTGGCAGGTTGCACCGGCACACCGAAATGCAGCAGCCGCTGCCGGCACTCACACGCAGTTTCCACAATCGACAGGCCCTTCATCAGACAGCACACTGCTGCCTCATGAAGCGTAACGACTCCGAGCGTGGCCAGGGTTCGGTTGAGTTCCTGCTGGCCGTACCCATTGTTCTGCTGCTCGGTCTGGGCAGCCTGGAGGCCATCCACTGGTTCTTCGCGCGGCAGGCGGTCAGCAATGCCCTGATGCAGGCCGGTCGCGCCGCCATCACCCAGCATGCCCGGCCCGACATCCTGGACGCCGCGTTCATTGAAGCAATGTTGCCAGTCTTCGTGGCTCCCAGCCCCGCAGAGACCCGAGCCCGGCTGGAGCGCGCCATGGCGCGCCGTGAACAGGCCACGGGGCTGCCGGCCTGGCGTATGGAGATACTTTCACCTTCAGTGGCCTCATTCCAGGATTTCTCCTCCAGTCACCCAGACTTGCCCGCGCTGGGCCACAGCGTCATCGACAACGACTATCTAGCACTCCAACACCGTGATCGCATAGCCTCGGGCTGGGCCCAGGGACGTGGCCCCAAGTCGGGCCAGAATATTGTGGAAGCCAATACGCTGGTGCTGCACCTCACCTGGCTGCACGAGCCCCTGCTGCCAGGGTTGCGGCAACTCGTGAAAATTCTGGCACCGTCAGGCTCCAGCTACGGATCCCGGGCAATGGCGGTTGCGGGCTATCTGCCCATCAGACGGCAGGTCTCCCTGCTGATGCAATCCCACCCGATAGCCGGGAACCTGCCGTCTCACGGCAGGGTTGTCCGGCAAGGCCAGGCCGCCCCGGCCGGCACCGAAGGCTCCGGCCCACCTGTCGGCACGGGTGCTGGTCCCGGAACCGGTCCAGGAACGGCCCGCTCCTGCACCGGCCTGTGGTGCCTGGATGTTCTGTCTGTCGGCCGTACAACTGGTGGAGCACCTGGGGGCAAGCCACTAACAGGAGCCCCGTCCGCTTCAGAAGACAGCGATGCGCCACCCGGCCTCAAGCCCGCTGGGCCAGACTCCGCCGGGGAACCTGGAACAGTCCCACCAGGTCTACCGGGGCACGATACCCTACCTGAGACGCCACATTGGCCGCCGGATGCAGGCTCGCCACCAACCGGCCAAGAAAGCGGGGGCTGGCCTGGCGTGGACGACGCGGCCGGCAATGGGTTCGATGACGCGGAAAATGAAGCCCCACCGCTTTGGGACGACATGTGCCCAGGGTGTTGCGATTGAAGGGTGTTGTATGAAGGTGCTATTCGCGAGGTGGAAGATGAACAAATATCTCATCTTCCTGAATCAGCCCCATTTCTGTACGGGCCCGTTCCTCAATGGCGTCAGTACCCGCAGTAAGGTCCTGGACTTCAGCCGCAAGCGCATTGTTACGCGCAGTGAGCGCTTCGTTGATTTCTTCCTGCGCCTCGATTTTCGCCTGCAGCTCACGCACCCGCTGCCACCCGCCTTTGCCCCACCATAGCGGGTATTGCGTGATGGCGGTCAGCAGCAGAAGAACAATCAGCAGCAGGCGCATGGAATAGTGGCAATGCCCGGCCACAGGGCCGGGCGCGTTGATCAACGCAGGTTGTAGAACGCCTCACGGCCGGGGTAGCTGGCAACGTCCGCCAGTTCTTCCTCAATGCGCAGCAACTGGTTGTACTTGGCCATGCGGTCGGAACGCGAGAGCGAGCCTGTCTTGATCTGCATGGCGTTGGTTGCCACGGCAATGTCGGCAATGGTGGAGTCTTCGGTTTCGCCGGAACGGTGGGAAATCACCGCCGTATAACCTGCACGCTTGGCCATTTCGATGGCTGCGAAGGTTTCCGTCAGGGTTCCGATCTGGTTGATCTTGATGAGAATGGAATTGGCAACACCTTGCTCGATACCCTGCTTCAGTATCTTGGTATTGGTGACGAAGAGGTCATCGCCCACCAGCTGAACCTGGCGCCCAAGCTGCTTGGTCAGCAGTTGCCAGCCTTCCCAGTCGTTTTCGGCCATGCCGTCTTCAATGGTGATAATGGGGTACTTGTCGCACCAGCTGGCCAACAGGTTGGCGAAGTCGGGTGCGCTCAGGGCAATTCCGCCTTCGCCTGCGAGGTGGTAGAGACCGTCACGGTAAAACTCGGTGGAGGCGCAATCAAGGCCCAGGGCGATTTGCGAACCTGCTTCGTAGCCCGCTTCTTCAATGGCGTTGAGAATAAGCTGAATCGCGGCTTCGTGGTTGGCGACATTCGGTGCGAAGCCACCCTCATCACCCACTGCGGTGGACATGCCCTGCTTGTCAATCAGCTTCTTCAATGCGTGGAAGACTTCCGCGCCCATGCGCAGTGCTTCACGGAAGCTCTTGGCGCTGATGGGCAGGATCATGAATTCCTGCATGTCCAGCGTATTGTTGGCGTGTGCGCCACCATTGATGACGTTCATCATGGGAACGGGCATCTGCATGGGGCCGCTGCCGCCGAAATAACGGTACAGCGACAGGCCCGATTCGTCAGCAGCAGCACGTGCCACGGCCATGCTCGCGGCAAGCATGGCATTGGCGCCCAGACGGCCCTTGTTTTCCGTGCCGTCCAGGTCGATGAGAGTGCGGTCGATGAAGGTCTGTTCTTGAGCGTCCAGGCCCATCAGCGCTTCGGAAATCTCAGTATTCAGGTTTTCCACGGCGCGCAGAACACCCTTGCCCAAATAGCGGGCAGAGTCACCGTCGCGCAGTTCGATGGCTTCGCGTGAGCCGGTGGATGCGCCGGAGGGAACAGCCGCGCGGCCCATGGCCCCGGATTCCAGCAACACGTCGCATTCCACGGTGGGATTGCCGCGCGAATCAAGGATTTCGCGCCCGATGATGTCTACGATTGCACTCATGATCTCTGTCTGTCCTGCCTGAGTTGGTTTGGAATCCTGCGAGGCCAACAAAGGGCTGCAGGCATAAATGCCAGATTGTAGCCGCCCCTGGCCCTCGCCTGAGCAAATGGCCGGAATTGCGGCCGACAATTTGTATCCGGCACCCGATTTGGACACTGTCCTACTGCCGTACCCGGTGAACCAGATTGGCTGCCGAACCCGCCGAATCAACCGAACCCGCCGCACTGACCGGACCTCTCGAACGGGCCCGAATGTCTTAATCTTGGTCGGCCTTCGCCGCTATGGTGCCGCAGACCGGCGGCGCGGAGCCGGTCGTGGAGTGGCCGGCCGATTGGAAACGTGCTGCTCAAGCTTGATCAAAGTCTGCATAATGACCTCGATATCCGGCAGGGGCAGATCTCCCAACGCCCATTCCAGATACTCATTGCGCAAGGTCATGGTTGAATCCACCGCCTGCCTGCCTGCTGCGGTGAGCGCCACATTGGTCAGGCGTGCATCGTGTACATCATTCCGCCGGGTGACCAGGCCTATACGCTCCAGCGCCTTCAGCTGCCGCGTCAGCGCGGCCGGATCGATCATCAGCTCCTGCACCAGGCGCTTCTGCGATACTTCTGCTTCCCGGCTGAGCCGCACGAGGATGCGCCAGCGCGCCATGGACTGGCCAGTGTGTGCCTCGAAGCCCGCGACGAAAGCACGGTAGCTGCGGCCTAGTTGTTGAATGAACTGCAGATGCTGGGAATCGATCATTGAGGATTTTTTTCTCCGTTATTCGCGGCTGATGCAGTGTCGTGCTCGCCCGGCCCGCCTGCACTGCGATTGTTACCGAATTGGAATCTCGGCAAACGAAGCAGGAAGACCAGACTCAGGACGGCCATCAGTACAGCCAACACGAAGCCTGAGTGTATGCCCCAGACCAGGGATTCGCGAGCATGCAGAATGAAGGTTTCCCCATGGAGTGCCTGCCGCTGCAACATCGCCACGAACTCACTCTGTATTTTTGCGTTGACCAGCACCTGAGGGTCTTCCAGGCGTGTCAGCCAGTTGCCCTTGCCGAATCCACTGATATTGAGCTGGCGTACGCCCTCGACGTAGAAATGGGTGACCACCGAACCGATCACTGCCGTGCCCAGCGCTCCGCCTATCATGCGGGTGGACTGCATGACGGCGGTGACAATGCCCAGTCGCGAACGGCTGACTATTTCCTGGCTGAAGATGGTCAGGTTGGGCATCACAAAGCCCAAGCCGACCCCGCAACCGGCCAGGTTCGCCACCAACCAGCCCCGATGCGTGTCTGCATCCACCAGCAGAAAGCCGGTTCCGCACACTGCAAGTAGGGCGAAACCAGCATAGAGGATGTATTCCGGACGACCTATGCGCGTCACCACCCGAGCGCTGAAAATGCTGCCCACCGTAATGCAGACGACCAGCGGTGTGATTATCACCCCGACTTCGCGGGAGCTCAGACCAAAGCCCCCCTGCAGGAGAAGGGGGACATAGATGAGCAACCCGAACATGACGAAGCCCAGGAATGTCGACAGCAGGCACATGATGGCGATGCTGCGGTCCTTGAACATGTCCAGAGGAATCAGCGCCGCGCTACAGCGACCTTCCCACCAGATGAAAGTCGCAAAGCAAGCCAGGGTGAAGAGCCCCAGAAGAACCATGTTCATGCCCGCGCCCTGGGACGGCAGCCATTGCACCAGAAACTGCAGCCCCACCAGGGCGCAGGTAATGAGTATCGCGCCCTGCCAGTCCAGACGTATGCCGCTGACCTGCATGTGACGTACGTGGGGTAGATAGCGCCAGACGAAAAACAGCCCGGCCAGACCCACGGGCACATTCATGAAGAAGACTGCGCGCCAGCCCAGGTAGTAAGTGAGGAAGCCGCCCAGGGTTGGGCCGACTGCATTGGCAATTCCGAAGCAACTGCTCAGTATGACCTGCCAGCGCAGCCGGACGCGCGGGTCGGGGAAAAGGTCAGGCACAACAGCGAAAGTCGTGCTGAGCATCATGCCGCCGGCTACCCCTTGCAGCGCGCGGCCAAGAACCAGGTGCACCATGGACTGCGCTAGCCCGCACAGTACGGAAGCAAATAGGAAAAGAATGATGGAGGCGACCACGAAGGGCTTGCGCCCGTAAAAATCCCCCAGCCGGCCGAAAATGGGTATGGTGGCGATGGTGGTCAGCAGATAGGCGGTGGTGACCCATGCATAAAACTGGAAACCGCGTAGCTCGGCCACCACCGTAGGCAACGCGGTACTCACGACGGTCTGGTCGATGGCCACCATCATGGTGACAAACCCCAGGCCCAGCATCGCAAAAAGAGATTCCCTGAAGGAAAGGAGCATGCCCGAGCCGGGCCCGCGTGCTGAAGGTGAATTCATTTTCACAAAACAGTTGACCTATCAACAATTCTAGCGCAAAAAAGCCCGGATATCCGGGCGAAAAATCAGGTCTGAGCTGATGGTAGGACTCGGCGCCGGCCCATGCCCCCAATTAGCTGCGGAATTCAGTGCGGAGTACGCCGTCGGCCTTGACCACGCGGTCGAGCGCCTGCAGAGATTGCAGCAGCGAGCGCATTTGAGACAGAGGCACTGCATTGGGGCCATCCGACAAAGCCTGGTCAGGGTTGGGATGGGTTTCCATGAAAAGGCCCGCCACACCCACGGCCACGGCTGCACGTGCCAGCACGGGAACGAATTCGCGCTGACCTCCGGAAGAGGTACCCTGCCCGCCCGGCAGCTGCACCGAATGGGTGGCGTCAAACACTACCGGACACTGGGTTTCACGCATTATGGCCAGCGAACGCATGTCGGACACCAGGTTGTTGTAGCCAAAGGATACGCCGCGTTCACACACCATGATGTTGTGGCCATCGCCACCTGCATCAAGGGCGGCCTGACGCGCCTTGGCCACGACCTGGGCCATATCATGCGGTGCCAGAAACTGGCCCTTCTTGATGTTGACAGGCTTCAGGGTGGCGGCACAGGCGTGGATGAAATCCGTCTGCCGGCACAGGAATGCCGGGGTCTGGAGGACATCCACCACCGCTGCGACATCGGCCACCTGTTCGGTGGTGTGAACATCCGTGAGCACGGGTACACCCAGCTCCGCACGGACATCAGCCAGAATCTGCAGGCCTTCCTCCTGACCCGGGCCGCGATAGGAGCGGCCCGAACTGCGGTTGGCCTTGTCGAAGGAACTCTTGTAGATGAAATGTATGCCGAGCTCGGACGTAAGTTCTTTCAACGCGCCGGCCGTGTCGAACGCCATCTGGCGCGATTCGATCACGCAAGGGCCCGCGATCAGAAAGAAAGGATGATCCAGCCCGACTTCCACGCCACAGAGTTTCATTGACGATTCCTTTTACTTGGCATCGCGCTGCTGCTGGTGAGCCAGCGCAGCCTTGATGTAGCTGATGAACAGCGGGTGCCCGTCGCGCGGTGTGGAGGTGAATTCCGGGTGGAACTGCACACCCATGAACCAGGGGTGATTGGGCAGCTCCATGATTTCCGGCAAAGCCTCGGTGGGCGTACGGGCACTGATGACCATGCCGGCCTCTTCCAGCCGGGACACGTACACATTGTTCACCTCATAGCGGTGACGATGGCGTTCGTTGACTTCCGGCCCGTAGATTTCGTATGCACGAGTGCCGGGCTGAACCGGGCAACGTTGCGCCCCCTTGCGCATGGTACCGCCCAGGTCGGAATTGGCGTCGCGTTTCTCGATACGGCCTTCGCGGTCCTGCCATTCGGAAATGAGCGCCACCACCGGGTGGGCTGCAGCCGGGTCGAATTCAGTACTGTTGGCGCCGCCCAGACCTGCCACATGGCGGGCGAATTCCACCACAGCCAGTTGCATGCCCAGGCAGATGCCCAGGAAGGGAATGCCGTTTTCACGTGCGTAGCGGATGGCGCGAATTTTCCCTTCGGTACCCCGTTTGCCGAAACCGCCGGGAACCAGAATGGCATCCAGACCTTCCAGACAGCCCGTGCCCTGCTCCTCGATGAGTTCTGAATCGAGGTATTCGATTTCGACGCGGCAGCGGGTGTGGATGCCGGCATGGGACAGTGCTTCGGACAGTGACTTGTAGGATTCGGTGAGATCGACATACTTGCCAACCATGCCGATGCGCACATGGTGCTGCGGGTGCTTGATCGCATCGATCAGGCGCTCCCACATGGAGAGGTCTGCCGGAGGAGGCGAAATTGCCAGCGCGTCGCAGATGATGGAATCCAGGCCCTGCTCGTGCAACATGCCGGGAATTTCATATATCGAGGTTTCGGCGTCCCAGACCGAGATGACGGCGTCCAGCGGTACATTGGAGAACAGCGAAATCTTGGCGCGCTCTTCGTCAGGAATGCGGCGGTCGGCACGGCACAGCAGCGCATTCGGATAAATGCCGATTTCCCGAAGTTTCTGAACGGAGTGCTGGGTGGGCTTGGTCTTGAGCTCACCGGCCGAGCCAATGTAGGGGACTAATGTCAGATGCACGAAGGCGGCATTGTTGCGTCCTAGGCGAAGACTCATCTGGCGAACGGCTTCCAGGAAAGGCAGCGATTCAATATCGCCCACCGTTCCGCCGATTTCCACGATGGCGACATCTGCTGCGCCGTCCCATGCAGCTTTGGCACCGCGCACGATGAAATCCTGAATTTCATTCGTGATGTGCGGAATGACCTGCACAGTTTTGCCGAGGTAATCGCCCCGGCGTTCCTTGCGCAAGACTGATTCGTAAATCTGGCCCGTGGTGAAGTTGTTCACCTTGCGCATACGCGCCGAGATGAAGCGTTCGTAGTGGCCGAGATCGAGGTCGGTTTCGGCGCCGTCTTCCGTGACGAATACTTCGCCATGCTGGAAGGGGCTCATGGTGCCGGGGTCAACGTTGATGTAGGGATCGAGCTTGAGCATGGTGACGCGCAAGCCGCGGGATTCCAGGATAGCTGCCAGCGAGGCGGCAGCAATGCCTTTACCCAGGGAGGAGACGACGCCTCCCGTGACGAATACGTACTTGGTCATGTCGGGTTTGGCCCGGGGTGTATCGGGCCGCTGCTGGAAATTTGAATTGTAGCCGAAAGGTTGAGCAGTCACGAAGCCCGCAGAGGCTCAGTGCGGCGCATGAGCCACGCCAGCGCTTCGCCACTGACCAGGCGCTCTAAGCGTCGGCGCACGTCAGCATGGTAGGCATCCAGCCAAGCAATTTCGTCTGGCCCAAGCATGCTCACGTCGATACAGCGTGTATCTATCGGGCAAAGCGTGAGCGTTTCAAAGCGAAGGAAATCGCCGAACTCGGTGCTTTCATGCGGTGTGGCCAGCACAAGATTCTCGATGCGGATTCCCCAGCGGCCTGGACGATACAGGCCCGGCTCGTTGGAGGTGACCATGCCTTCCTGCATCACGGCATGCACATTGGCCGTATTGCGCCAGGAAATGGATTGCGGCCCCTCATGAACATTCATGAAGTAACCCACGCCGTGTCCGGTTCCGTGGCCGTAATCGGCACTCAGATTCCAGATGGGTGCGCGCGCCAGAGCATCCAGTGCGTAGGCGGGGATGCCGGCCGGGAATACCGCCCGGGAAAGCGCAATCATGCCTTTGAGAACTGCCGTGTAATCGCGTTTCTCGGCTTCGCTGACCTGCCCGACGGGTACGACGCGGGTGATGTCCGTGGTGCCACCCAGGTACTGGCCACCTGAGTCGATCAGCAGCAGGCCGTCACCATCTATGACCGCATGCGCCTCTTCGGTTGCATGGTAATGCGGCATGGCACCGTTTGCGCGCCAGGCGGCAATGGTGCCGAAACTCGGCGAGACAAAATTCGGGCGACGTGCGCGCGACGCCGTGATGCGCTCGTCTATGGTGAGTTCTGTTATGCGCTCTTTGCCCAATGCACTTTCGAACCACGCAAAGAACTCGCACAGGGCAGCACCGTCTTCTTCCATGGTGCTGCGGATGTTGGCCACTTCCCCCGCGTTCTTGCGCGACTTGAACAGATGGGCGGGGTTGGTGCCTTCAACAATGCTTGCCCCGGATGCGAGGTTGAGCAGCCCGACCGTGACACGAGCCGGGTCGGCCAGCAAGCGTGTGCCTTCCGGCAAACCCGCTAGCGCAGCACCTATGGCTTCGTAAGGCTTCACGTTGACGCCGTCCGCCTCCAGTATGCCTTCCAGCCCCGCAGCGAGCTTGCCGGCATCCACGAACAAGGTGGCGGTTTCCATACCCACCAGGGCATGCGACAGGAATACGGGGTTGTAGGGAATATCATTGCCCCGCAGATTGAACAACCAGGCGATGTCATCCAGGGCGGAAAGGAGATGCCACTGCACATTGCGGCGCTGCATTTCATCGCGCAACGCATGGAGGTTTTCCTGGCGGCTGCGACAGGCCCAGGGCGCGGTTAGTTCAATGATGCTGCCATCCGGCAGGCCCGGACGGCCCACCCAGACCTTGCCAGGCAGGTCAAAATCCAGGGCCAGGCGCAAGCCGGCGCCCTGACACGCTTCCTGCCACTGCCGCCCCGTGTGCACTGACAGGACGTCGCCGTCAATGGCAACGCATTGCCCTTTGGACAGCTGCTCCGTGACCCAAACTTGGGTGGACGGGACATCACTATGCCCAGCGCGCATTAGTTGGATGCCGCTGCCCTGGAGTTCGGATTCGGCCTGCTCCCAGTAACGGGAGTCTGTCCATAAGGCGGCGGCATCTGCACAGACCACCAGCGTACCCGCTGAGCCTGTGAAGCCGGAAAGCCACTCCCGCGCCTGCCAGTGACCGGGAAGATACTCGGATAGGTGCGGGTCGGAAGTGGGCACCACGCAGGCGTCCACACCCAGCTCGCGCATGACCTTGCGCAGATGTTCCAGCCGCTCGCCGACGCTCATGACTCAGGCAGCCACCGCAGAGACGTCCAGCTTGCCGCCAGTCTTGGTAACGACTTCATCCACTGTAACGCCGTCAGCCAGCTCGACCAGCTTGAAGCCATCATCGGTGATGTCCAGTACGCACAAGTCGGTGATGATGCGGTTCACCACACCGACGCCGGTGAGCGGCAGGGTGCATTCTGGCAGCAGCTTGAGGTCTTCGGTACCGTCCTTCTTGCGCGCGACGTGCTCCATCAGAACTACCACGCGGCCTACGCCGGCCACGAGGTCCATGGCGCCGCCCATGCCCTTGACCATCTTGCCGGGAATCATCCAGTTGGCAAGGTCACCCTTTTCCGACACCTGCATGGCGCCCAGGATGGCGAGGTTGATTTTGCCGCCACGGATCATCGCAAACGAATCAGCCGAGGAGAAAATCGAAGAGCCGGGCAAGGTGGTGACGGTCTGCTTGCCGGCATTGATGAGATCCGGGTCGACTTCGTCTTCCGTGGGGAAAGGACCGATGCCCAGCAGGCCGTTTTCGGACTGCAGCCATACCTCAATGCCGGCGGGCACATGGTTGGCCACCAGGGTGGGCAGGCCAATGCCCAGGTTGACGTAAAAACCGTCCTGAAGTTCCTGCGCAGCGCGCGCAGCCATTTGATCACGTGTCCAGGCCATGTCTCAATGCTCCTTATTGGTTACGGATGGTGCGCTGCTCGATGCGCTTCTCGGGGTGTGCGTTCAGCACGATGCGGTGCACATAAATGCCGGGCAGGTGGATTTCATCCGGATCCAGCGCACCGGTCTCGACGATTTCTTCAACTTCCACCACGGTGACCTTGCCTGCCATGGCGACATTGGGGTTGAAGTTGCGCGCGGTGCGGCGGAACAGCAGGTTGCCGGCACGGTCGGCCTTCCAGGCCTTCACCAGCGATACATCGGGCACCAGGGCCCGTTCCATGACGTAGGTCTGGCCGTCGAATTCACGCAGCTCCTTGCCTTCGGCCACTACCGTACCCACGCCGGTCTTGGTGAAGAAAGCGGGAATACCTGCCCCGCCGGCGCGGAGTTTCTCAGCCAGGGTGCCCTGCGGCGTGAACTCAAGCTCGAGTTCACCAGCCAGAAACTGGCGTTCGAATTCTTTGTTCTCGCCCACGTAGGAGGCGATCATCTTGCTGATCTGACGGGTTTCCAGCAACTGGCCCAAACCAAAACCATCAACTCCCGCGTTGTTGCTGATGCAGGTCAGGTTCTTCACGCCCGTATCGCGCAGTGCGGCAATGAGCGCTTCCGGAATGCCGCAAAGGCCGAAGCCCCCCACGGCGATCATCTGGCCGTCGGCCACGATGCCTTTCAAAGCTTCTTCGGCACTAGCAAAAACTTTATCCATTACACCCTTCCTTGTGCAAAACAGAGAAATGTAGATGAAACCTTGAACGCCGCCTACCGGGCAAGCCCCGATGATGCGAAATGCGTCTTATCGCGCCAGGAGGAACACCCGGGCCATGCCCTCGAGTTCTGCCTCTGTCCAAGGTAAAGATCGACCTGTGGCTGGGTCAATGCCCACCACTATGGACGTACCCTTTGCGCTCGGGCCATCTTCACCCTGAACGCTGATTTCGATCATGCACTCGAGGCTGGAACGGCCCACACGTATCAACCGGGTGTCAACCAGTACGGTGGCAGGCCAGACGATGGGACGCAGAAAATCGCAGGTCACGTTTGCCAGCACGATATCACGCCCGGCATGTGCTCCGGTGAGCCCGCAGGCAGTCGCATAATGCATGCGGGCCTCTTCCATGTAGCGGAAATACACCGTATTGTTGACATGATTCAAGGCGTCCATGTCTCCCCAGCGTACCGGCATTTCCAAACGCAGGGCCCGGGTGGCTCCCGACTGCACCTTTTCGTTGATCTGCGTTCTAAGATCCACCTTATCCTCTCCGTGATTTTTCTAGTGAGCAGAGTATACCGGCGATGCTCTCTTTCGTGGCAGTGCAACAAAACCTGTCGGCTGCAATACAATGGACAGGTCAATCAATATACAAGAGTGTTCTGATTACGCGGTCAAGGGCTCCGCGGCGCGAATGCTCACGACTAGGAGATACAGGGAACCATGTCCGAACGCGAATCCATGGAATACGACGTGGTGGTGGTGGGAGGCGGCCCAGGCGGGCTGTCGGCTGCCATCCGCTTGAAGCAACTGGCCGCTGAACAGGACCAAGACATCAGCGTCTGTGTGCTGGAAAAGGGCTCGGAGATCGGCGCACACATATTGTCCGGCGCCGTGATGGACCCGCGCGCCCTGACGGAACTCATTCCCGACTGGAAGGAGAAAGGCGCGCCGCTGGAAACCGCGGTCACCGAAGACCGCTTCCTCTTTCTGTCGGAAACGGGAGCCCGCGCAACACCCCAGTGGTTGCTGCCCGAGTGCTTTCACAACGAGGGCAACTATATCGTGCGCCTGGGCCACGTCACCCGCTGGCTGGGTGAGCAGGCCGAAGCGCTGGGCGTGGATGTATTCCCCGGCTTTGCCGCCAAGGAGATCCTCTACGACGAAAACGGTGCAGTGAAGGGTGTGGCAACCGGCGACATGGGCGTCGGCCGCGATGGCCAGCCCACGGATGCCTATCAGCCAGGCATGGAGCTTCATGCCCGCTACACCATCTTCGCCGAAGGTTCACGCGGCCAGCTGGGCCGCCAGCTCATCGAACGCTTCAAGCTGGACAGCGGGCGCGACCCGCAAAGCTATGCCATCGGCATCAAGGAAATGTGGGAAGTCGACCCGGCACAATCCAAGCCCGGGCTGGTGATGCACACTGCCGGCTGGCCCCTTGATTCGGACACCTATGGCGGGTCCTTCCTCTACCACATGAACGACAACATTGTCGTGGTCGGTCTGGTGGTTGGTCTGGATTACGCCAACCCCTGGCTGTCGCCCTTTGAAGAGTTCCAGCGCTACAAGACCCACCCGGCAATCCGTCCCACTTTCGAAGGTGGCAAGCGCATCGCCTACGGTGCCCGTTCCCTGACCGCGGGCGGTCTGCTCTCAATTCCCAAGCTGTGCTTCCCCGGCGGTGTGCTGGTGGGCTGTGAGGCAGGTATGCTCAACGCATCCCGCATCAAGGGCAGCCATGCCGCCATCAAGACGGGTTCCCTGGCAGCGGAAGCCGCCTTCGAAGCGCTCAAGGCGGGCCGCAGCCGTGACGAACTGGTTGCTTACCCCCATGCCTTCGAGTCGTCCTGGCTGTACGAAGAGCTCAACAAGGCGCGCAACTTCAAACAGTGGTTCAAGAAGGGCCGCACGGTTGCAACGGTGATGACCGGCATTGAACAGTGGCTGCTCAAGGGCAAGATGCCCTGGACCATTCATCGCAAGGTCGCCGACCACACCTGCCTCAAACCGGCTGCCGAGTGTGCTCGCATCGAATATCCGAAGCCCGACGGCAAGCTGACCTTCGACCGTCTCAGTTCGGTGTTCATTTCCAACACCAACCATGAGGAAGACCAGCCCATCCACCTGACCCTGAAGGATGAGTCAGTGCCGGTGCAGGTAAACCTGGCGAAGTACGGCGGCCCCGAAGCACGCTACTGCCCTGCCGGTGTGTACGAGTTCATCAAGGATGATGACGGCAATGACCGCCTGCAGATCAATGCGCAGAACTGTGTGCACTGCAAGACCTGCGACATCAAGGACCCAACACAGAATATCGTGTGGGTGGCGCCCCAGGGGGGCGAAGGGCCGGTGTACAACGGCATGTAAACCAGGGTTCAGGGCCGCAATCAGCGGCCCTGAGCCTTTGTGGCTCCCCACTTGGCCTGCCGCAAGGGCAGGCCGTCGCCAAGAATCAATATGACTTGGTGAGCTGGTCGAGGATTGCGGGGTTCTCGAGCGTAGATACGTCTTGAGTGATGGTTTCGTTCTGAGCAACCACACGCAGCAGACGGCGCATGATCTTGCCGGAACGCGTCTTGGGCAGGTTTTCACCAAAACGGATCTCACGCGGCTTGGCGATGGGCCCGATTTCCTTTCCGACCCAGTCGCGCAGCTGGCGCGCAATTTCGGCGGCTTCGTCCCCTTGCGGCACCGGACGCTTGAGCACGACGAAGGCCACGACAGCCTCACCCGTCGTGGAATCCGGGCGGCCCACAACTGCCGCTTCAGCCACGAGCTCATGCGCCACCAGGGCGGATTCCACTTCCATCGTGCCCAGGCGGTGACCCGACACGTTCAACACGTCGTCGATGCGGCCCATGATCCAGACATATCCGTCCTTGTCACGCTGGGCGCCGTCGCCGGCAAGATAATAGCCTTTGGCTTCGGGGGGGAAATAGCTCTTCTTGAAGCGTTCGGGGTCGCCCCAGATGGTGCGGATCATGGATGGCCAGGGCTTCTTGATCACCAGGAAGCCGCCCTTGCCGGGAGGCACCTCTTCGCCGCTTTCGTCAATGATGCCGATTTCGATGCCGGGCAGCGGCAGGGTGCAGGAACCCGGCTTGAGGGGTGTGGCACCCGGCAGGGGTGTCAAGATGTGCGAGCCCGTTTCCGTCTGCCACCAGGTATCCACCACGGGGCAGCGCTCGCGGCCTACATGGGTGAAGTACCACATCCATGCTTCCGGGTTGATAGGTTCACCCACTGAGCCGATGATGCGCAGGCTGGTCAGGTCGAACTTCTTGGGATGATGCTCGTCGTTCGATTCCGACGCCTTGATCAGGGAACGGATTGCGGTGGGCGCCGTGTAGAAAATTGTGCACTTGTGGCGTTCGATCATTTGCCAGAAACGTGCTGGCGTAGGATATGTGGGCACCCCTTCGAACATGATTTGCGTGGCGCCTGCGGCCAGCGGCCCGTATGCGATGTATGTATGGCCGGTCACCCAGCCCACATCGGCCGTACACCAGAAAATGTCGGAATCCTTGATGTCGAAGGTCCAACGCATGGTGAGCAAGGCCGACAGCAGATAACCCCCCGAGGAGTGCTGAACGCCCTTGGGCTTGCCGGTGGAACCCGATGTATACAGAATGAACAGGGGGTGCTCGGCACCGACGGCCACCGGCTCGCATTCCGCCGGCTGCCCCTCCAACACGTCGTGCAGCCAGAGGTCACGACCTTCTTTCCAGGCAATGTCGGCACCGGTGCGACGGTAGACGATCACATGGCGCACGGCTTCCGTGCCCGGCATGGACAAGGCTTCGTCCACCGCAGGCTTGAGGGGAATGTTGCGACCGCCGCGCTTCTGCTCGTCGGCGGTGATCACAAGTGTGGCGCCGACGTCCATGCAGCGTTCATGCAAGCTCTTGGAAGAGAAGCCGCCAAAGACAACCGAGTGCGTGATACCCAGACGGGCACAAGCCTGCATGGCCACCACGGCCTCGATCGACATGGGCAGATAGATGATGGAACGATCACCCTTTTTGTAGCCAAGCGACTTCAGGGCATTGGCCAGCTTGCAGACACGCTCGTACAGTTCCTTGTAAGTGACCTGAGTTACCTGCCCGTCATCCGCTTCAAAAATGATGGCAGTCTTGTTGGCGACCGGGGTATTCAGGTGGCGGTCCAGGCAGTTGGCCGATACGTTGAGTTCACCGTCTTCGAACCAGGTGTAGAACGGCGCATTAGACTCGTTGAGCACCTTAGTGAAGGGTTTGGACCAGATGAGGTTCTCGCGCGCCTGGCGGCCCCAGAACCCCTCCAGGTCGTCGGCGGCCTCGTCATAAAGAGCCCGATACGCATCCATGCCCGACACGTGGGCGTCTTTCGCCACGCGCTCGAAAGGCCCGAATACGCGTGTTTCGGTCATGACCGAATCGATTGCACTCGACATACTGCGTCTCCTTTTATGTGATGACTACCTTAAGTTTTCTTGTCCAGCTGGGCCCAGGGCCTGGCCCGCCTGCTGGCGCGCCCGCATGCCGCGGGGAAAATCCACACGTGTCAGGACCAGCAGCCCCAGCACGAAAAAACTGCCTGTGAACAGCAGGGCCAGCCGATGGTTCCCGCCACTAACCCAAGTGACCAGGCCATAGCATAACGGCCCAACGACCGCGGCCAACTGTATTGCAAAGGTCCAGAGTGAAAAAAATTCCGCCAGCCGCCTTGGCGGTGCCAGGGCCCCACACATGGCTCTGCCCGCACTCTGGCTGGTTCCCATGCACAGCCCCGCCAGTGTCGCCGCCACCCAGAACACCCAGGCCTGCGTGGCCGCCCAGGCAACGAGCACCATGAAAATCCAGCCAACAAGGGTGATCGCCAGGGCCCGCTTGTGACCGGTGTGGTCTTGAAAATGACCGAAAGCGAATGCGCCCGCGGCTGCCGCTATGTTGACAGTGAATACCAGCATCATGGTCTGCGCCATGGTGAAACCCATGGCTTCCGTGGCGTAGACGGCGGCCAATGCAACGACCACCGCGATGCCCGCCTGATAAAAGGCCCCGCACAACAGGAGCATACGGAAATCCGGAAAATTCTCGCGCGTATCACGCCATGCGTTGGCCAGGCGGCGCCAGATGCCCTCGCGTTCGCGGTGCGTGGCAGGCGACCTTTCCCTGAGGAAAAGGAAGGAGGGAATGGCCGCCAGGGCAAATATGCCTGCGGTCAGCAGCATGACCCACGGTACGTAAGCTTCCGCCGGTAGGCCGGCTGCTTCACCCCGGGTTGCGATGGCCAGGGACAGCCCCAATGTCAGCATGCCCCCGAAATAGCCGAAACTCCAGCCCCAGCCGGAAACACGCCCCAGGGCTTCCTCGCGGGCGATCTCGGGCAGGAAGGCTGCGATCAGAGATTCGCCCACACAATAACAATAGTTCGACAATGCCAGGGCCACCAGGCCGATGGCAATGTCATTGGGCCCGGCCAGAGCCAGGAACGCCGTGCCAACAACACAGCCGGCGGTACTGATGAAAAGAAAGCGACGGCGCCGGGCAGTGGCATCGGCCCGGGCCCCGATGGCCGGCATGGTCAACATGACGACCAGATATGAAAGCGATAGCGCACAGGTGAAGGCAAGCGTGGCCCAGTCGCGGCCCGATGCCACTACACCAACGAAGTATGCGCTGAAGACGGTGGTGAGCACCACCGTCGTGTAACCCGAGTTGGCGAAGTCGTACATTGCCCAGGCCCATAGTTCCCGCCTGGAAACGCCCGGTTTCAGCGTCTCGGCCAGCCGGGACGCGGTTTGCGGCCCGGCCCCGCTCATGCCTGCAGTGCTGCTATGCCGGCGCGCGCAATCTGTGCATCTTCGTCAGACTTCACGCCGGAGACCCCCACAGCCCCAACGACATGGCCGTCGTGAACGATGGGAACACCGCCTTCGAGCATACCTTCCAGCGGAGCAGACAGAAAGGCATAGCGGCCCTGGTTGATGGTGTCTTCAAAGCCTTTGGTTTCCCGACGACCCAGGGCTGCGGAACGGGCTTTGGCCGGCGCAATATGCGCGGAAAGGGGTGCCGCTCCATCCAGCCGGAGCAGGCCCAACAGATGGCCGCCGTCATCCGCAACGGCGATGGTCACGGCCCATTTGTTTTCTTCTGCGTGACGGCGCGCTGCCGCAAGAATGGTCTGGACATCAGCCACCGACAACACGGGTTTGGTGTTCATGTAACTTCCTGTCATGAGTTAACGGTTAGCTGAACACTTTACCGCTACTTCGGGCCTAGGGTAAACTGCGGACAGTTTTTTTGACGGCAATCGCCTGATTCTGCCCACGACGGGCCCTACCCGCTCTCGTTACGGGCTTTTTCATTGGTATCAAATGTCCGCTCAACCGCCACATCCTGACTCCCTACAAGCCGCTGGCACAACGAATTTCTTCCGTGTGCTGCTCGCGGCCGCGTGTCTGGTCCTGGCGGGTTGCGCCACTCAAAATGACACTCAGCAATTGGCGGGCCCGGGTACAGGCGAACCGTCATTCCTGGTGAATGATCGTGCCTCCCGCAGCCACTATCTCAACCACGTCAGTTCAGATCCCCTCGGCGCCTATCTGGCCGCCACCGAAAAAATCAACCGCCCCCAGGCACATGGCCTGGCATCCACCGCCCTCACCTATCTCGGCATCAAATACCGTTTTGGCGGAAACTCGCCCAGCCAGGGCTTCGACTGCAGCGGCCTGGTCCGCTATGCAGCCGAAAAATCCCTGGGTCTGAAGCTGCCGCGCAGTTCCTCTGAAATGGCTCGCCTGGGTGAGTCCATCAAGAAGTCCGAACTGGAAAGGGGCGACCTGGTATTCTTCAACACCCGTGGCAAGCGCTTTTCACACGTCGGCATCTATCTGGGTGACGGTAAGTTCGTTCATGCCCCCAGCACAGGTTCCAAGGTCCGTGTGGAAGACATGAATATTGCCTACTGGAAGAAGCGCTACAACGGTGCACGCCGGCTTGGCGCCGAACTGGCCAGCAACGACAGCCCGGCCACCGAACCCCGCCGCAGACTCGCCTCCAAATAAGCTGCATCAGGGCGGTCGCCGCATTTTGCGTGGACGCTCTTCTGCCGCCGGCGTCAAACCGGCGAATTCCCCACCTGAACGTTAACGCCGCGGGCAGTCGCGCGGGCAGGACGTCTCGCAATATCCGCATTGGGCCAGCGCCTGCCTCATGCTGCAGACGGAACGTCGGCAGACGAGCACGGGCACACCGGCGCGTTGGGCAGCGGCACGGAAAGTTTTCATCACATTGTGGCCGAGGAAATCGGTCAGAAGGATCAGCAGCTGTGTACCTGAGGGTAACTGCAGGCTCTTTTTCTTCTGATGAGCAGGGTCGCGGCCACTGATATGCTGAACGACGAAGATGTTATGGCCTTTGAGAACGTCCGGAATGTTTCCCAGACGGTCGGCTCCCACGATAACGGCATTGACAAGTTCAGCCATGGTGACTCCGAGTCTTTAAACGGAACCTAAACAATAATCATTCTTATTTATCGCGTCAATGCGGAGGCCCCCTACCCCCGTCACGGCTTAGACTGCTTCAACCACCGGCGCTTGTTCCACCGCTTCCAGCACAACGTCGCGGGTCAGTTCCGGCGCCAGCATTTCTATCAGTACATATACGTAGTCGCGCAGGAAGACACCTGATTTAACCGCCACACGTGCGGTATGCGTACCGAACAGATGGCCTGCAGGCAGACCGATCAGGCCTTTGTCGCGGCGGGGGTCAAACGCAATGCCGGCAATGATGCCGATACCAAGACCAACATCCACGTAGGTCTTGATCACGTCCGCATCAATGGCCTCCAGCACGATGTCGGGCCTGATGCCTTGGGCGGCGAAGACTTCATCTATGGAGGCGCGGCCTGAGAAAGCCCGGTCGTAGGTGACGATGGGGTACTGCGCCACCTGCTCCAGCGAGATTGCCCTGGCGGCGCTGGATTTCAGTTCAGCCAGCGGATGATCGGGCCGTATGACGATGGTGTGTTCCCACTCATATACGGGCAAAGTGGCAAGCCCGGGCGTACGCGCCAGTGTTTCTGTAGCGATGGCGACATCCGCCTGTTCATGCAGCACCATGCGGGCCAGTGTGGGAGGGTCGCCTTCTGCCAGCTGCAGACGTACCTTGGGGAACCGCTCGCGGAACGCGGGGATAACGCGTGGCAGAAGATAACGAGCCTGGGTGTGGGTACATCCGATGATCAAGCTGCCTTCATCTTCGCGGGCGAAATCGTCGCTCACGCGCTTGAGGTTGTCGACTTCCAGCATGATGCGCTCAATCACCTGAGCTACAGCATGGCCTGGTTTGGTGAGGCCGCGAATCCGCTTGCCATGGCGCTCGAAGATCTTGACGCCGAGTTCTTCCTCAAACTCGATGATGGCTTTGGAAACGCCTGGCTGCGAGGTATGAAGGCTGCGCGCAGCGTCAGTAAGGTTGAAGTTGCGGCGGATGGTCTCGCGTACGAAACGGAATTGCTGAAGATTCATGAATGCCCCGGATGATCAGGAGAAGCTCTGCGGCCGAACCCGAAGCGGGATATGTACCCACCGAATTGACCGGCGGAAAACTGAGTTCGACTGCCGCCTCCCGGAGGGCGCCGGCCCTGGGACCGGCGCATCCTCTCATGGGGCAATTATATGTAATAACAACGTAGCGTTATATTATTTATGGTTATAAGTTTACTTCATTGTGATAGTGGTGTTGACGCCCTGGGCATGGGCAGACCACCGTGCCGTGACTGTCTTGGTTTGTGTCCAGAACTGCACGGCCTGTTTGCCGTTGGGGCCGAGATCACCGAGTTTTGACCCCCGTGAACCGGTAAAGCTGAACCAAGCAACCGGCACTGGGATGGGAATGTTGATGCCCACCTGGCCGACATCGATCCGGTTCTGGAAGTAGCGCGCGTTGCCGCCATCCTGCGTGAACAGTGCCACCCCGTTGCCGTTGGGGTTGGCATTCACGAACTCGATGGCTTCATCAAGACTGTCCACCGTAACTATGCACAATACTGGGCCGAAGATTTCTTCACGGTAAATCGCCATGTCGGCCCTGACTCCGGAAAACACCGTGGGCCCCACGAAGTTACCGTTCTCATACCCGGGCACTTGTATGCCGCGGCCGTCCAGCAGCAGTTCGGCACCCTCTTCCACGCCTTTCTGGATCAGCCCTTCCACGCGTTGACGCGCCTGGGGGGAGACCAGAGGCCCGAGATCGGCTTCGCGGTCGGTTCCCGCGTTCACCTTGAGCTTCTTGGCACGCTCGATGAAGTCGGGAATCCAGTCTCGGGACTCACCCACGAACACGGCCACGGAAGTTGCCATGCAACGCTGCCCAGCTGCACCGAAGGCCGCGCCCACCAGCTGATTGAGCGCCACTTCGCGGTCGGCATCCGGCAGGATGACGCAGTGGTTCTTGGCGCCCATCATGGCCTGGCAACGTTTGCCATGTTCCGAAGCGCGGCGGTAGATTTCCGTGCCCACTCTGGTGGAGCCGATGAAGGACACCGCCTTGATATCAGGGTGCTCGCAAATACCGTTGGCGATGTCGGGGCCGCCGTGGACAACGTTGAGCACACCCGGAGGCAGGCCGGCTTCCAGGGCAAGTTGGGCAAGCATCATGGTTGAGCTGGGGTCTTGCTCAGAGGGCTTCAGTACGAAAGTGTTTCCTGCGGAGACAGCAATCGGGAACATGAAGGCCGGCAGCATCACCGGGAAGTTGAAGGCCGTGATGCCGGCACAAACGCCCAAAGGCTGGATGAGTGTATAGACATCAATGCCGCTGGCGGCATTCTCGGCATATTCCCCCAACTGCAGGCTGGTGATGGAACATGCATGCTCTATCACCTCCAGCCCACGCCCAACTTCGCCTTCGGCATCAGGCAGGGTTTTGCCGTGCTCCCTTGTGATGGCCTTTGCAATGGCCTCGGTGTTGTCACGTACCAGCTTCTGCAGATTGAGCATGATGCGCATACGTGTGCCCTGGCTGCTGTGACGCCAGCTTTCCCAGGCCTCCTTGGCGTTGTTGACGGCCAGGTCCAGCTCCTCACGGGTGCAGAACGGTACTTGCGCGACCACTTCCTGGGTGGCCGGGTTGATGACGTCACGCCATTCAGTGGTCTTGGACTGGATCAGCTTCCCGCCGATCAATAGCGGGATGCGTGGAATATCGTTCTGCTGCGGTAAAGCACTCATTACTGTCTCCTAGGTAAACTTTTTGTGAAGCCTCAACCCTTCTTCACCAGGGGGCAGGTGGACTGCTCCAGGGGGGCGAAGGCTTCTTCAGCCGGAATGGTGGCAACCAGCTTGGCCAGATCCCACTCGTGCTTGGATTCAGAAGGCTTCTTCACTTCATATAGATACATGTCGTGAATCACACGACCGTCTGGGCGGATGGAAGCATTGCGCATGACGTCATCACGAATGGGGATTTCACGCATCTTCTGGGCGACCACGTCGCCATCCACGGATTGAGCCGCAGCAACACCGCGCAGGTAATGCAGGACACTGGAATAGACGCCGGCGTGGGTCATGGTCGGTTTCACACCGCGGAAGGCCTTGGAGAAGCGCTCGGACCATTGACGCGTACCTTCGTCATAATCCCAGTAGAAGCCATCGACATAGGTGAGCCCCTGCCCATGCTCCAGGCCCAGCGCCTTGACGTCGGAAAGGAAGATCAGCAGCGAAGCCAGGCGCTGGCCGCCTTCGACAATGCCGAACTCACGCGCCTGCTTGATGGCCGTAACCACGTCCGCGCCACTGTTGGCCAGTGCCACCACCTGAGCACCCGAGCTTTGCGCCTGCAGCAGATAAGAAGCGAAATCCGGCACATTGAGCGGGTGAAGCACGGAACCCACCACCGTGCCGCCTTGCGCCTTGACCATTTCCGCCGCGCCTTTCTCGAGCGAATGACCGAAGGCATAGTCCACCGTGATGAAGTACCAGGACTTCCCACCCTTGTCGATGGACGCCTTTACGCCGCCCACGGACTGAGAATAGACATCGAACATCCAATGGAAGCCGACCGGTGAGCATTTGTCATTGGTGAGTGCGCTGGTGGCAGGGCCGGAAAACAGCGCAACGCGGTTCTTCTCGCGGGCAATGTCCTGTACAGCCAGGGCTACTGCCGAATTGGTCAGGTCGGCGATGGCGGTGACCCCATCGCGGTCAAACCATTCGCGGGCGCGGGCCGCGCCAATATCCGCCTTGTTCTGGTTGTCCGCCGATACCAGGGAAATGTCCATGCCCTTGCACTCATTGGCGAGGCAGTCGTCAATGGCCAGCTGCGCAGCGGCTACGGAACCCGGCCCGCCCATAGATGCGTAGGTGCCTGACATATCGGTCAGCACACCAATTTTCACTTTGAGAGGAGCAGCCTGAGCAGTACCGAAGGCGGCCAGAAAGCAGGCCGCCATCACGGTGGAAGTGAGCTTCATATTTGTCTCCGTTATTTGTTTTGTGATTTTGTTCGGGCAAGGAGCCCAGGGCAGCGTTCTTCTCGCGCTGTTGGCAAGGCAAGTGGCTGCCTTCTCGAGTTTAGTTGTGTAAAAAACCAAACTCTATAAAACTATGCGCACATTAGTTGCTAATAATTGCACATCATGGATTGGGACGGAATTCGCTATTTTCTCGAGGTCGCGCGCACTCAGCGGGTCAGCGCCGCCGCCAAACGGCTGGGTGTGCGCCATACCACCGTTTCCCGGCGCATTCATTTTCTGGAACAGTCGCTTGGCACCGTGCTGTTCAACAAGTCAAAGGCCTCGGGCTACACCCTGACCGAAGATGGCCAGCGTTTTTTTGTCCATGCGGAACGGGTAGAAAGCACCCTGCTCAGCGCCCAGGAGGAAGTCTCGGGTCAGGCCGCAGCACTTTCGGGCCACCTGCGGGTGGGTGCCACGGAGGGCTTCGGCAGCTATGTGCTGGCCCCGCTGATGGTTGACTTCGAACGGCGCTTTCCCAACATCACATTGGACATCATGCCAGTGCCGCGCTTCATCAGCTTGTCCAAGCGCGAAGCCGACATTGCCATTTCCCTGGAGCAACCCCAGCGCGGCCCGTATTTGCGCACATTGCTGGGCGAATACACCCTGCTGCTGTATGGAAGTGTGGAGTATCTGCAGCGCCATCCGCCCATACGGTCGGCTGCCGACCTGCCTCAGCACCGCTTCATCGGCTATGTGGAGGAGCTGCTGTTCAGCGACCATCTGCGCTATCTGGAAGATATTGTGCCGGGTGCCCAGGTAGGCCTGCGCAGCACCAGCGTCATTGCCCAGTATCACGCAGCGCTGCAGGGGAATGCTCTGGCCATCCTGCCCGCCTTCATGGCCGGCCAGGACAAGCGGCTCAAGACGGTGCTTCCGGACGACATCCGCGTAACCCGGCACTTCTGGATGTACTGCCACGAAGATCTGCGCCAATCCAGACGGGTGATGGCGTTGTGGGATTTTCTGAAGAAATCGGCGGAACTCAACCGGCCACTGCTGACTGGTGAGAGCAACAGGCTGCAATATTTGCCCTGAGTACCAGCCGGTTTGGCCACAAGATCAGTTTTTCAATGCGCGGACGCGCCGCTTACGCGGGGCCCGTACTTGCAGTTTGCGCCACATCATGAAGGCCATCAGCCCGGCGAAAAGGCCATGTACCAGCCAGACCCCTACGTAAAAGTCCAGCTTGCCGCTGCCTATCCACCCGCGCGAGAGATTGATGAGATTCATGTAGAGCAAGCCGACCAGACCAGCTATGAGAATGTCGCCCGAGCGCCCCAGCCGAGGGTTGACGGCCCCTAACGGAATGGCCAGCAAGGCCAGGTTCAGGGCCGCGAGAGGCATGGCAAGCCGCCACATGATCTGTGAACGGGCATTGTCGGTGTCGTCCGAAATCAGGGACATGGTGGGGCGGGCCTTGATGCTCTGTTCTGCCTTGGCTCGCACGGCTTCGGGTGAAGTCGCCTCGGCATCGCTTTCGAGCCGCACCCCATAGCGTTCAAATTCCACCAGACGGAAGATCGGCTTGCCGGGTTGAAGATCATATCGGTGACCATCGATCAGGACGAGGAAGCGGTCACCATTCGGCTGCTCCTCGATGCTGGCGCTCTCGGCGGTAATCAGGCTGTGCCACTCTTTGTCGATGACACGCGCAATGATGTTTCCCAGCTCTTCGTCGGCACTGCGGGCTTGCTCGGTGAAAAACACTCGATCTCCCCCCGCAGTTTCGATGAACTGGCCCGCAGCCACTTTGGAAAGGTCGGAACGCTGTTCGTAACGCTGGCGATATTCGCTGATCTGCCGGTACGCCCACGGTGATGCCAGCAGGGTCAGGACTGCAATAATGACGGAGACCGGAATGGCCACACGCAGCACCGGCGCCACCCAGTCTCGCAAGGACAAGCCACTGGCAAACCAGACGACCATTTCAGATTCCCGGAAGTTCCGGGTGACGGTGGTCAGTACGGCAATGAACAGAGAGACGGCAAGAATCACCGGCAATGCAGTAATGCTCGAAAACGTGGCCAGGCCGACCACGACGTCTGCGCCGATGGACCCGGCTGCCGCCTCACCGAGCAGGCGCACAAGCAGTACACTGAGCCAGACCACCAGCAAAGTGGACACAACCACCCCTGCATGACTCAGGATCTCGGATACGACGGAACGCTTGAATAGTGACATATCTGAATTTGCGGGATAATCGTCGGCATCCAAAGATCATCACGGGGAAAATCTGAATGGAATTTAGCACACAGACTACAGCCGGCCTTCAGCAAGTTCGTACCGCAGCCCTGGGAGTGGGCGTATTCGCCGACGGCGTACTCACTGCACCGGCCGAAGTCATCGACCGCGCCAGCGACGGTGCCATCAGCGCACTGCTGAAGTCGGAATTCAAGGGCAAGGCGAACACTCATGCCGTCTTGCGCAACCTGCCCGGTGTCAAGGCCGAACGTGTCATTGTAATCGGGCTGGGCAAGCAGGAAGCTTATCGCGCAAGCACTCACTCCTCGGCAGAACAATTGTTTGCCTCGGTATGCGCCGGGCTGAATGTGGCAGACGCCGTCTCCACGCTGGCCACTGTCGAGTGCGAAGGCACCACCCTGCGCTCCCGGGCTCGCGCCATGGCTGCGGCCGGGCAGCGCAGCAGCTACCGCTATGAAGCCACCCGCACACGAGATCTGGAACCCGCCCCCAAGCTTAAGAAGCTTTCCTTGTGGACGACGCGCAGCAAGTCTGCCGAAGCCCTGGCCGGCCTAAAGGAAGGCACCGCCATAGGCAATGGCATGAATCTGGCACGTCTGCTGGGCGACATGCCCCCCAATCTGTGCACTCCCACCTATCTGGGTGAAACCGCCAAGAAATTGGGCAAGGATTTCAAGAGCCTGAAGGTGGAGGTTCTCGACCGCAAGAAGATCGAAGCCGAGAAAATGGGCGCCTTCCTCTCAGTGGCGCGCGGCTCTGACGAACCGCCCGTCTTCATCGTCATCCGCCATATTCCCAAGGGTGGCAAGTCCAAGGGCAAGGCACCGCTCGTCCTGGTGGGCAAGGGTCTGACCTTCGACTCCGGCGGCATTTCCATCAAACCGGCCGCCAATATGGATGAGATGAAATACGACATGTGCGGGGCCGCCAGCGTACTTGGTACCATGCGCGCTGTCGCGGAACTGGAACTCGACCGTGAAGTGATCGGCCTGATCGCTTCCTGCGAGAACATGCCGAGCGGCCGCGCCAACAAGCCGGGCGACGTCGTCACCAGCATGTCGGGCCAGACCATCGAAATCCTCAACACCGACGCCGAAGGCCGGCTGGTTCTGTGCGACGCCCTCACCTACGCGGAACGCTTCAAGCCGGAAGCAGTCATTGATATCGCCACCCTCACAGGCGCTTGCGTGGTCGCTCTGGGCCACATCAACTCCGGGCTGTTCAGCACTGACGATACCCTGGCGGAAGACCTGCTCGCAGCTGGCCGCGAAACGGGCGACACAGCCTGGAGAATGCCGCTTGATGACGCCTACCAGGAACAGCTGCGCTCGAACTTCGCCGACATGGCCAATATCGGCGGCATGCCCGCAGGATCGGTGACTGCCGCCTGCTTCCTCTCCCGCTACACCAAGTCTTACTCCTGGGCGCACCTGGATATTGCCGGAACCGCCTGGAAGAGCGGCAAGGAGAAAGGCGCCACCGGCCGCCCCGTGCCGCTGCTGACCCAGTTCCTGATCTCGCGCTCGTGATGGCCACCCGGGTCGATTTTGCCTTTGGCGCGGCCGACCGCCTGCTGAAAGCCTGCGAAGTCACGCAGAAGCAGGTGGGGGCCGGCCGCCGGCTGGTCGTCTTCACACGCAACGCCGTGCGCCTCAGGAAATTCGACCGCCTGCTCTGGCAGTTCGAAGCCACGGCCTTTGTGCCGCATGTGATGTCTGACGACCCGCTGGCAGATCGCACCCCGGTCCTGCTCGAGGCCCAGGCGCCCTCTTCCGAGCTTGCTCGGGAAGGGGTCTGGCTGTTGAACCTGGATACGGAATGCCCGCCAGGTGCAGACCAGTTCGAACGTATTCTGGAAATCGTTTCGAACCACCCTGATGACAAGGCTGCTGCAAGACAGCGCTGGCGAACGTATCAAGAAACGGGTTTTGAGGTCCGCGGCCACGATATTTCGGGCCGCTGAACCGCCCCCGGGCCTGAAAAAGCTTGTTCAGGCTCAGTTCCTGCTTGATATTTCAGCTTTCTGTAAGTTAAGCTCCCACCATCGTGTGTAGTCTGCGCATCCCATTCCAACAGAGGTTTGAATCATGAACGACTTCCGTCAACCATTATCAAGTTCGACTTATGGTGGTGAACTTGGTCAAGCCGCGCGCAACAAAGTTTTGCGCAACACTTACTGGCTGCTCGCCGTCTCCATGGTTCCCACGGTTCTGGGTGCCCTGGTCGGCCTGTCCACCGGCTTCAACCAGCTTATGGGTTCAAGCCCGGGCATGACCGCCATTCTTTTCCTGGTGGGTGCCTTCGGCCTGATGTTCGCCATTGAACGCAACAAAAACAGCTCGATCGGCGTGGCGCTGTTGCTGGCCTTCACCTTCTTCATGGGGCTGATGCTGTCGCGTTTGCTGGGCTTCGTGCTGGGCATGGGCAATGGCGCACAGCTGATCATGCTGGCGTTTGGTGGCACGGCCGCGGTCTTCGGAACCATGGCTTCCATTGCCAGCACCACGAAGCGTGATTTTTCCGGTATGCAGAAGTTTCTGTTCATCGGCGTGGTGATTCTGATCGTCGCTTCGCTGGCCAACATCTTCCTTCAACTGCCGGCTCTCCTGCTGACCGTCGCGGTGATGGCCATCGGCATTTTCTCCGCCCTGCTGCTGGTTGACCTGCAGCGCATCATCAACGGCGGCGAAACCAACTACATTTCCGCTACCCTGGCCGTTTACCTGGATCTCTACAACATCTTCAGCAACCTGCTGATGCTGCTGGGTATTTTCGGCGGCGACCGCGAATAAACAGAGCGGGTTTCGGGCAGGCACTGCGGTTCAGGCCTGCCCGGTGAAGATTACCCTGTTCAAGACGCCCGCACCTTCTGGTGGCGGGCGTTTTCTTTGCTCTCGCGCCGCCAGGCGAGGGCTCCTTCCACAGCCATGACGCATACCGCCAGCCAGATGGGGAGATAGGTTCCCAGGGAATCCATGGTGACCGGCTCGCCCAGCAACAGAAAGGCGACCCAGAACAGCAGCACAGGTTCCACATAGCTCAGAATGCCGAAAAGTCCCAGCGGCAGACGCCGGCTGGCGGCAAGGTAGAAAACCAGTGCGGTCGAACTAATGGCCCCCAGCATCGGCACCATGACCCACAATGCGGGGCGGCCTACGAACTGCGCGAGTACGCTGACCTCCTGATGCGCCAGCACCCAGAGCGCTACGGGCAGCAGCAGGATCATGTCGAACCACAGGCCGGCCAGCGCGTTCATGCGCAGTTGCCGGCGCAGCATGAAATAAGGCGGGTAACCGAACATCACCACGGCGGTGGCCCAGGAAAAGGCGCTCACCCGCAACAGCTCGTGACCCACCCCCAGCGCCGCAAGCAGGACAGCGACCTTCTGAAAGCGACTAAGACGTTCCGCGTAAAACAGCCTGCCGGCAAGGACCATCACCAATGGCAGCAGGAAATATCCCATGGCCACGTCAAGGCCGTAGCCGTGCAAGGGTGCCCACATGAAGAGCCACAGCTGGACTCCAATGAGTGCTCCGCTGACAAGCAGCGCCACCCACAGCTTCCATTCGGCCTTGAGGCGCCGGTGAATCTCGTGCACGGCATTCCAGCAGCGGGAACGCGAGATCAACAGTGCCAGGACGGGCAATGCCAGGACGACCCGCCATGCAAAAATGCTTGCTCCAGAAAGTGGTTCAAGCAAAGTTGCGTAGTAGTACAGGGCCGCGAATAAAAAAGAGGACAGAACGGAGAGAATGACCCCTTGCTTCAAACCACGCTCCTATAGACGCGATTGAGACGGAACAGCCGTTCACGTTTGAGTATGGTTTCCAGGCTTTCGGGCGGCTGGCCCGGTGGCGCCGCCAGCAACGGAATACGCGGCACAAGCGCCTGCATGTGCGGGCGGAAGGCCTGGTGAAAGCGAACCAGAAGATCATCAGGTTCGAAGAGAGTCATGCCGTATCCCCGCAACTCGGTACGGTTGAAATCCTTGATATTGCGGGTAACGATGGCGGCCGTATGACCGGGGTGCCGCCCCTTTGCGCTGCGACCCGCCGCAATCACATGCCAGTCCTTGGGGTCGCTGCGTTGCAGTCCGCTCTCGAAGCGTGTCACATCACCCTGGTTCGCCTGGGGAAATGCCTGCTGCAGGGCTGCCCATTGGGCCATAACGTCCTCGCTGGGCACACCCCAGATGCGGGCTGCATTGCGGCACCATTCCTTGCCGATCCGTTCACTCCAGACGGGAATGAAACAGCCTTGCGCGGCCAGTCGCAACAGAACGCGGCGCAAGACATTGGAGAGCAGCACACAGGTGTCCAGGACCAATATTCCGGGGATGGAAACGACCCGGGAAGAAGTCTCCCATTTGCTGGAAGGTGCGGATGGGGTGGAAGAGTCGCCGGCCGAGGCGCTAGCCACTTCATCAAATATGAAGGCGATGTCCGCCTGTGTGTGTACCAGGGTGCTCATGAATAGCGCTGCAGGTCCAGCATTACCTGACGGGTTCGCAAGGGCCTGCCCAAAAGCTCGTCCAGACGCGCCCGCAACATGCCACGCAAGCGTTTTTCTTCGGACGGATCGTCAAATTGAGGTGGTTCACCCTCAAACCCGTAGCCGGTTTCCTCCAGCAGTGTCCACTCGAAACGACGCAGAGCACTGGCAGCACTGCCTCCACCAGCCAGCGCCTTCAGGGCTGCGTCATAGGCATCGTAAAGGCCGGGATGCGGATCCTCTCGCGGCAGCAGCCTGAGCAGCAGCTCATTCATGTACCAGCCCGACATCAGTGCCCTGCCGGAAAGCGGGCGAATGCCGGTGAGTTCGGCCTTGCTCAGGGTCTTCACTTCGCCTGCTCCCGCCCAGGACACCTTCAGCGGCTGGAAGGCGGCCAGAATCGGACGCAATGCCGAATAGGGCCGCTTGGCCCCTTTGGCCACCATGGCCACATTGCCGTGTTCGCGTGAAAAAATCTGCACGATGAGTGAAGTTTCCCGCCAAGCGGAAGCATGCAGCATGTAGGCGCCGATGTCGCGTACGCGGTGACCGCGGCTACTCATACCCCAAATCGCGCAGCGCACTCTCGCGCTCGGACCAGCCCTTGCGCACCTTGATATAAACATCCAGGAACACCGGCTTTTCGAGCAGCTTGACGATGTCCTGACGCGCCTCAGTGGCGATACGCTTCATGTGGTTGCCCCCCGCTCCCAACAAGATGGGGCGGTGGCTTTCCCGTTCAACGACCACACAGGCAGCAATACGGGCACCAGTCTCGTTTTCTTCCCACTGCTCGATAACAACCGTGCAGCCGTAAGGTAGCTCGTCACCCACCAGCCGGAAGATCTTCTCGCGGATCAGCTCAGCAACAATGAAGCGCATGGGCCGGTCTGTCAGCGTGTCGGGCTCGAACATAGGCTCGCCCTCGGGCAACCTGTCGCCGATTTCCTTCAGCAACTGGTCAAGCTGAAGATCCTTCACCGCACTGACCGGGACCACAGCAACGTAAGGGAATTCCTTGAGGAGCTTGTCGGTGAAGGGGAACAGTTCGTTCTTCTGCTTTAGACGGTCGACCTTGCTCAGCACGAGAATGGTTTTGTCTTTCGGCAGCAGGGGCAGCAATTGGGCGTCGCCAGGCGTCCACTTGCCTGCCTCGACCACATGCACCACGACGTCGACGTCTGCAAGCGCCTGGGTGACCACACGGTTCATCATGCGGTTCATCGCCCCACCGTGGCGCGTCTGAAAACCCGGAGTGTCCACGAAGATGAATTGTTCGTTTTCACGGGTGAGCACGCCATTGATACGGTGCCGTGTGGTTTGCGCCTTGCGCGATACGATGGACAGCTTGGCACCGATCAGGGCATTGGCCAGGGTGGACTTGCCCACGTTGGGCCGGCCCACGATGGCGACAAATCCACAGCGAAAAGGTGTACTCATTTGGATTCCTGATTCAAAGCCACGGGCAGGCGCAATTGGCCGCCACGCTTGCGGCGGCGCGGACTTCCGCCCTGCCCTTCCAGGGCGTCAAGCCGTTCCAGAGCCAGCTGCGCGGCCGATTGCTCAGCGGCACGGCGACTGGAACCAGCGGCCTGCACACGGATTTCAAGACGCGGCACATCGCAGGCCACCTCGAAAAGCTGATTATGTGCCGCCCCGTGCGTTGCCACAACGGTGTAGACGGGAAGGTCAAGCCGCATGGCCTGCAGGCGTTCCTGCAGAAGGGTCTTGGCATCCTTGCCCTGGCTGACGGGGTCAACCTCGCTCAGCAGGGTCTCATATTGAGAGGCAATGACACGATAGGCCGCATCAAACCCGCCATCAATGTAAATGGCGCCAAATACCGCTTCCAGTGCATCCGACAGAATGGACGGCCTGCGGAAGCCGCCGCTTTTCATTTCACCTTCACCCAGCTTGAGATAGTCGGACAGCGATAGGCGGGTGGCAATGTCCGCCAGCGTGGCCTGCCGCACCAGACTGGCCCGCATGCGCGAAAGATTGCCTTCATCCAGACGGGGGAACTGGTCGAACAGCAAAGACGCCACCACGAAATTCAGTACGGAATCGCCGAGAAACTCCAGGCGTTCGTTATGCGTGGCACCATGACTGCGATGTGTGAGCGCCTGCGCCAGCAGGTGGCGGTTGGTGAACTGGTAACCGAGAACCGATTCCAACCGGGTAAGTCGCGCCACCATTAACGCACCCTTCCGACCCGACTGGGTTCGCTGAAGTTCATCCAGATGAGGAAGGCACGACCGACAATATGGTCGTCCGGAACAAAGCCCCAATAACGGCTGTCCAGGCTGTTGTCGCGGTTGTCACCCATCATGAAATAGTGACCTGGAGGAACCGTGCAGCGCACCGAACCGTTGTTGTAGCTGCAGTTTTCACGGTGGGGGAAATTCGAGATGGGCATGTAACTCTGGCGCTGCTGCCGATTGAGCAAGATCTCATGGCTCACATCGCCGAGCTTTTCCGTATACCGGCCCACGTAGGAAGAGCGATCGGGCTCGTAATAATCGCCCGAGCGCTCGGCTTCCACACGCTGCCCGTTGATGAACAGGGTTTTGTCACGATATTCGACCGTGTCGCCCGGCACACCCACCACTCGCTTGATGTAATCGATGGAAGGGTCCACCGGGTAGCGGAAGACTACGACATCGCCGCGGGCCGGGTTACCCACTTCCACGACCTTGCGGTCGATGATTGGAAGGCGTACGCCGTATTCGTACTTGTTCACCAAGATGAGATCGCCATTCTGCAGTGTGGGCAGCATGGAGCCGGATGGAATCCTGAATGGCTCGAACAAAAACGAGCGCAACAGGAATACGACCACGATCACCGGGAAAAAGCTAGTGCAGTATTCCACCCACCATGGCGGGCGGTTGGCCTTGTCATAGGCTTCCTGACGCAGCCGTGCCGCCTCGGCCTTGTCGAGCCCTGCAATGGATGGTTCGATGGCGCCCATGGCGGCGACTGCTGAAGTTCGCCGCTGGTTCTTGAGCCAGATAATGTCAAGACACCAGACCGCCCCCGTAACGACCATCAGGATGAAGAGAATCAGGGCAAAATCCCAGCTCATACAGGTAGAACCTCGGCGACGTTATTTATCTTCAACCTGCAAGATAGCAAGAAATGCTTCCTGAGGTATCTCGACGTTGCCGACCTGCTTCATGCGCTTCTTCCCAGCCTTTTGCTTTTCCAGAAGTTTCTTCTTGCGGGTGATGTCGCCACCGTAGCATTTAGCCAACACATTCTTGCGCAAGGCCTTCACATTCTCACGCGCAATGATCTCCGCGCCGATGGCGGCCTGGATGGCAATGTCGAACATTTGACGGGGAATCAGCCCGCGCATGCGCGAAACCACTTCACGCCCGCGATAGCGCGCGTTGGAGCGGTGAACGATCATGGAAAGTGCGTCCACGCGGTCGCCGTTAATGAGCAGGTCGACTTTGACAACGTCGGAATTACGGTACTCCAGGAACTCGTAGTCCATCGAAGCGTAACCACGCGACACCGATTTGAGACGGTCGAAAAAGTCGAGAACGATTTCCGCCAGCGGCATTTCGTAAGTGAGCTGAACCTGCCTGCCGTGGTAGATCATGTTGGTCTGAATGCCGCGCTTGGCGTTGCACAGGGACATGACCGGCCCGACATAATCTTGCGGCATGAAGAGGGTGACCGTGACTATGGGCTCACGGATTTCCTGAATCGCACCGATTTCAGGCATCTGCGCCGGGCTTTCAATATATATGACCCGATTGTCGCGTGTGAGAACTTCATACACCACCGACGGTGCGGTGGTAATGATGTCCATGTCGAATTCGCGTTCCAGGCGTTCCTGCACAATTTCCATGTGCAGCAGGCCGAGGAAGCCGCAGCGGAAACCGAAACCCAGGGCTTGCGAGACTTCCGGCTCGAACATCAGGGAAGAGTCGTTGAGCTTGAGCTTCTCGAGCGCGTCGCGCAGCTGATCATATTCGCTGCTTTCCACCGGATAGACACCGGCGAACACTTGGGGCTTCACTTCCTTGAAACCGGGCAGTGCTGCGGCGGCGGGACGGTTTGCCAGCGTGATGGTGTCGCCCACCTTGGCGTGCTCGATTTCCTTAATGCCCGCAATGACGAAGCCCACCTCGCCCGCCGAGAGTTGCTCGCGCGGCACGGATTTGGGGGTGAACACACCGATATGTTCACACAAGTGGGTGGCCCCAGTGGCCATCAGCAAGATTTTGTCCTTGGGACGCAGCACACCATTGACGATGCGCACCAGCATCACCACCCCGACGTAGTTGTCGAACCAGGAGTCGATGACCAGTGCCTGCAGGGGTTCTTCCGACGAACCTTTGGGCGGCGGAACCTGACGGATGATGGTTTCGAGAATGTCCTCAATGCCTTCACCCGTTTTGGCGCTGGCGCGGATGGCGTCAGAGGCTTCAATGCCGATGACGTCTTCGATTTCCTGTGCAGCGGCTTCAGGGTCGGCCGAGGGAAGGTCCATCTTGTTGAGAACGGGAATGACTTCCACGCCCAGATCGATGGCGGTATAGCAGTTGGCGACGGTCTGCGCTTCGACGCCCTGGGTGGCGTCAACCACCAGCAAAGCGCCTTCGCAGGCCGACAGGGAACGGCTCACTTCGTATGAGAAGTCAACGTGGCCCGGCGTATCGATGAGATTGAGAGCATAGACCTTGCCGTCTCGCGCCTTGTATTCAAGCGATGCCGTCTGGGCCTTGATCGTGATGCCGCGTTCCTTCTCGATATCCATGGAATCCAGCACCTGCGAGGACATTTCGCGGTCTTCGAGGCCTCCGCAGCGTTGTATCAGGCGGTCGGCCAAAGTGGACTTGCCATGGTCGATGTGAGCAATGATCGAAAAATTGCGGATGTGATCCATATACCCGGGAACGTGGGGCCCGCAGATGCGAACCGGATGAATCAGAGGGCCAGGAATTGAGCCTCTGCAACAAAGAAGGGGGAGCGCCCAGGGCGTTCCCCCTTCGCAACACGGCATTTTAGCCGGTTAGCATTTTAGCCGTTTATTTACGAGGAGTTATGGTCACCCACTGTGATTGATCACCGCGCATGACCAGAACGGCCGCCGGACGGGACCTGTCGAGCTTGCCCACCACGCTCGCATACTGGGATGGGCTGGATATGTCCGTATCGTTGATGGTGAGCACGATATCACCGGGGGAAACCCCGGCTTCGGCCGCGGGGCCTTCCACTTCCGTCACCTGCACACCTCCCTCGAACTGGAATTTCCCGCGTAGGGATGCCGGCACTTCGGTAACCGTCAGGCCCAGTGCATCAGCCGGCGCTGCCTGAGGCTGATTGCGCGGGCTGCCATCCTGCTCGTCGGAACTGGGCATTTCACCAACTTTGACATTGAGGGACACCGAGCGGCCCTTGCGCCAGACATCCATGGTTGCACGGGTGCCGGGTTTGGTCTCGCCCACAATCCGCGGGAGATCGGACATCTGATTAATGTCGCGACCGTTAAAGCGCGTGATGACGTCACCGGAACGAACACCAGCAGCATCGGCCGGGCCGCCCCGCTCCACATTGCTGACCATCGCACCCATGGCCTTGGGCAGACCGATGGCCTTGGCCACATCTTCGGACACCGTACCTATCTGCACCCCAATGCGGCCGCGCGTCACCTTGCCATGAGCCTTGAGCTGCTCGACCACCTGCATGGCCTCGTCAATGGGAATGGCCAGGGAAATACCCATGAAACCACCGCTGCGGGACACAATCTGTGAATTCACGCCCACGGCACGGCCGGAAAGGTCAATGAGCGGCCCACCGGAGTTTCCGGGGTTCACCGCCACATCAGTCTGGATGAAAGGCAAATAATCGCCTGTTTCACGATTGAGCGCGCTGACGATGCCTGCCGTCACGGTCGATTCCAGGCCGAAAGGCGAACCAATGGCCAGCACCCACTGCCCCTTGCGCAGAGTACTGGAGCGCCCGATAGGCAGGGGCTTCAACCCCTTGGCATCGATCTTGAGCAGCGCCAGATCGGTGCGCGAGTCGGTTCCCACGACCTTGGCACGATGTTCTTTGCCATCGTTCAGTGTGACAAAGATGTCGCTGGAACCAGCGATCACGTGATTGTTGGTCAGAATGAAGCCATCATCAGAGATGATGAAACCCGAGCCTACTCCACGCGGTACCGTGCGTTCCTGTTCGGAGGGTTCGCGATCGCCACGCCGTTGGCCCGGCATGGGTGGGAAAAAGTCCGGGCCGAAGAACCAACGGAACATTTCGTAGGGGTCATTGCCCCCGGGCCCCATGGGGTTGCGCACCCGCACTGTTTCAGTGGTCCGGATGTTCACCACTGACACTTCAGTCGCCTCCACCACTTGTGTGAAGTCGGGCATGGCCTGCTGCAATGCCTGGCCGGACTGTGCCTGAGCCATGTTGCTGACCGGAGCAAACACCAGCATGGCTGCAGTGGTTGCCCCAGCCAGCATGCGCACAATGCGTTGGTTGGCTAGCGGGTTGAATTGCATTTGGATCTCCCGTCAAAAATCATCATTCTGGAAAACGAGGCTGACAATTGGCCCGGTCAGGGCACAGCCAGCGGGACATATTCAGTGCGGTCGGCCAGATCGCGTACTGTCTCGGCCGGAACTTCTCCGAGCACAGTCAGCCAGTGGTCACCAATGCGCTTGCGGTACAAACTCACCGCACCCTTGCGCATCAGACCGGCTTCGCGGGGCTGATCCCCGCTTTCCTTGTAAGCTTCGATGAACACCGACATGCTGGCCAGCCCGTCGGACACCACCATTTGTTTCACCTGACGGCCCGCTTTCATGGGCCGCAACACCTGTTTCAGAGGCCTATAGCCGGGAGGCAGCGGAATGCGCCAGCCTTCGGACGCAAGGTCCACTTCCTGCACAGGGACTTCGACAACTTCCCAGCCTTTGGTGTTCCAGGCGGGAGCCAGCGCCTCAGGAGCAACCTTGGAACCAACCTGCAAAGTATTAAATACGATCTGGATCAGGACGCCTTCGGGGCCCACCGTTTGGGCGCGCAAGGGCAGACCAGTCTCCTTGTCGGCACAGAAGCGGTAACCGTAGCGGTGCGTGTCGCGCGGTTCCAGTTCCAGCACCTGACATTTCCGGCCCGCCACGCGTTCTGCGGCGTCGTGCAGGTTCAGCACATAATGAGTGGCAAGCTCCAAACCCTCATCGAACAGCACGGCGGGAAAACGTTCGGAATCACGCCTCTCCTTCAGCACGACCTTGTGGTCCGGCAGCAGACACTGCGTGATCTCGTTGTGGCGGATGTATTCCCTTGGTTGGCCATCCAGCATCGATACGCGTTCGCGCTCACCCGTGCCGTCGACCACATGCACGATCTGCGTCGACAGAACCGTGTTGCCCTGCTGATAGGTATACACCCCTGCGTAGTCCAGGCTGCGAGCTGCTTTGTGCATGCGCTGAAGCAGCTGTATGGCCTCGGGCGAGCGGGGCTCTGCTGCCTGGGCAGGCAAGTGGGCTAACAAAGCACTGCCGGCCAAAGCCGCTGCCACAAGTGCGCGGCCGGCGCGCGGCGCAAGCAGTTGCCTGGGCCTGCAGTCATGCAATGGGTGGTTCATCGTGAGCCTCCACCGGGCTCGAAGGAAACCTGCCGCACAGGCCCCACACCAGTGATGTCGTGATGCGCCGCAACGTAGTCATAAAGGCCTTCGGCTTCCGGGGCGGCCTGCAACTGTGCATGCATCACTACCTGATCGCCCGTTGTGAAGTAAGGCATGGCCACCCAGGCGACCGCAGCCACCGCGGCGGCAACAGCCAGCCCCGACACCCCGGCGCGTGCAAAGCGCCTGATGGGAGGTACACGGGGAGCAACAATCGGCGGTTCCTCATCGATGGCCCGGCTGATGCGAGCGTAGAGGAAATCACTGGGCTTGATGGCCAGGTCCTCGCTGCGCAGCACATCGCCGATCAAATGGTAGGTATCCCAGACGCGACGCCCATAAGGCGTGTCCAGGTCCTCGGGCCGGATGTCAGCCTCAGCGTCTATCCAGGCGGAGATAGATGCCTCCAGGGAGGCCTCGTGTTCCTGCTGCTGTCTAGCCTGCATCTCGAAAAAACTCCTTACCAGCGACGATCGGGATCATGATCGTCCCCCAAAACCGTCTTCAGCTGCGCCGCGATTGCTTCGCGCGCCCGAAATATTCTTGACCGCACCGTGCCGATGGGACACGCCATGCTCTGCGCGATGTCTTCGTAACTCATACCTTCAATTTCACGCAGAAGGATGGCTGTACGGAGTTCCTCAGGCAGAGCCTGCATGGCAGCATTCACCGTTTCGGCAATCTGGCGGCTCGCCAGCATTGATTCCGGTGTGCTGATGTCAGTTAGGTTGTCGATTCCGTCAAAAGTTTCACCATCTTCGTTTTCCATGACGGAAGAAGTGTTCGGACGGCGACCGTTTGCCGCCTGCCAGTTGCGGGCGGTGTTGATTGCAATGCGGTAAAGCCAGGTGTAGAAGGCGCTTTCCCCGCGGAACTGCCCGATGGCCCGATACGCCTTGATGAAGGCTTCCTGGGTGACATCTTCGATTTCGGACGGGTCGCGAATCATGCGCGATAGCAGGCGCATGATCTTGCGCTGATACTTGAGCACCAGCAGATCGAAGGCGCGCTTGTCCCCTCGCTGTACGCGCGCAACGAGCGCTGCATCGACATCACGCTGGTTCATGAATTTTCCTTATTCTGATGGCTGTTTTTCCGCTGCAGGCTCGTTTCCACAAGCAGGATGAGCTCACTCCAAAGTGGGGCCGGAACGGCGGATTTCCAGACGACCATATGCATGACCCGCCGTGGATCCTCATCTGGACGCAGCCCAAGAGTAACCCAGCCGGGCCCTTGCCACACATGTACCAGATGCAGGCCATCAGACCTGCCTGCAACGCGAAAGTTGCAGTTGGTGGGACACCAGGACAGAAAAATGGGAGGACGGAGACGACTGCGACGCAAGCGCAGCCAGACCAGGAGCGCTGCCAAAAGAAGGATTGCCGTGGCGACGGGATGCCAGTCGTTGCCCAGTATCAGGCGAATGGCCGCCACGACAATGCTGAAGACCCCCAGGGTGAGGACCAGCGCTTCAGCAACGCTGGCCCCCGGCGAGGCACGTGTAGACCAGGTGACCTGCCCGTTCACCCTGGGGTGCCGGTCAGACCCGGCGTACGACCATTGAGCCGTTTGTGCCACCGAAGCCGAAGGAATTCGACAGGGCAACATCGATCTTCATGTCCCGTGCTGCGTTGGCGCAGTAGTCCAGATCGCACTCAGGATCCTGATTGAAGATATTGATGGTGGGTGGCGACACCTGCTTATAAACGGCCAGTGTGGTGAACACGGCTTCAATGCCGCCTGCTGCGCCCAGGAGGTGACCCGTCATGGACTTCGTGGAGTTCACCACGACCTTGTAGGCATGATCACCCAGCGCCAGCTTCAGTGCTACGGTTTCGTTGCGGTCACCCAGCGGTGTGGAGGTACCGTGCGCATTGACGTAATCGATTTCGTCGGGCGAAATACCACCATTGCGCAAGGCGTTGAGCATACCGCGGCGGGGGCCGTCACTGTCCGGTGAGGTGATGTGATGCGCGTCGGAGCTCATGCCGTACCCGGCAAACTCGCCATAAATGCGGGCGCCACGCTTGCGCGCATGTTCGTATTCCTCGAGAACCAGCACACCAGCGCCTTCACCCAGCACAAAACCGTCGCGGTCAACGTCCCACGGACGCGAGGCGGTCTTGGGATCGTCATTGCGGGTGGACAGGGCGCGCATGGCTGCGAAGCCACCAATGCCCAGTGGCGAGACCGTGGACTCAGCACCCCCGGCGATCATGACGTCGGCATCACCGTACTCGATGAGTCGGGCTGCATCCCCGATGGAGTGCAGACCTGTCGTGCAGGCCGACACCACGGCGTAGGTGGGGCCCTTCAGGCCGAGTATGATGGACAGCTGACCGGAGACCAGGTTGATGAGCGAGGCAGGCACGAAAAACGGCGATATCCGCTTTGCGCCCCTTTCCATGTATTCAACCTGCTGTTGTTCGATGCGCGGTAGGCCGCCTATACCCGAACCGATGATGGCGCCGATGCGATCGGCGTTGGCCTCGTTGACCTCCAGGCCCGAATCGCGCCAGGCCTGAATGCCTGCAGCAATACCGTAATGGATGAAGGTATCCATGGTCTTGGCCTCTTTGGCCGTCAGGTATTGCGTGACATCGAAATCCTTGACCTCACCCGCGATCTGGGCGTTGAACGGTGAAGGGTCGAAGCGCGTGATGCGATCGATTCCGGAGCGCCCATTGACGAGATTGTCCCACGCGGTATCTATATCGTTGCCGAC
>JAJUFI010000219.1 GCA_029263795.1 Alcaligenaceae bacterium
CACTTCCACGAAAAACTCTGGGCCCTGCTACAGGTGTTTCCGCAGATGGACCTGACCACTACCGGGCTGGCGCTGCTGGCTTTGTTTCTGGTCGTGTTCACGCCACGCCTTCCCGGTGTTCTCGGGCGACTGCCGGGGCCACTGGTGGCACTGGTGGTGGTGACACTTGTCCAGGCCCTGTTCCATTTCGAATCGGTTGCCACCATAGGCAGCCGCTATGGCGAAATACCTCGCGGCCTGCCTACTTTTGAAGTGCCGGAGATCACCATCGCCCGCCTGGTCGAGTTGATGGGTCCGGCCTTCGCCATCGCGATGCTGGGAGCGATAGAATCCCTGTTGTCGGCGGTGGTGGCAGACCGGATGGCAGGTACCCGGCATCATTCCAATCAGGAACTCATCGGTCAAGGGCTGGCCAATGTCGTTGCACCTCTGTTCGGGGGAATCGCCGCAACAGGCGCCATTGCTCGCACCGCAACCAATATCCGCAACGGTGGGAACAGCCCGATCGCCGGGGTGGTGCATGCACTGTGTCTGGTGTTCATCCTGCTGTTCCTGGCACCTCTCGCAGCGAATATTCCGCTGGCTGCCCTGGCCGCCATTTTGTTCGTGGTGGCGTGGAACATGAGCGACGTCCGTCATGTCGTGCGCATGATTCGCGGCGCACCCCGGGCGGACGTCATCATTCTGCTGGTTACCTTCCTCATCACGGTTTTCGTCGACCTGGTCGTCGCCGTAAACATCGGTGTGGTGCTTGCGATGCTTCACTTCCTGCTGAATATGGCGGAAAGCGTGGTCGTACGCAGGCAGGAAAAAGCTGAGCTGCAGCGTGAACTGGCTGCCGAGGGTCTGGGCGAGCTTCCCGCCGATGTTGGTGTGTATGTCATCGAAGGGCCGTTCTTCTTTGCGGCGGTGGAGAGTTTCTCGCACGTGCTGGAACGTGGCCCGGACGCACCGGGCGTGGTGGTCATTCGGCTGCGTCATGTTCCATTCATCGATGCTACTGGCTTGCAAACCCTCGATGACGTCATCACGGAACTGCGCGGACAAGGTGTGCGTGTGCTGCTGGTCGAAATGAATGAGCGGGTGCACAACAAGCTGCGTCGAATGGGGGTTCTGGGCCGCTTGGGCGAAGGAAACGTCCTGCGAAATCTGGCGGAAGTCGTTTCTAGTCTTGAATAAATATTGATGGAACGTAACAGGATGCGTAAACTGCCGTTTTCTCAGCGGTTTACGCAACTGTTCCGGTCGCACATGAACTTCATGGCCGGGGGATAAAAACAAAGATAACCAGGACTGGTCATGCCTAGCGAAAGCCCGGGGCACTTTTCATTGCGGTTGGAAATCCTCCGCTCGCTGGCCTGCAGCCGCCTGGCGAAAGAAGGGCTTACCCGCGCGCTCGAGGTTCTGGTACACCATCAGTCGTGGGATTTCGGCGTAGCCTGGCTGGGTGAAGAAGCATCCTTGCGTTACGTGGGAGACTGCCTCTCCCCCCGAGCTCAACACAGCAGCCCGCGCTTTCAGGCCTTCATCGAATCCGTGCGCAGTCGAGTCCGCCCTGCGCGTTTCCCGGGAGCTTTTCCTCAAGGCAACAGGCCGTGCACCTGCAATACCGCAGCCTGCATGGCGAATTGCGCCTGGGGGCGCGAGCCGGCAGAAGGCGGTATGCAGTCAGCGCTTGCTTTGCCCCTTGCCCGCGGCGGCGTCATCTTCGGAGCAATTGAACTCTTCAGCTGTGAAGTGCGCAATCTTGATTCCGTTGGCAGGGAAAGTCTGCAGTCCGTGGCGGAAGACCTCGCCAGGTTTCTTTGGTCGCGTCGGGTGGAAAGCCGCGCACGGTTGCGGACGGCGCGCTGGGAAGGGGCCCGACGCATAGCGCGGCTGGCCTACTGGGAGTGCTCACCCAGTACCGGGCGGCTGCGGGCGGCCATCAATATGTCCGAGGTGCTGGGCTTGAACCCGGCAAAACTGCCCAACACCATAGACGAGTACTTGATGCTCGCTCCGGAAGAAGACCGCCCCGCAGTAAGCGCTGCGCTGACCGATCTTGTCAATCCGGCGGTTGGAACCATAGAAATTGAACACCGGATCCTCGCCCAGGACGGTGCCGGAGACCGCGTTGTGGTGGTCCAGGGCATGGCCGACTTCGATTCCGAAGGCAATGTGGTGAACCTTTCGGGAACTCTGCAGGACATCACCCCCTACCGTCGCCTGGAAGACCGGCTCAGGCTAGCGGCCACAGCCATTGACCACGCCGGCGATGCCATCGTCATCTTCGATGCGCGCGGCGCCATCATGTCCGTCAACTCCGCCTTCACACGCATTACCGGCTATACCGAAAACGAAGCTCGGGGCCATCAGCTCGACGTTTTGTTGAACCGCCCCAGCGGCAAGCACGATGAATCCTTTTACCGGCGCCTGCTGGGCCGCCTGCGCACCTTCGGCCGCTGGAAGGGTGAACTCTGGGCCCGGGCCAAGGACGGCCGCGGGTTCGCCATGTTATTGAGCCTCAGCGAGATCCGTGACGAGAAGGGGCGAGTCTCGCATCACGTGGGTGTGTTCACTGATGTTTCACGGCAGAAGGAATACAAGGAACGTCTGGAAATACTGGCTCTGCATGACAGCCTAACTGGTCTACCCAATCGGGCGCTCTTCCTCGACCGCGGTCAGCAGGCTCTGAGCCGGGCCATGCGTGGCGGAACCCAGGTGGGCGTGATATTCATCGACCTTGATCTCTTCAAGATGATCAACGATACCTGGGGGCATGCCGTCGGCGATGAGGTGCTGCGCCGCGCAGGCAACCGTATGCGCTCAGTCATGCGTGACTGCGATACGGTTGCCCGCCTGGGCGGTGACGAGTTTGTGGTGCTGCTGACAGATGCGGGCGGAGTTGATGCCTGCCTGGGGGCGGCAGAACGTTTGTTGGCCGCCATTACCGAGCCTTATCTGCTCAACGGCATTTCGGTGGAGCTGGGAGCAAGTCTCGGCATAGCGATCTCGCCCGAGCATGGTACGGATATCCGTACTCTCCTGCATCGGGCGGACCAAGCCCTATATTCCATCAAGCGCAACGATATA
>JAJUFI010000030.1 GCA_029263795.1 Alcaligenaceae bacterium
CCAGAGGGCACGACGTGCGTCGGCACCCACCACCGTGATGTTCAGCCCAGCGTGACTGATGCTGTCACCGCGCCGGGGAATTCGGCCCAGTTCTGCCGCCAGCCAACCGCCCACGGTGTCGAAATCGTCATCAGGCAGCTCAGTGCCGAAGGTTTTGTTGAAAACCTCGATCTCCGTGATGCCCATGGCGCGCCAGCTGTTGCTGCCGGTCTGAAAGATGGTTTTTTCGGCGTCCTCGTCGTATTCGTCCTCGATTTCGCCAACGATTTGTTCGAGTACGTCTTCCATGGTGACCAGGCCAGCCGTACCGCCGTGTTCGTCGATGACGATGGCCAGGTGGTTGCGGCTGCTGCGGAAGTCGCGCAGCAAAACGTTCAGTTTCTTGGTTTCCGGTATGAAGACGGCAGGACGCACGAGCGGGCGGAGATCTAGCTGCGGATTGTTGATGGAAAGCAGGAGATCTTTCGCCAGGAGGATGCCGACGATGTTGTCGCGGTCGCCTTCGTAGACCGGAAAGCGGGAATGACCAGTTTCGATGATTTCAGGCAGCACTTCCGAAAGCGGGCGGCTGATATCGAGCATGTCCATTTTCGAGCGCGGCACCATGATGTCGGCAACTGTCTGGTTGGCGACATCCAGTGCGCCCGAAAGCATGGTGTAGGCTTCGCTGTCCAGGACCTTTTTATCGTGCGCCGCTTCCAGGAATTCGCGGACGTCTTCACGGTCTTCCGGTTCAATGGGCCTCATGAAGGCCGTGAGGCGGGCAAAAAGGGATTTGGAGCCGTGTTTGGATTGTCGAGGTTCAGGTTCGGGAGAGTTGGGGTCTGACATTGTCCAGGGGACGTGTTGATGGAAAGTTTAGGATAACTCAAATTTTGCGTGACGGTTTGCGCAAGCACACTATTGATAAGGGTCTGGAATGCCCATGTGTGCAAGAATGCGGGTTTCGAGAGCTTCCATTTCCTCTGCGTCTTCTTCATCAATGTGGTCATAGCCCAGGGCATGCAGCACACCGTGTACTGTCAGATGTGCTGCGTGGGCCAGCAGCGGTTTTCCCTGCTCTTCAGCTTCACGGTGCAGCACCGGAACACACAGAACTATGTCGCCGCTGATGGTGCCGAAGGAGTCCACCCCATATTCGAATGTCAGGACATTCGTGGCGTAGTCGCGCTGCCGGTAACAGTTATTGAGTGCGCGCCCTTCTTCGGCGTCGACCAGCCTCATCGTGAGCTCTGCGCGTTGAAACCGGGGTGCATCCAGCAATTCAGCTTCTTCGGCGGCCACATGCTCAATTGCACAAGTCGCCCAGCGGCGCAGCCGCCAGCGGGGCAGCTCCGGAGCGTCAGTCGCGTACTGCACGGAAAAGGCGACGCTTACTTTGGCGGGCAGCTCAGCCGGTGTTACGGCCGGGCCGGCGGCGTTCATACCCGCCTTCTTGGTGTTTGCGGAGTCAGGAGACATGGTCACCCGCCTTTTCGTATGCTTCCACAATACGGGCCACCAGCGGGTGGCGGACCACGTCGCGGCTCGTGAAGCGTGTGGTGGCAATGCCCTGCACATCTTCCAGCACCTCCACCGCATGGGCAAGGCCACTGCGTTGCCCCTTGGGCAGGTCGATCTGGGAAGGGTCCCCGTTGATGACTGCCTTGCTGCCGAAACCAATACGCGTGAGGAACATTTTCATCTGTTCCGGCGTGGTGTTCTGGGCTTCATCGAGAATCACGAAGGAATGGTTGAGCGTACGGCCGCGCATGTAGGCCAGGGGAGCGATCTCTATGGTCTGTTTCTCAAAGAGGCGTTGCACCTTGTCAAAGCCCATCAGGTCATAGAGTGCGTCGTACAGGGGGCGCAAGTAGGGGTCGACTTTCTGAACCAGGTCACCGGGCAGAAAACCCAGGCGTTCACCGGCTTCCACTGCTGGTCGGGTGAGAATCAGGCGCTGAACGCTTTCGCGCTCCAGGGCGTCTATGGCACAGGCCACAGCCAACCATGTCTTGCCCGTTCCTGCCGGACCGATGCCGAAAGTGATGTCGTGCTTCAGAATCTGATTGAGGTAGTCACGCTGGCGGGGCGTACGCGGGCGCAGATCAGCGCGCCGTGTACGCAGGTTCAGGCTCACGTCGTCCACGGGTGGGAGGTCGGGAATATCAGAAACGGCCGGAGCATCCTCTCGTTCGGCGGCGATGTGGCCTGCTCCCAGTTCCACCAGCCCGAGCTGGACGTCATCCACGGATAGTGGACCTTTGAGCGCACGGTCATGAAACCATTCCAGGGCCCGGGCGGCGGGCAGGGCGTTCTCACCCTTGAGGGTAATATGGCTTCCGCGCCTGCTCAGGCTGACATTCCAGCCGTCGGCGATCTGCCTCAGGTTTTCATCCAGCGGCCCGCACAGATTGGCAAGTTGGGTGTTGCCACCTTCAAGCCTGACCGTGGCGGATTTTCCATTACGTGCCTGTACGCTCATGCAAGGTCCTCGTGCAGGGGGCGGTCGGCCCCTTCTTCCACCATGACCAGCCGGCCCCGCAGGGAGTTTGTCATGGTCTGGGTTATGACGACGTCGACCATCTGGCCGACCAGCCGGGGATGCCCTTCAAAGTTCACTATGCGGTTGTTTTCGGTGCGTCCGGCGAACTCCCTGGGGTTCTTGCGGGACGGGCGTTCCACCAGGATGCGCTGCACCGTTCCCACCATGGAGGCGCTGATGGCTGCTGCCTGTTCGTTCACCTGTGCCTGCAGGCGATACAGACGGTCCAGCTTCTGCTCCTGTGTCGTGTCATCAGGCAGATCGGCAGCTGGTGTGCCCGGACGACGCGAATAGACGAAGGAAAAGGATTGGTCGAAGCCGACGTCGCGAATGAGATCAAGCGTTTTCTGGAAGTCTTCCTCGGTTTCCCCGGGGAAGCCGACGATGAAGTCGGAGGACAGCGTCATGTCGGGTCGGGCCTGCCGCAGGCGCCGGGCTATGGACTTGAATTCCAGGGACGTATAGCCACGCTTCATCGCTGCCAGGACCCGGTCGCTGCCGGCCTGAACGGGCAGGTGCAGGAAGGGAACCAGTTTGGGCAGCTTGCCGTGGGCTTCGATGAGGCGGGTGGTCATTTCCTTGGGGTGGGAGGTCGTGTAGCGGATGCGCTCTATGCCCGGAATCTCGTGCACGTATTCCAGCAACATGGCGAAATCTGCAATTTCACCGGCGTCTCCAACGGGGCCGCGGTAAGCGTTCACGTTCTGACCGAGCAGCGTCACTTCCTTCACCCCCTGATCGGCGAGGTCGGCGATCTCCACAAGGACATCTTCAAAGGGGCGGGACACTTCAGGGCCGCGGGTGTAGGGAACCACGCAGAAGCTGCAATATTTGCTGCAGCCTTCCATGATGGACACGAAGGCAGTCGGCCCATCTACCCTTGCCGGGGGCAGGGCGTCGAACTTCTCGATTTCCGGAAAGCTGATGTCCACCTGAGAGTGGCCGGATTGGCGTCGCTTTGCGATGAGTTCGGGCAGGCGGTGCAGCGTCTGGGGCCCGAAGACAACATCGACGAAAGGCGCACGCGCGACAATGGCTTCCCCTTCCTGGCTGGCCACGCAGCCACCCACACCGATCACAAGGCCTGGTTTCTGCTGCTTGAGATGGCGCACACGGCCGAGGTCGGAAAACACTTTTTCCTGGGCCTTTTCCCGCACCGAACAGGTGTTGAAGAGAATGATGTCGGCTTCTTCTGGAGTGCTGACGAGTTCCGCTCCCTCGGCCTGACGCAGGACGTCGACCATTTTGTCCGAGTCGTACTCGTTCATCTGACAGCCGAAGGTACGTATGTATACCTTCTTGCCACCTTCCAGATGATTTGCCAGGCGCTGTTCCGCGCTGGCGGCACTGCCCCCGGAAGGTTCTGCGTCGTCTTCGCCCGCTTCGTTTTGCGACGCAGGGCTGGACGAGTCGGCAGGTTCCTGGGGCAGTACGAGGCCAGATGGGGCGGCAGGTTCTTCAGGGAGGACCAGGCCGGAGGGGCGGGGCGATTGGACTGGAGCGGGTGCAGGCGTACCGCGCGAAGGACGCTTGATGTTGATTTCTTGCATGTTAAATGGCCGTGACGGGTGTTCATCCCGCGGGCGATATCAATAGGTAATCCTCTATTGTACCTGCCGGTAGCGGGCCGGAATGCAAAAACGCCGGCGCGAGGGCCGGCGTAATGCTTGAGGGACAGCCCCTGCGGGGGCGGCAGGAAGGCCGGCGGGAGCGCTGGAAGCGCCGTGGCAGGCCGGCCTTGAATCAAATTCAGGCAATCTCTGCGCTGGGGTCTTCCTTCTTGGGTGCCTTGACCAGGTCCTCACGTTTCACGCCCAGCCACATGGCAATGGAGGCTGCCACGAACACGGACGAGTAAATGCCGAACCAGATGCCGATGGTCAGGGCCAGGGAGAAATAATGTAGGGTGGGGCCACCGAAGAAGAACATGGAGAGCACCATCATCTGCGTGGAGCCGTGGGTGATGATTGTGCGCGACATGGTCTGGGTGATGGCGCTGTCGATCACTTCCCGGACGCTGGTCTTGCGTTGCTTGCGGAAGTTCTCGCGTATGCGGTCCATGATCACCACGGATTCGTTGACGGAATAGCCCAGCACTGCCAGTACCCCGGCCAGCACAGAAAGTGAGAACTCCCACTGGAAGAAGGCAAAGAAGCCCAGAATAATGACCACGTCGTGCAGATTGGCCACCACACCGGCGATGGCGAATTTCCACTCAAAGCGGATACCCAGGTACACCATGATGCCGATGACCACCACCAGCAGGGCCATCAGACCGTTTTCCACCAGTTCGCGGCCCACCTGCGGGCCGACAAACTCGACGCGGCGCAGCTCGACATCGGGTGATGTGGCCTTCAGGGCCCCCAACACGGCTTCGCTCTGCATGGCGGAGGTTTCACCTTCCCGCACCGGAAGGCGGATCATGACATCGCGCGAGGTGCCGAAGTTCTGCACCTGGAAATCGGTGTAGCCGAGGGCGCCCACGGCGCTGCGAACTTCATCCAGCTGTGCAGTTTGCGGGTAGCTGACTTCCATTACCGTGCCACCGGTGAACTCAATGGACAGGTGGAAGCCGCGCGTGACGATGAAGAAGACGGCCGCTACGAAAACCACAAGACTGATGACGTTCAGCACCATGGCATGGCGCATGAACGGGATGGTGCGGCGGATTCGGAAAAATTCCATATTGCGTTCTTACCTTAGAGAGGGCAGCGCCCCGATCAATCCTTGGGTTTCCAGACCTGACCAATGGAAATGCTCTGCAGCTTGCGCCGCGAGCCATACCAGAGGTTGACCATGGCTCTCACACCGACGATGGAGGAGAACATGGACGTCAGAATGCCGATGACGTGAACGACCGCGAACCCGCGTACTGGGCCAGTACCGAAAGCGAGGAGGGCCAGACCCACAATCAGTGTCGTGAGGTTGGAGTCCAAAATGGTGCCCCAGGCGCGCTCGAAGCCCAGCGCAATGGCTTGTTGCGGTGAGTGGCCGGCGCGCAGTTCTTCACGTATGCGCTCGTTGATGAGCACGTTGGCGTCGATGGCCATGCCGAGTGTGAGTGCAATCGCGGCAATGCCCGGCAGGGTGAGCGTAGCCTGCAGCATGGACAGTGCGGCCAGCAGGAGCAGAACGTTGAAGAGCAGGCCCAGGGTGGAGAAAATGCCGAACAGCTGGTAGTAGATCACCATGAAGATGGCGATGGCTATGAAACCGTACAGGGTGGAATTGAAGCCCTTCTTGATGTTGTCGGCACCCAGGCTGGGGCCGATGGTGCGTTCTTCGATGATCTCCATCGGGGCGGCCAGCGAGCCGGCGCGCAGCAGGAGGGCAATGTCGGCGGCTTCCTGTGCGTTCATGCTGCCGGAAATCTGAACCTGCCCGCCAGGGATCTCGCTGCGAATCACAGGTGCCGTTACAACCTGGCCCTTGCCCTGTTCGAACAGCACGATGGCCATGCGGCGACCGATGTTGTCTCGGGTGACATCGCGGAAGATGCGTGCGCCCTTGGCGTCGAGGGTAAGGTTGACGGTGGGAAGCTGGGTCTGCTGGTCGCGACCAGGCTGGGCGTCCTGCAGGTTTTCACCTGTCAGGATGACTTGGCGGCGCAACAGCAATGGACGGCCGTCGGTGTCTTCGAAGCGTTCCAGGCCGAAAGGCACGGTGCCAGCAGCCAATGCCGCGGTGGCGGAGGAGGAATCTTCCACCATGCGGATTTCCAGGGTCGCAGTACGGCCCAGGATCTCTTTGGCCTTTGCGACGTCCTGAACGCCCGGCAATTGGACAATGATGCGGTCAGAGCCCTGCTGCTGAATGACTGGCTCGGCCACACCCAGTTCGTTGATCCGATTGTGGAGGGTGGTGATGTTCTGGCGCAGCGCGTTGGTCTGTACCGTGTTGACGGCCTGCTCGGTCAGCTGACCGCGAAGGGTGTAGTTACCGCCAGACTGGCCCGTTGCAGTGAAGGCAAGGTCGGGCAGGGCGCGACGCAGTTCGCTCGTGGCGGCATCGCGGTCAGCCTCGGTTTTGAAGGAAGCGACCACAGAAAGTTCACTGCGTTCGACGCCGGCCAGCGGAATCTTCGCATCCCGCAGTACGGCGCGAATGTCGTTGCCCAGGGTGTCATAGCGGGCCGTCAGTGCGCCCTGCATGTCAACCTGCAGCAGGAAGTGTACACCGCCGCGAAGGTCAAGGCCCAGGTACATGGGGTTGGCGCCGATTGAGGTCAGCCAGTTGGGTGAGGCAGAAAGCAGGTTCAGGGCGACCGTGTAGGAGGGGTCGTCCGCGCGTGGATTCAAGCTGCGCTCGATGAGATCCTTGGCGCGCAGCTGCACATCGGTGTTGTCGAAACGGACTCGAACGGTGCCCGTAGGGCCGTTCTGTTCGAAAAAGGCCCCCGTGGTCTCAATGCCGTTGTCGCGCAGCAGCGTCTCGACCTGGTTCAGCATGGACACATCCACCTTGACCGTCGATTTCGCCGGAGCGATCTGGACCGCGGGGGATTCGCCGAAGAAGTTGGGGAGGGTGTAGAGCAGCCCGATGATCAGAGCCACCGCTACGGTGAGATACTTCCAGAGGGGATAACGGTTCATTCTCGGTCAGCAGGCTGATGGACAGGAAAACCCCGGAGCACACGCCCCGAGGCCGGACATCGCAGGATCAGAGCGACTTGATCGTGCCCTTGGGCAGGACGGAGATGACGGCGTTGCGCTGCACGACGGTTTCCACCTGCTTGTCCGTTACGCTGGAGATGTCCAGGGTGACGTAGTTGTCGCTGACCTTGGTGATGCGGCCCAGGAGACCACCCTGTGTGATGACTTCGTCGCCCTTGGACAGCCCTTCCACCAGCTTGCGGTGTTCCTTCTGACGCTTCATCTGGGGACGAATCATCAGGAAGTAGAGAATGACGAACATCAGGATGATGGGCAGCATGCCCATCAGTGCATTCCCTTCGCCGGGGGCGGCCTGGGCGATTACAAGTGACAGCGTATCGGTGAACATCGGGTGCTCCTGTGATTTTTTGGGTTTAACTCTTTATTGTAGCGACAAGGCCCAAAGTGTGAATGAATTCGTCAATCGGTGCCACGGGCGCGGTCTGCGGCGAAGGTATCCCGCCAGGCCTGGAAGCGGCCCTCAGCAATGGCCTCGCGCATTTCTTCCATGACCTTCAGGTAGAAATGCAGGTTGTGCAGCGTGTTGAGGCGCGCGCCGGTAATTTCGTTCGCCCGCTGCAAGTGGTGCAGATAGGCGCGCGAAAAATGGCTGCAGGTGTGGCACTCGCAGCTGGGGTCCAGCGGGCGGGTGTCGTCGCGGTGCTTGGCGTTGCGTATCTTGATGTCGCCATAGCGGGTGAAGAGCCATCCGTTGCGCGCATTGCGGGTCGGCATGACGCAATCGAACATGTCGACCCCGCGGCTGACGCCTTCCACCAGGTCTTCGGGGGTGCCCACACCCATCAGGTAACGGGGCGCGTGGGTCGGCAGACGTGGGGCCACATGAGCCAGCACACGCACCATGTCTTCCTTGGGTTCGCCCACCGACAAGCCTCCGATCGCATAGCCCTCGAAGCCGATGTCCAGCAATCCGGCCAGCGATTCGTCGCGCAGATGTTCGTACATGCCGCCCTGGACGATGCCGAACAGGGCGTTGGGGTTTTCCAGACGCTCGAACTCATCACGTGAGCGACGGGCCCAGCGCAGAGACATGCGCATGGATGTAGCTGCCTCTTCCACTGTGGCGGGCCGGCCGTCGATGGCATAGGGTGTGCACTCGTCGAAGACCATCGCAATGTCGGAGTTCAGCGCATGCTGGATGCGCATGGAATCCTCGGGCGTAAGGAACAGGCGGGCGCCGTCAATAGGTGAGGCAAAGCGCACCCCTTCCTCGGTGATTTTGCGCATGCTGTTCAGGCTGAAGACCTGGAAGCCACCCGAGTCGGTCAGAATCGGACGATTCCACTGCATGAAGCCATGCAGCCCGCCATGCTTGCGCATTACCTCGGTTCCCGGCCGCAGCCAGAGGTGGAAAGTGTTGCCCAGCACGATCTGGGCGCCTATCTGCTCCAGTTCATGGGGCAGCATGGCCTTGACACTGCCATAGGTGCCGACAGGCATGAAGATGGGCGTCTGCACCACACCATGGTTCAGTCGTACCTGACCGCGGCGGGCGGCGCCGTCGGTCGCCAGCAATTTAAATTGGAGACGGGTCATGAATGTTCGGGAGTTTCGATGAACATGGCATCGCCGTAACTGAAAAAGCGATACCGGGATTGGACGGCATGAGAGTAGGCGCGCCGTATGGGTTCCATGCCGGCCAGGGCCGACACGAGCATGAGCAGGGTGGACTGCGGAAGGTGGAAGTTGGTCAGCAATGCGTCCACGTAATGGAAGCAATACCCCGGAGTGATGAACAAGCGCGTGTCACCTTGGATGTCTCCGGAGACTTCTTCGTCGGAGATTTGCGCAGCGGCGGATTCAAGCGCTCGCACACTGGTTGTGCCGACTGCGACGACGCGTCTGCCCGCAGCGCGTGTTTCACGAATGGCTTTCAGCGTGGCGGCACTGACATGGAAGCGCTCAGCATGCATGACGTGCTCGCTCAGATTCTCCATGCGTACAGGTTGGAAAGTGCCTGCGCCCACATGAAGGGTGACGAACGCAGAATTCACACCCATTTCGGCCAGGCGCGCAAGCATGGCCTCGTCGAAGTGCAGGCCCGCAGTCGGCGCAGCCACCGCACCTGGCTCGCGCGCGTAGACGGTTTGATATCGGGTGTCGTCCTGCTCGTCGGCGGGATGCGTAATGTAGGGGGGTAGCGGGGTACTGCCGTGTGCTTCCAGCAGGGCCAGGGCGTCATCCGGAAACTCCAGCATGAAGAGTTCACCCTCACGACCGGTCACCGTGACATGAAAGGCATCTGCCAGCCAGAGCCGGCTGCCGGGCTTGGGCGATTTGCTTGCCCTGACATGCGCCAGCGCGGAACGGCTGCCGGTGATGCGTTCGACCAGAACTTCCACCCTTCCACCGCTTTCCTTGCTACCCCGCAGACGGGCCTTGATGACGCGAGTATTGTTGAATACCAGAAGGTCGCCCGCCTTCAGCAACGAGGGCAGGTCTGAAAACTTGCGGTCGTGCAGTTGTCCCGCGGCGTCCAGATGCAGCAGACGACTGCCGCTACGTTGAGCAGCCGGGGTCTGGGCAATGAGTTCGGGTGGCAGCTCGTAGTCGAACTGAGAGAGCTGAAGATCGGGGTTCACAGATGACTGGATGTGCCTGGAGAGGCACAAGATAGAGGTGATTGACGTCACTATTTTAGCGGCTGCAGAATTTACATCCGCCGAGCATTGGTTATGCTGATGGCTTCAAGTATGCATTTACCTTTGCCCTCCATGGTTTCCCTGTTCCGCCGTCCCTTGTCGAAGACCTCGCGTCTTTTCCCCCGCTGCTTGTATGCGTCCTTCCTGGCAGTCGGGCTGGCCGCCCTGCTGCCACTTGGTCAGGCCTGGTCACAGTCGCTGCAATCGCTGCCCAAAGAAGTCCAGCAGGCCTGGCGCGCAACCAAGTTGCCGGATACCAGCCTTTCGCTGGTGGTGCATGAGCTGGGCGGGGGGCGGCTGGCTGCCATCAATGCGCATGTACCGCGCAACCCGGCGTCGGTCATGAAGATGGTCACCACCTGGGCTGCCTTGTCGGGGCTAGGTCCTGAATACAGCTGGCGAACGGCCTTTTATGCGCGGTCAGACGCGCGGGTGGACGCAGATGGCACACTTGGCGGCCCCCTTTATCTGAAGGCGGGCGGCGACCCGTTCATGACGATGCATGAAATGTGGTCCCTGCTGCGGGAATTGCGCCTGCGCGGGGTTAAGAACATCAGCGAACTGGTGGTGGATCGCAGCCGCTTCGGCGATGTTGCGCTTGACCCCGGAGCGTTTGATGGTGCAGCCGACCGTCCCTACAATGCCAGCCCCGATGCCATGATGGTGGGCCTGGGTACGGTGCGCCTGGTGTTCATGCCGGACCACCAGGCCGGCAAATGGGTTCCCATAGTCGACCCCCCCATGCAGGGCATTCGTGTGCAGGGGCAGGTGCAATGGAGCAATGCTCGTTGCCCTGGCTCGCCCAGTGTCAGTACCCAGGTGCGCCAGCTCGGGCGTGAAACCGTGGTGGAGGTGGCTGGAACAGTGGCCGGTTCCTGCGGTGAGTTTTCACTCTACCGCCTGGCCCTTCCACAGAAACAGCATTTCGAAGCCATGTTCCGCATGCTCTGGAAAGAGCTGGGCGGTACTCTGGGGCGTGGCATTACTGAGGGGAGGGTGCCCGCCAACGCGCGCATGCTGGCCTGGCATGACTCCGAAACCCTGGCGGACACCATTCGCCTGATCAACAAGCAAAGCAATAATGTGATGGCGCGCATGCTGCTGCTCACGCTGGGTGCTGAGCAAGGGGGGGGCGGCGCGACACCGCAAACGGGTGCAGGGGCTGCCCTCAATCTGTTGCGCGAGCAAGGGGTGAATGTTTCCGGCTGGGTACTGGAGAACGGTTCGGGCCTGTCGCGTAATGAACGGCTGACGGCCGAGGGGCTGTCGAGCATGCTGGAACTCGCCTGGCGCTCCCCGCTGATGCCGGAGTTCATGTCTTCGCTGGCCATTGCCGGCGTGGACGGCACCCTGCGTCGCCGCCTGCGGTCGGACGAAGTCAAGGGGGTGGCGCATCTGAAGACGGGCACTTTGCGCGATGCCCGTGCCCTGGCCGGGTATGTCCTGGGTGCCAGCGGGAGCCGCTACGTCCTGGTCGCCCTCATTAACCATGAAAATGCCCCGGCAACAGGCAAATTTTTGGACAGTGTCGTGGAGTGGCTGGCAAAACGCTGATATTTGTCCGGCGACAAGTGATGGCAGTAAAAAGTCGGGGCATAATGCAGTCGTATAGTCATCGTCATTGCAGGAACGCCGCAGATGCCAGTACATGAAATCCGCCACCCTCTCATTCGTCATAAGCTCGGCCTGATGCGCCGGGCCGATCTCAGCACCAAGAATTTCCGGGAAATGGCCCAGGAAATCGCGGCACTGCTGACTTACGAAGCATCCAAGGACTTGCCTCTGGAGCCTATGACGATCGAAACCTGGAGAGGGCCGCTGGATGTCGAGAAGATCGCCGGAAAGAAAGTGACCGTGGTGCCCATTTTGCGCGCCGGCATCGGCATGCTGGAAGGCGTACTCACATTGATTCCCGGGGCCAAGGTCAGCGCCGTGGGCATTGCCCGCAATGAAGAAACCCTCGAGGCACAGACTTACCTGGAGCGTCTGGTGGGGCAACTGGACCAGCGTCTGGCACTCATCGTCGACCCCATGCTGGCCACAGGTGGCTCCATGGTAGCTACCATCGACCTTCTCAAGAAGGCCGGTTGCCGCAACGTGAAGGCGCTGGTGCTGGTGGCCGCTCCCCAGGGCATTGCTGCGGTCGAAAAACACCACCCGGATGTTCACATTTACACAGCTTCCATCGACAGTCACCTGGATGAACACGGCTACATCATCCCCGGCTTGGGCGATGCGGGCGACAGAATTTTCGGGACCAAGCAGAAACACACATAGTCCCCCTTGATGTCGGCAGGTATGCTGCTTGCCTGTCCGTTCCCGGCTTGCTAATCGAAGTAGGCCACACTACAGGAGTTGTCACATGAACGAGAAAGATCTTCGCGAACGGGAAGAGGAATTCGTCCAGAAGGTGAAGGAAAGTCTGGATGAAGCGGAACGCATGTTGCAGCAGGCCGCTGAAGCCACGGGCGAAAAGGCTGAGGAATTGCGCGACAGCGCAATGCGGACCTTGCGCCGCACCCGCGAGCATCTCTACACCACACAGGACGAACTGATGCTTCGCGGCAAGCGAGCCATGCGCGCTACCGACGACTACGTGCACGACAATCCCTGGCGCGCCATTGGCGTGGCCGGTCTGGTCGGTGTGCTGATCGGCGCACTCATCTGCCGCCGCTGAAGCCATTCCCATGGCCTTACGTGAAGCCGTAGGCGGGCTCGCCGCTTCGCTGCTGTCCATTTTGCGCACACGCTTCGAACTGTTCACGCTCGAAGCCCAGGAGCAGAAGGCCAATGTACTGGCCTTACTCGTACTGGTCCTGGGTGCGCTGATTTTCCTTGCTCTGGCTCTGCTGGTGTTCACCACGACCATTGCGCTTTACTTCTGGCCGACAGAACACCGTTACGTCGCCCTGGGCGTATTGGCGTTCATCTACTTTGCGCTGGGGGTGGGCATGCTGGTGGCGGCTCGCAGCCGTGTTTCCGGGGGCGAGCCACCATTTTCCGCCACACTGGAAGAACTGCGGCGCGACATCGAGTTGGTGGAACGTCTTAAGGAGCCGTCGTCCCGCTCAGTTCCGCCTGAGTGGATGCCGCCTCCGGGAGATCGCCCATGAGTCGCCGAAACACTGCTCGTGACAGGGCCTTGCGCATTGAGCTGCTCAGGGCCCGGGCTGCCATTGAAAGGCAGAGTGTGGCACACAATGTTCAGGAGCTCGGGCAGTCCCTGACGCCCCGCGGCCTTCTTGAAACATTCATCCCACGGCTGGGTGGTGGCGGGGGCGGCCGCAAGCCGCCGTCCGATCTCCTGCTGCAAGCCTTCAGTTTCAGCCGGCGCTACCCGATGTTGCTGTCCATGGGAACCGCCTTGCTTTCCAAGGCGGCAAGACGCAAGTTGCGCTGGTGGAAGCTGGCAGCCGGTGCCGTTCTGGCGTGGCAGGCGTCGCGCAGCCTGCGTAAGTAGCCCGCCGCTTTTTCGGCGGCTGCTTACTGCTGCGCTTACAGGCTACAGGCCCAAAGAACCCCAGATTTCGTCCACACGCCGCCGGACGTCCTCTTGCATGACGATGGGCCGGCCCCATTCCCGGCTGGTTTCACCCGGCCATTTGTTGGTGGCGTCCATACCCATTTTTCCGCCTAGACCGGATACCGGCGAGGCGAAGTCCAGGTAGTCGATGGGCGTGTTTTCCACCAGAACAGTGTCGCGCACCGGGTCCATGCGGGTGGTCATGGCCCATACCACTTCCTTCCAGTCGCGGATGTCCACGTCGTTGTCCACCACGATAATGAACTTGGTGTACATGAATTGCCGCAGAATGCTCCAGATGCCGAACAGCACACGCTTGGCGTGGCCAGGATACTGCTTGCGTATCGAAACCACTGCCAGCCGGTAGCTACAGCCTTCGGGAGGCAGGTAGAAGTCCGTGATTTCAGGCAGCTGGCGCTGCAGCAGTGGGACAAAGACCTCATTCAGCGCAACCCCCAGTACCGCTGGCTCGTCTGGCGGTTTGCCCGTATATGTGCTGTGGTAGATGGGGTTACGGCGCATGGTGATGCGATCCACCGTGAACACCGGGAACCAGTCCTGCTCGTTGTAATAGCCGGTGTGGTCGCCATATGGGCCCTCCAGCGCTATTTCGTAGTCACTGCGGGGCGGTGGCGGCGCTCCGTCGGGTACTTCTGGTGCCTTGGCGCGCGCGTCGCTCGCGGGGAGAATGTGGCCTTCCAGCACGATTTCCGCAAATGCGGGCACGGACAACTCACTGCCCAGGGCGTTGGCGACTTCGGTGCGCGAGCCGCGTAGCAGCCCGGCGAACTGGTATTCGGAAAGGCTATCCGGCACTGGGGTTACGGCTGCCAGAATGGTCGCCGGGTCGGTTCCCAGGGCGACGGCAATCGGGAAGGGTTTTCCGGGGTTTGCCAGGCAGTGGTCACGGAAATCCAGTGCGCCGCCACGATGCGACAGCCAGCGCATGATGAGTTTGTTGCGGCCGATCAGCTGCTGACGGTAGATGCCCAGGTTCTGGCGGCGCGCGCGCGGCCCCCGGGTGATGGTCAGGCCCCAGGTAAGCAGAGGGGCGACGTCCTCGGGCCAGCAGTGTTGCAGCGGAATGCGGGAAAGATCGACGTCTTCCCCTTCGAGTACCACTTCCTGGCAGGCGGGCCCACGGATGCGTTTGGGGCTCATGTCCCAAAGTGCCGATTTCAGAGTACTGACGGTTCCAATGGCTTCGCGCAGGTTGCGGGGAGCTTCCGGCTCGCGCAGGCTGGCCAGCAGGTGGCCGATGTCGCGCAGCGCGGATACGTCGTCGGCACCCATGCCCCATGCAACTCGCTGCGGGGTGCCGAACAGGTTGGCCAGCACAGGCATTCCGGCGGGGCGACCCTCATGTACAGCCTGTTCGAACAGCAGGGCCGGGCCTGACTTGCGCAGCACACGGTCGCTGATTTCAGTCATTTCCAGCCTGGTAGATACAGGCTGCGCTATGCGCTTCAGCTCGCCCTTTTTCTCAAGCTGCTGAATGAAGTCTCTGAGGTCACGGTATTTCACGGGTGCGAGCAATTCCGGTTACAGTCTTTATGAGAGGCAAGGTTAACATTCCGGGGGACTGTTTTCAGGGAGAAGCCATGGCAGCCGAGCAGGATACGGCGCGTCCGGACGGCATTAAGCGTGAGTCACACGCTGCGGGCATGCCGCTACCGGAGCACTGGAGGGTGCACATGCGCCGCAACATGGAGCCGCAGCATACGGATGCGGGTCCTGTCGTGCGTTTCATTCGAGTGGTGGGAAACCGCCTTGGTGAACTCCTCAATGTCTGCGCGGCCTATCTGGGTATTGCTGTTCTGGTGACGCTCACCCTGGTCCTGACCATGGCACCGCTGCGCAGCCAGCTGGCCCAGATTCACCAGTCACTGGTGATGGCTTTGCGGCCCGCGAATATGGATGACGTCCTGTTTGCCATGCTGGCCACCGACGATGACAATCTGTCTCTGCTGGAAAGGCTCACCGGCACCGGGGAACTGCCCTCCCGCTCAGTGCAACAGGGTCAGCCGGACTCCAACAATGCCGAAGCCATTCGCGAGGACGCCATCAATTTCGCAAGGCTGCTCAAGGATTCCGCACAGCAGGGCAGGGTGGAGGGCATTACAGCCGCCCAGGAAGACGCCTTGCGGAAATACCTTGCCCGCAAGTACCGAATTGCTTCCAGTGTGGCGGGTGCTCTGATCAGTGCCGCTTTTGTGGTGGGTCGTGAAATGGACCTCGACCCGCAACTCATCCTGGCGGTGATTGCCATTGAGTCGCGCTATAACCCTTACGCGGAAAGCCACGTGGGTGCCCAAGGCCTGATGCAGGTCATGACCCGTGTCCATAAAGACAAATTCACCGAATTTTCCGACGGCATCATTGCCGCGCTCCACCCAATTGCCAACATGCGGGTGGGCTCACGCATTTTGCGCGACTGCATAGACCGGCGTGGCTCCATTGAACGGGGTCTCGCCTGCTATGTTGGCGCGACCGGCCCGAATGATGGCGGATACGGTGCCAAGGTGCTAGCCGAACAGCGCCGCATCGCACTGGCTTCGGGAATCCCGGTCAAGCGTTGAAGGTCAGGCCGTTTCCTACAGCGACTCGGCTGTGGCGAATTGCGGCAGCCAGGCTTCGAGGCGGCTCACGGCTTCCTGCAGGCGGTCCAGGCGGGTGGCGTAGGAAAGCCGGAGAGTGGTGGCAGCATGGGCAGGGCCGAAATCTCGGCCCGGCACAGTGGCAATGCCCGGGCCATGCAGCAGTTGCTGGGCGAAGTCGTCGCTATCGCGGCTGTAACGGCTGATATCCAGATAGATGTAGAAGGCGCCATCGGGCTTGACCGGCACTTTCAGACCCAGCCTTTCCAGTTCGGGCAGCAGGTAATCGCGCCGTTCCTTGAAGGAAAGCCGCCGTTTTTCGAAAATGGCCAGCACTTCGGGTTCAAAGCAGGTGATGGCAGCGTGTTGTGCCAGGCTGGGAGCACAGATGCAGAGATTGGAAGCGAGCTTGTCCAGGGCGGGCAACATCCAATCGGGAGCAATCAGCCAGCCCAGGCGCCATCCCGTCATGTGGAAGTACTTCGAGAAGCTGTTGATGATGATGATGTCGTCATCCAGGGACAGCGCGCTGACCGGAGCTTCTTCGTAATAAAGCCCCAGATAAATTTCATCCATGATGATGAAGCCGCCGCGCGCCCGCACTTCAGCCACCAGTTCGCGCAGAGCTTCACGTTCCATGCTGGTGCCGGTGGGGTTGCTGGGTGATGCAATCAACACGCCCTTGGTGCTGGGCCTCCAGTGCTGGCGAACGTCTTCAGCAGACAAATGGAAACGCTGATCTGCGTAAGTTGGAATGAGGCGCGGAATGCCTCCGGCTGCCAGAATGAAATTCTGGTTGGCGGGGTAGCAGGGGTCGGGCAGCAGCACTTCGTCACCCGGGTCGACCAGGGCCATGGCTGCGAGCAGCAGGGCGCCGGAAGCGCCTGCAGTGACCACGATGCGGGCAGGGTCCACTGCCGCCCCGTAGCTTTCTGCATAGTGGCGGGCAATGGTCTCGCGCAGGATGGGCAGGCCGGCAGGGGATGTGTAACCGCTCAGGCCAGCCTGAGCGGCCCGGTTCAATGTCTCGACAACCTGTGGGGGAGCCGTAAAATCAGGCTCACCGATACCGAGGCTGATGATGTCGCGCCCCTGTGCCCCCAGCGCCGCCGCTTGTTTGAACATCTCAACGGCGTAGAACGGCATGATGGTTTCGGTGCGCTTTGCAAGAGAAGACATGGCTGACAAGTTACGGATGGTTGACCGGGACGTATGCGATTGTAGCCCCGCCCCACAGCCCGTCCACCCTCAGGAGTTTCATACATGCAATCGGAAGGACGCCGTGCATTTCTAAGGGGTCGCCGGCCGCCCTCCAGTCCATGGGAAGTTTTCTGCGGCCGGCTGCGCAATGTGGTCGCAGGTGAACTCACTCAGTTGGATGCCGGACCAGACCGCCAAGCTGCCCGCCTTATCGTGCAGCAGGCGGCTGACGCCCATCATGCACGTCGGCTCTGTGCTGAATTCGGTGTGTGCATGGCGCTGGAAGGCGTATCTTCCGCCGCGTCTCACGACATGCCTGTGCTGTGGGTACGCCCGGGGCATGAACTGGCCGCCTGCAGGCCTCTGGAACCAGGCAGCAGCCGCTGGTTTGTCCAGCCCGGCTGCCTGTTGGGTGAACTCGAGGCCGCCGGCTTCCCGGGGTTTTCAGGTCTGCCCGCCCATCTTACTGTAGCAGCCTGGCTCGCCGACCGGAGCCTGTGCAATTGGGAAATCGGTCATACGGCGCAATCCGGGGTGGTGCATGCCTCCGCGTTGCTGGCCGATGGCGTCTCCGTGAGCCTGGGGGCTTTCGGCACGGACAACCGCAAGGCGCTGGACAATCTGCGGCTGCAGACACTCATTCCCGCGTTATTCAGTCTTTCTGTCAGCGGGGATGCTAACACCTGTGCGCAGTTCCGCTCCTGGCCGGCGCGCTACCGCCTGGATGCCCTGCGGCCTGCCCCCGGCAATACCTTGAACCTGGCACATCTGCTGCTTGGTCACGGTGGCGACTTGGCCTGGCTGGAATGGGTGGTCCTGGACAGCGACCTGGCCAGGCCCGCTGCCGGTACGCAACTTCCGCTGGAATTGCCGGGTACCGACCAAGACACGCTCAAAGACGACATGGGCTGGGGGGGGGAAGGCGGCTCGGTTCCCTGCGAGGCAGTCGCGGCGGCGCGCGCCGCCCAGGATATTGATGCGGCAGTGAAGGCCCTGTTCGATCCTCAGGGCCTGTTTCCCCATCCGGGGCAACTGTTCTAGCCCTCGCAGGCCGGGGCCACATCCCGCGGGTCACGGTTCACGGCTAGAATGAAGGGTCCTGTTTCACCACTTAAGAAATCGAATCATGGACGCCAATCTTCGCAAGGCTGCTCTCCTGTATCACAAGCAAGGCCGACCCGGGAAAATCTCAGTCACGCCGACCAAGCAACTGTCTAACCAGCGTGATCTATCGCTGGCTTATTCTCCGGGCGTGGCGGCTGCCTGTGAAGAAATCGTCAACGACCCGCAGAACGCATTCGAATACACGGCTCGGGGCAACCTGGTCGGCGTCATCACCAACGGCACCGCCGTGCTGGGCCTCGGAAATATCGGCGCCCTGGCATCCAAGCCCGTCATGGAAGGCAAGGCGGTGCTTTTCAAGAAATTTGCCGGCATCGATGTCTTCGACATCGAAATCAACGAGCAGGACCCTGAAAAGCTCGTGGAGATCATTGCCGGGCTGGAACCTACTTTCGGCGGCATCAACCTTGAAGACATCAAGGCGCCGGAATGCTTCTATGTCGAGCGCACCCTGCGCGAGCGCATGAAAATCCCCGTCTTCCACGACGATCAGCACGGCACCGCCATTTGTGTGACGGCAGCTTTCCTGAATGGTCTGGAAGTGGTCGGCAAGGAAACCGACAAGGTGAAGGTGGTGGTGTCGGGCGCAGGTGCCGCTGCCTTGGCCTGTCTTGACCTGATGGTGGACATGGGTGTTCCGCTCGAGAACATCTGGGTGTCGGACATCGAAGGGGTGGTCTACAAAGGCCGGCCCGTCCTCATGGACGAAGTCAAGGAGCGTTTCGCGCAGGAAACCGATGCACGCACTCTGGGCGACATCATCGACAATGCGGACGTTTTCCTTGGGCTGTCTGCCGGCGGCGTACTGAAGCCCGACATGGTCAAGCGCATGGCGCCGCGGCCGCTGATCCTCGCCCTGGCCAACCCGGAACCAGAAATTCTTCCCGAAGACGCACACGCTGTGCGCGACGACGTGGTAATGGCCACCGGGCGTTCCGATTATCCCAACCAGGTCAACAACGTCCTGTGCTTCCCCTATATCTTCCGCGGAGCGCTGGATGTCGGCGCCACCACCATCACTCGCGGCATGGAAAAGGCCACTGTGAAAGCCATCTGCGAAGTGGCCAAGGAAGAGCAGAACGACGTTGTTGCGGCAGCCTACGGCACTTACGGTGTGTCCTTCGGCCCGGAATACTTCATTCCCAAGCCCTTTGATCCGCGCCTGATCGTGCGCATTGGCTCAGCTGTCGCCAAGGCGGCCATGGAAGACGGCGTCGCGACGCGTCCCATCACTGATTTCGAAAACTACGAAGTCCAGCTGGAGCAGTTCATCTACCGCTCCGGTGCCTTCATGAAGCCGCTCTTCCCGGTGGTCAAGAAGATGGTCCGCGATGGCCTCAAGAGCCGCATCGTGTTTGCGGAAGGGGAGGACGAACGTGTGCTGCGCGCAGTGCAGATCATCGTCGACGAAGGCCTGGCACGTCCCATACTCGTTGGCCGCCCCTCCGTCATTGCAGATCGCATTCAGAAATACGGCCTGCGCCTGCGTCTGGATCAAGATTACGAAGTCACCAATCCTGATTACGACGAACGCTTCAACCGTTACTGGACAACCTACTGGGAACTGATGTGCCGTCGTGGCATCACCAAGGAAATGGCGCGTGTGGAAATGCGCCGGCGCCTGACGCTGATCGGAGCCATGATGGTTCGTCTGGGCGATGCGGACGGTATGATTTGCGGAACCGTCGGCTCCTATGGCAACCACCTGCAGTTCGTGGATGAGGTGATCGGCAAGAAGCCGGGTGTGCGCACCTATGCCGCCATGAACATCCTGCTGCTGGCGGACCATACTCTGGCCCTGGCCGACACCCACGTCAATGACAACCCGGATGCTGCCCAGGTGGCTGACATTACGCTGATGGCGGCCCGCCGCCTGCGGCGCTTCAACATGGTGCCCAAGGTCGCGCTGCTGTCGCGCTCGAACTTCGGCACGGGCAGTTCATCTTCGGGTGACAAAATGAAGGAGGCTCTCGCTCTGGTGCGCGAGGCCGACCCAGAGCTCGAGATCGACGGCGAAATGCATGGTGACTGCGCTCTGGACGAAGAATTGCGACGCCGCATTCTGCCCACCACGACACTGTCGGGGGCTGCCAATCTGCTGATCTGCCCGAACGTGGATGCAGGCAACATTGCCTACAACCTGCTCAAGACCACCGCAGGCGGCAATGTGGCGGTCGGCCCCTTCCTGCTGGGAGCCAACGCGCCGGTGCACATTCTCACTTCAAGCTCCACTGTGCGTCGGATCGTCAACATGGCGGCACTCACCGTCTTCGATGCAAACACCCCCATCGACGAATAAACCACAGTGCCTGTCCACCCGCCCCGTCGGCCTGATTCTGACCGGGGGCGGGGCCCGAGCTGCCTATCAGGCAGGGGTGCTGTCCGGGGTTATCGAGCTCCTCAACCCCGGGCGCAGCCCCGACTTCTGCAATCCCTTCTCCATACTCTGCGGCACCTCTGCCGGCGCTATCAATGCTGCGGCCTACGCCTGCCACGCCCATGACCCCCGCGCGGCCGTCGACGGCTTGGTGCGCATGTGGTCGGGGCTGCACACCGGCATGGTCTATCATGCCGACGCCTGGCGGCTGCTGCGCACCGGTTTGCGCTGGTTCGGCATGCTCGCGGCTGGCTGGCTGGCCCCTTCACTGCGCAGCCACGCACCACGGTCCTTGCTCGACAACGCCCCCCTGGGCGAGCTGCTGGAACGCGTCCTGGATTTTGATCAGCTGGAGCGCAATCTCTATGAAGGGGTGCTCGATGCTCTGGCCATCACGGCATCCGGTTACAGCACCGGCCAGCACATCACCTTCTATCAGGCCCGGGGTGGAATCACACCCTGGCGGCGTTCATTACGGCAGGCGGTTCCGGCCATCATAGGTGTTGACCATCTTCTGGCTTCATCAGCCATCCCTTTCGTGTTTCCGGCCAAGGCAATGTTGGTTCATGGACACACTGAGTGGTGCGGCGACGGTTCAATGCGGCATCTTGCGCCCATCAGCCCGGCGATTCACCTCGGCGCGGAAAAAATCTTTGTCGTGGGAACGGGTTACCGCGACGAGACGCATCCTGAACGGCGCACGGCAGACCCGAATTACCCGTCTCTGGCGCAAATTGGTGGCCATGTTTTGTTCAGTATTTTCCAGGATAGCGTCGCCAGCGATTTCGAAAGTATGGAGCGAGTTAACGCTCTGCTTGCGCAGCTTCATCCAAATGTATTAAAAAGCCAGTCGCTGCGGCCGGTCACAACATTGGCAATCACGCCAAGCCGTTCGCTGGATGAGTTGGCGATGGCCCATCTCACGCGGATGCCTCGGGCAGCCCGTACCCTGTTCTCAGTTCTCGGTGTATCGTCTAAGTCCGGAAGCGGGGCGGGTGCTGCCTTAATTTCCTATCTCTTGTTCGAAGGAAGCTACACTCGGGCACTGATTGAGCTGGGCCGTGCCGACAGCTTTCGTCGTGCAGAGGAAGTGCACGCTTTTTTCAAGGAGACGCCCGGATGAGCCAGGTGCAATCATTGCAGGAACAATTGCAGAAAGGTGGCTTGGTGGACGTTTCGTCC
>JAJUFI010000122.1 GCA_029263795.1 Alcaligenaceae bacterium
ATTGAGGTACCCAGACGCTGCTCGCGCGCCGCGCACAGCATGTGCGCGCCGTACGCACCGGACTGGCTTGCAATGCCGATGCGGCCCGGCAATGGCCAACCTGTTTCGAGTGCTGCCGTGAACGTGCCCCAGAAGTTGATGCGTTCATTGAACAAACCCAGGCTGTTGGGGCCGAGCAAGCGCATGGAACCAGCCGCCTCTACCATGGCGTTCTGCATGGCAACCCCAGCTTCCCCGGTTTCGGCAAAGCCGGCGCTGAATACCACCGCGCTCTTGACCCCGGCGGCCGCCAGATCCCTGATGGTGGCGACCACGACATCGGCGGGCACTGACACCAGTGCGACGTCCGGTTTTTCAGGCAGTGCAGCGACGCTCTCGTAGCAGCGTACCCCCTGCACACTGTCCCGTTTCGGGTTGACGGGATAGATCTCGCCGGCGAAGGGCCGTTTGAGCATGAACTTCAGCGCTCGCCCCCCAATCCGGTTCGGGTCATTGCTGGCCCCGATAATGGCCACAGACTTCGGTTCGGCCAGCGCTGTAATGGAAGAAAACATCACCTTGACTCCGTGCTTGTGCCTTACAGTGCGTTTTCCGTACCGAAGATGGTGGTCACCTGACTGGACAGAACACCACCGTTGCCATGGCAAAGGGCGATATCCGCTTTCTTGAGCTGTCGTTCACCCGCCTCATTGCGCAACTGCCGGGCAGCCTCGATGATGAGGAACAGGCCATACATACCGGGGTGCATGCAGGAAAGCCCGCCGCCATTGGTGTTCACAGCCAGCTTGCCTCCCGGTGCGATTGTGCCATTTTGCACGAAGCGCCCGCCTTCGCCCTTGGGGCAGAAGCCGAGATCCTCAAGGAAGAGAATGGTATTGATGGTGAAGGCGTCGTAGAGCATGAGCAGGTCGATGTCATCATGCTTCACACCCGCCATCTCAAATGCCCTGGTGCCGCTCTCGGTAGCGGCGGTGATAGTCAGATCGGGCATTTCGGTGATCGACCTGTGCCATTGCGCCATGCCGCCGCCCAGGAAGTACACAGGCTTCTGCGGCAGGTCGCGCGCGCGATCTGCGCGCACCATCACGATTGCCCCGCCGCCATCAGTTACCAGACAGCAATCACGCAGGGTGAGAGGGTCGGCGACCATACGGGAAGAAAGAACGTCGTCAATGGTCAGGGGCCCGCGCTCGAAAGCTTCCGGATTCAGGTTCGCCCAGCCACGTGCCGCCACGGCCACTTCCGCCAGCATTTCGCGCGTGGTGCCGTACTGATGCATGTGACGGGCCGCCGCCAGCGAATAACCGTTGATGGGCATGCGGAAACGATATGGCTGCTCCTGCCATTGGGGCTCGGCCATGGAAACCAGCCGACCGCCGGCGCTGCGCTGGTTGGAGCCGTAGCAGATCAGCGCTGCGTTGCACAGGCCTTGCTCGAGGGCAAGGGCGGCTTCCACGACGTGCATTTCGAAGCTTGCACCACCGACGTTGGCCCCGCCGACAAAGGTCGGCTTCAAACCCAGATACTCACATACCGACAGGGTGGGGAACGCATGCGCCGAACTGGCGGAAAACACGGCATCGATGTCACTGACTTTCAGGCCTGCATCGGCTATCGCCCGCAGCGCGGCTCCGCCAAGGTTTTCAATGGCACTGAAGCCCGGCACATTTCCGACGTTGAAACTGCCGACCCCTGCAATGGCGACCTTGCCCCTCAAACTTTTCGTCATTCTCATTCCCCTTCCACAGGCACAAACACGACAGCAGGAGCGTCATCCACCAAGGTGATCTTCGCCTTGACCGGCGCACCAATAGGGAGCGTCTCAACCCCCTCGACCGTCGACATCATGCGTACACCCTCTTCCAGATCGACCAGCGCCACGTTGTAGCTACCGTTTTTGCCACGATTGACGGTGATGGAATAAATGGTGCCCCTGCCAGAAGCCTCGACCCATTCCAGATCTGTCTCGCCACTGTGGGGGATCGCCACCCGCGGATAAAAAACGTACTTGCCGGTAGACCTGGAGCGCTGAATCATGAACTTCCCTTCGGCAAGATAGTTCTTGAACTGCTGCTCGGGACCGATTTCGGGCAACTGCGGCATCTAGTCTCTCCACATTAAGCAGAACGTTCCGTATTACAGAACATAAAAAATTTAGTTTGCAAAATCTCTGAGTATTTTTTGCCAGAGGATGGCGTGAAACCAGCCTAACCTATAGCATAAATCTTAATTAAGGCTTTTATCATGACGAAAATTCAAGGCGCAACAATAGTCCGTATGACGGAACATTCAAAACAAACCTGCTCGCGGGCACACGTCAGACACGTGGCCCTATTGGCCGGGCAACGCGGAGAAGATTTTGAATTTGCGTCGGATGGGAAGACGTATGCGGATGTGGTGTGGATGGTCAGGACAAGCCGCGGCATTTACGAATAGAGAGATGCGGCCGCCTGAACATAACCGGCTTTCAGGCCTGGGAGCGCTTGGATGTCAGCCTGCGTGAGATGGCTGCCTGCTCATGCTTGAGCGCCTGTGCCAGCTCCGTCTCATGTTCAAGAATGCGTTCGGACAGGCCCACCACACTGATGGCGGCCACCACATCACCCTGGGGCCCATAGATGGGAACCGCCATGGCACCAAGCTTGTCTATGACGACGTTAAGCATCCTGACATAGCCCTGCCGGTTGGCTTCTTCGACGTGCTGCCGGAGCACTTCGCGGTTGATGCGGGGGAATGCATCGAGGTGAAGGGAAGAAATTTCTATCAACGCCTCACGCTCGTCCTCAGGCAGCCACGCCAGCAACGCCATGCTGGATGCGCTGACTCCCAGGGGGCGGCGTGTACCCACTTGCAAATAGCTCACATTGATGGGGTAATGCCCTTCAACCCGGTCAACACAAATGGATTCCAGCCCGGAGCGTATGGACAACACGGCCACATCGCCCGAAAGTTGCGCCAGCCGGACAAGGCTGGGGCGGGCAATATCCCTCAAGTTGCCCAGATAGGAAGTGCTGGCCGCCATGGCAACGACCTCGGGCCCGAAGCTGTATCGCGGAGGTTGGCCAGTACGCACAATGAAACCATTGGCGACCAGCGTATCGAGAATCCTGAGGGCAGTCACCCGGTTCATGCCAGTACCTCGAGTGATCTCGGCCAGCCGAAGGTGGCTCTGCCCAGCAAGCAGGCTCAGAATGGCGCATACCTTGTCGATGGCATTGCCCTTCCCCAATTGCTGTACCTTGCTCAGCTCGATCGCTTTCTTGTCGGTCATGTTTCACTCTCGAACTTTGGCCAGGTCTCGGCCCCTGTGACGTAGCTCAGGAAATCGTTCACGTAATGGATGCTGCGCGCCTCTTCCGAGACCAACCCGTAACGCCTGTGCCGGGACCATTCCGCCTCGATGGGTATGCAGCGGATATTGGGGTGGCCGTATCGGCGCGCCAGGGACTCATGGATCATGCCGACGCCTATGTTGGCTGCCACCATTTCATGCATGGTTCGGTAACTGGCCACACTGACCCTCACACGCAGGTGCAGGCCTTGCTCCGCCAACCGCTCCCGCAGGTAACGTGTGAGCGTGGATTCGTCGCCTAGCGCCACATGCTCACACTGGGCCAGCTGCCTCACCTCCACTCTGGACAGCTTGGCCAATTCTGAGTTGGCGGCCACTATCATGACCAGCGGGTCCGGCCCAAAATCAATGGGTTCGACCGAAAACGTGGTGCGCGGGCAGGAAATGAAGCCGATATCGGCCCGCCCTTCCATGACGCGGCTTTCAACTTCGTCAACCCGGCCGGTCTGCACATCTATGCTGACCTCGGGATGCAGGGCAAGATACTCCTTGACCACTTCCGGCAGGAAGTCAGTGATGTAAGACGTATTCGCGGCTATCCGCAGGAAGCAACGGTCGCCATCCTTGAACTCCTGCAGGTCGAGATGCAGCGCGTTCAGATGGCTGATGATCTCTTCGGCCCGTTTCACAAAAGCCTGACCAGCCACCGTCACCACCATGCCATTGTGCCTGCGATGGAACAGTCGCAGGCCGAGTTGGGATTCCAGCGCCTTCAGCCGCAGACTGGCAGCCGGCAGCGACAGAAATGTATTGCGCGCCCCCTGGGTGAGGCTTTCAGAGCGCGCGATATTGATGACCAGACGGCAATCTACAAAGTCCATATGAGCGTCCGCGAGCAACATGCATCAACCCATGAGATGCCTGACGTTGCTCTGGACGCTAGAAATTATCATATGTGAACGCCAGGCGCTCACTGGACCTGCGCGACGCCGTTGCTCAGCACCACCACATCACGCTCTACGGCCCTGGCCTGGAAGTGCGCCAGATCGCCCTGCCCCTTCCAGATGTCCACCTCAAGCGTCTCGCCGGGGTAAACGGGTGCGGAGAAGCGCGCATCGAAGCGCCGCAGACGGCTGGGATCATAGTTGCACAGCGTCTTGAAAACGGCATGTGCCGCCACACCATAGGTGCACAGACCATGCAGTATGGGCTTGGGATACCCGGCGCGCTGCGCTACTTCGGGGTCAATGTGCAGTGGGTTGAGGTCGGCGTTCAGGCGATACAGCAGTGCCGATTGCGGCAGCGTCGGCAGACTGCATACGTGGTCAGGGTCGCGTTGTGGCACCTTGGGCAAGGCCTCGGGAGGAGCATCTCCAGCGCCAAACCCGCCATCTCCTCGCAGGAAGGACGTCTGTTCAACGGTCGCCAGCAAGGAACCCTCACTCTCGTCGTAAAGATTACGCTCCACGACGACGATGGCACCTTTGTCGGCGCCCTTGTCTACCACATGCGTGACCCGGATCTTGCCGCGCACCGTGCCCGCCGGCTGAAAGGGCTTGTAAAAGCGCATGCGCTGTTCGCCATGAACCACTTTCTCCCAGTTGATGCCGGTAGCCGGGTCGCGCATCCAAAGGCCAGGGAACCCGAGCACCGCCCCCATGGTGGGAAACACCTTCAGGTTCTTCTCGTAAACGTAATCCAGCTGCTGCGCGTCAAAAGGGTCCTGCCCCAGACCGATGCCCAGGGCGTAGAGTATGACGTCCTTTTCCGAATAGGTGTGGACGACATCCTCAAACTTCCAATTTTTTATGAGTTGATAATCTAGTGCCATCAATGCTTCCCCTCAGATGGGATCCCAGCAGATGACCTCAGGCGAACGCTCCAGCGCATAAAGGCTGGTCTTCATCGCCGGCATGGCGATCTCGGCAATGGCTTCAGGTGTCCAGCCTTCCGACAAATGCACGGAACGGACCGGGCGGGGCTGGCTGAAGAGCATAATCTCGTTGGCCCGTACACTGAAGATCTGGCCGGTCACTTCCGCCGCGGCATCGCTGCCAAGGTACACGACCATGGGCGCAACCTTGCCCGCTTCCATCTTCTTCAGCTTCTCCACGCGCGCCTTCTCTTCCGGCGTGTTGGCCGGGATGGAACTGGTCATCGCCGTCCAGGCGAAGGGAGCAATACAGTTGGAGCGAACATTGAAACGGGCCATGTCGAGTGCGATCGACTTGGAGAGACCCACAATCCCCATCTTGGCTGCGGAGTAATTTGCCTGACCGAAGTTGCCGATCAGACCGGAAGTCGACGTCATGTGAATGAACGCACCCGACTCCTGTTCGCGGAAGCGCGATGCCGCTGCACGGCTGACGTTGAAGGAGCCGTTCAGGTGAACATCGATCACCTGCGCCCACTCTTCCTCACTCATCTTGTGAAAGAGACGGTCGCGCAGATTGCCTGCATTATTCACAACGATATCGATGCGACCGAAATGGTCCATGGCCGCTTCCACAATGCGCTCGGCACTTTCGCGACCTGCAACGCTATCTGTGCTGACGACAGCCTTGCCGCCTTTCTGCACGATCTCATCGACAACTTTCTGCCCAGCTTCCTCGCTGATGTCATTGACGACGACGCTGGCACCTGAAGCAGCCATTGCAAGAGCAATGCCTTTGCCGATGCCGTTACCTGCTCCCGTCACGATTGCCACTTTGCCAGCTACGAAACCGCTCATGTTCTGAATCTCCTGTTTCATTCAATACACATAGTGCAACCGGCACCGTAGATCACTTTGCATCGAGCCACAAGTTTGTTTTTACAAATGGGCCCTTAAGCATCGTTTAAATCGCTGCCAGGCCGACGGCTCCAGACGCAATCTTGCAGCCGCCGGCCGGCACAGGAGACATCAGTTGAGGATGTGATAGCCGCCATCAACGTATAACGTCGTGCCGGTGATGGCGCGCGAGCCGTCGCCCGCCAGGAACACACTCAGCGGACCCACGTCCTCAATGCACAGCTCATTGCGCAGCGGTGCGCGGCGCACACTGTCTTCCACCAAGGCATCGAAGCCAGCAATACCGGAAGCGGCGCGGGTCACGATGGGCCCCGGCGAGATCGCATTCACCCGAATGCCGCGGGGACCGAGTTCTGCCGCAAGATAACGCACCGCAGATTCCAGGGCGGCCTTGACCGGCCCCATGATGCCGTAGTTGGGAATCACCTCCTGCCCGCCGAGATAACTCATGGTCATCAGGCTGCCACCATTCTTCATCAGGGGCTCGGCAAGCTTTGCCATGCGGATGAAAGAATGACAGGAAATGTCCATGGCCTGCAAAAAGCCCTCGCGCGAACTGTCGGCAACACGCCCGTGCAGGTCGCCCCTCGGAGCATAGGCGATGGAATGCAAAAGGAAATCTAGGCTGCCCCACCGCTCGCTCACGGCGTCGAACACAGCCTGCAGCTGGCTGTCATCGCTGACATCCAGCGGCAGGCGAATCTGCGCGTCCACTTTCTCAAGAAGCGGTTCGACATGAGGCCGGGCCTTATCGTTGAGCCAGGTGCCCCCCAGCGTGGCACCCGCCTGGTGCATGGCTTCGGCGCATGCCCACGCAATGCTGCGGTCATTTCCAATGCCAATGACCAGGCCCTTCTTACCTTTGAGCACGTACCGCCTCGCTCATCCGTTCTGCGACAAAAGCAGCTTGTTCATGCGCTTCACAAACGCAGCAGGGTCATTCAATGCCGCGCCTTCGGCGAGCATGGCCTGATCAAGCAGGAGCTGCGACCATTCCGCGAGGTCTTCGTCGGATGCCTGCTTCACCCGCGCCAGCAGAGCATGCTCGGGGTTGATTTCCAGAATGGGCTTCAATTCCGGCGCCTGCTGGCCTGCAGAACGCAGCAGACGCTGCAGATGCGGGCTCAGTTCGTGTTCATCCACCACCACGCAGGCCGGGGAATCGACCAGCCGTGTGGTGACGCGCACGTCCTTCACCTTGCCTTCCAGGGCCTTGGCCATGCGCTCAACCAGAGGCTTGTTGGCTTCCGCCACCTCAGCCTGATGTTTCTTCTCTTCTTCATCAGCCAGGGCGTCAAGATCGAGCCCGCCCTTGGCCACCGAAGCCAGTTGCTTGCCTTCGAAATCGCGCAGATAGGACAACATCCATTCATCCACGCGGTCGCTCAGCAACAGAACTTCAATGCCCTTCTTGCGGAAGACTTCGAGGTGCGGACTGTTTGCCGCCGCCGCATACGATTCGGCGGTGACATAGTAAATTTTCTCCTGGCCTTCCTTCATGCGTGAGACATAGTCGGCCAGCGAGACATTCTGTACGCTGCTGTCATTGTGAGTTGAGGCGAAACGCAGCAACTTGGCAAGCCGTTCGCGATTTGCGAAATCCTCGCCCATACCCTCCTTGAGCACCTGGCCGAACTGCTGCCAGAACTCCTGGTAGTCCTCCTTCCGGTTTTCGGCAAGGTCTTCAAGCATGGAGAGAACCCGCTTGGTGCAGCCTTCCCGTATCGCGCGCACATCGCGGCTTTCCTGAAGGATTTCGCGCGAAACGTTCAACGGCAGGTCGGCGGAATCGATCACCCCCTTGATGAAGCGCAGGTAGGTGGGCAACAGCTGCTCGGCATCGTCCATGATGAAAACGCGCTTCACATACAGCTTGACGCCACGCCGGCCCTCACGGTCCCACAGATCAAACGGCGCACGCTTGGGTAGGTACAGCAACTGGGTGTACTCGCTGCGACCTTCCAC
>JAJUFI010000071.1 GCA_029263795.1 Alcaligenaceae bacterium
CCATGGTTGCAAGCTGGGGCTGCAGCGCGACGGCCGCAGCGGGTGTGGCGCTTTCAACACCAGCGGAGCCCCCAGCTGTAGCGTTGACCACTGCCTGTGCAAGTACGGCTACCCCTGGCAGGCCGGATTCTGCCACTTCCTGGGCGAGCACCTGGGCACCCTGCGCGAGGCTGCCTTCTGCCGATGTGACGGATTCTTCCTTTGCCTGGCCGTTAGCGGCAACGTTTTCACCAGACGAAGCAGCCTTTCCGGTTTCAACCGGTGCGCCGGATTCAGCAACGTTACGGCTTTGAGCACCAGCTGCCGCAGATGGCGTAGAGGATTCAGTTTGCGCGGTGTTGCGTTCGTTAGAGCGTGAAGCGGCCTGGGTACCTTGGCCCTGAGCTGCAGAGGAGCTGGAGGAAGCAACGCGCTGGCCAGACTCGCGGGCAGGGGCGGAATTAGAACGGGACTGGTTGCCCTTGCCACGTGCTTGCACCGGTTGTGAAGACTGACGCGGCGCGGGCGCCGCCACTTCACTGCGCTTTTCACCCAGAAGCAGAGCAAAATCCAGACCATTGGCCAAGCCTGCCTTTCCGGAACGAGAAGGATCTATGTTGCCGATGGCGGTGGAAACTGGGCTGATGAGCTTGGGTGTATTCATTCAGTGCCTGTCAATGTTGACGAACGGTACGGCGAAACAGATTGGCGGCAATTTCGTCGTTGGCGCGCTGTTCACGCTTGGCTTCACGCATGGCCTGCTGCTGCTTTTGGCGGTTTTGCAGGGCCTCGAAAGCGCCAAGCTTTTGCCGTTCTGCCAGCCATTGCTGACGGCCGGCGGCCAGGCGAGATTCAGTTTGCGCAACGATATTATTTTGCTGGGAAATCGCCTCATCCAATGTGTTGAGGAAACGGTGAAAATTCAGGTAGTTTGAGGCGGTCAAACCGCCGCGCCCGCTTTCCTGCAGACGTTGGGCATAATCCAGGCGGTAGGCATGCAGGGTTTCCAGCTGTTCCTGCGCCTTGGTGCGCGCCTCGGCAGCCTGCTGCACACGCTTGGCTGCCTCATCCACGGCTTCATGGGTAACGTCGATCAGCAAATCCAGTGAAGGTGATTTCGTCATGGCTGGTGATCTCAACGGTAGGAATCAGGCCGCCCCTGGCCGTTGTTCTGGAAACGGCCGGGTTTGAACAGGGTTTCCAGGTGCGCCACCGCCTGCTCGTAGCTGACGCGCTCGTCCATGCCCTGTTGCAGAAAAGCCTCAAGCTGCGGGTAGCGCGCAATGGCGTCGTCGATCTGCGGGTCGTTGCCCGGGGTGTATGCGCCGATGGCAATCAGGTCGCGGTTGCGCTGGTAGGTGGAGACCGTCTGCTTGAAGCGGTGCACATATGAAATGTGTTCGCGCGGCACGATGGACGCCATCACCCGCGAAATGGACGCTTCGATATCAATGGCGGGGTAGTGGCCTGTTTCCGCCAGGGAACGCGACAGCACAATGTGGCCGTCCAGAATGGCGCGGGCGGAATCGGCGATAGGGTCCTGCTGGTCGTCGCCTTCCGTCAGCACGGTGTAGAAAGCGGTAATGGAACCGGCGGGGCGGTCGCCCACAGCCGCACCATTGCCGGCGCGTTCCACCAGCGCGGGCAGCTTGGCAAACACGGAAGGCGGGTAACCCTTGGTGGCAGGCGGTTCGCCAATCGCCAGTGCGATTTCCCGCTGGGCCATGGCGTAGCGGGTGAGCGAATCCATGATCAGCAGCACATGCTTGCCCTGCTCACGAAAGTGTTCGGCCAGCCGCGTGGCATAAACCGACGCCTGCAGGCGCAGCAGGGGGGAGACATCCGCCGGCGCGGCCACGACCACGGCGCGGCGCAGGCCTTCCGGCCCCAGGTTGTGCTCAATGAATTCCTTGACTTCACGGCCCCGTTCGCCGATCAGCCCCACCACAATGACATCGGCGGAGGTGTAACGCGCCATCATGCCTAATAACACCGACTTACCCACGCCGGAGCCTGCAAACAGGCCCATGCGCTGGCCGCGACCGACCGTCAGCAATGCATTGATGGCCCGGACGCCGGTATCCAGCACCGTGTCGATGGGCGCGCGCGCCAGAGGGTTGATGTGGGTGGCGGCCAGCGAAGCTGCCTGCACGTTCTCGAACTGGCCAAGGTCGTCCAGCGGCTGGCCCGCGCCATCCAGCACACGGCCGAGCAGCCCGTCGCCCACCGGCAGGTGTTGGGAAAGCACCGGAGGCGGGCCAACGCTGTCCATGCGTTGGCGCGGTAGCTTCAGCTTGCTCTGGACAGAGGGCTCGATGGGAACAACGCGGGCCCCAGGGGGCAGACCGGCGATTTCCGTCTGCGGCATGAGATACAGGGTATTCCCGTTGAAGCCGACGACCTCGGCATTCGCCCAGTGGCGCCCGCCGGGTGCGATCTCTATCTTGCAGGCGGCGCCCACGGCCAGGCGCAGGCCCGTGGCTTCCAGCACCAGGCCGGTGGCCCGGGTGACACGACCGCTCACATGCCAGGATTCAACGCCGGCAACTCGCCGCTCTGCGGCTTCCAGCAGGGCATTCCAACGTTCCCCGGCAGTCTTGAGCAAGTGCGGTCTGTCTGGCATGGCACACCCTCAGCCCTGGGCGCCCAGGGTGGAAATTACGCGCTGCCAGCGGGTCTGCAGGGTGGCGTCGATGTTGCCAAGCGCGGTCTCAGCGATGCAGCCGCCGCGGTCTATGCTCATGTCGGCCTGCAGGCGCCAATGCGTCACCGTGCCGTCTTTCTTCAGGTATTGGTCTACCAGTTCGACGTCCGCCGGGTTCAGGCGCAGCTTGAGTATGCCTTGCTGAGAACCGTCCACTTGAAGAACTTCACGCACGACATCGAGTATGCGCTCGGGCTCGGTTTTCAGGGTTTGGCGCAGAACCTGCCGCGCAATGCTGATTGCCAGGTTCACCAGCGCTTCACCGGTGGATTCTTCGAGCTCTTCTATGGAACGGGCGCAAGCCTCGGCCAGGGACTGGATTTTCTCTGCTTCCGCGCGGGCGGCTTCATTGCCCTGGGCATAGCCTTCGGCCAACCCCGCTTCCCGGCCTTCAGCGAAGCCGGCTTCCCGGCCTTCAGCGAAGCCGGCTTCGTAACCCTGGGTATGACCGGCAGCAAAGCCTTCAGCCTGACCGCGGGTGCGCGCCGCCTCGCGCAGGCGTTCGATTTCCGCCAGAACTTCGGCGGGGTCGGGCAGGGCGGGTGCTGCTTCTGCAGATGCGTCGGCATCGGCGGAGGGAGGATCCTCCGCCGGTGAGTCGAAGGATTCCAGCTCCAGGCGGCGCCAGCGGCCGCCCGAATCGTAGAGAGAACCCAGGTGATCAGACATATTCGTCGTTGCCACCGCGAGTGAGTGTCAACTGGCCGGCTTCGGCAAGCCTGCGTGCCGTGCCCAGAATGTTCTTCTGTTCTTCTTCCACGCGCGACATGCGAACCGGGCCCTGGGCTTCTAGGTCTTCGCGCAGCATGTCGGCCGCACGGTTGGACATATTGCGGAAGAACTTCTCGCGCAGTTCTTCCGGTGCGCCCTTGAGTGCAATGGTGAGCTGGGAAGTGTCGATTTCCTTGAGAATGAGCTGGATGGCCGTGTCTTCGACATCCACCAGGTTCTCGAAAACGAACATCTCGTCGACAATGCGCTGGGCCAGATCGCTGTCCAGTTCGCGCAGGCTGGCCACCACGGATTCTTCCTCTGCGGAGGACATGTAGTTGAGAATTTCCGCTGCAGCGCGTACACCGCCCATCTTGCTGCGCTTGGCGCCCTGGCCGGAGAGCAGATTGTTGAGCACGTCGGTCAGTTCCTGCAGGGCCTGGGGCTGAACGCCCCCAAAAGTTGCGATACGCAGCATGACGTCGTTGCGCAGGCGTTCCGGCAGCAAGGCAAGCACGTCGGAGGCGCGGTCGCGCTCCAGGTGTACCAGAATCGTGGCGATGATCTGGGGGTGTTCGTCCATGATCAGTTCGGCCACGTTCTGGGCATCCAGCCAGTTCAGCGCGTCAATGCCGCTGGCGCCGTCGCTGCCTTCCAGAATGTCTTCAATGAGGCCGGCGGCGCGGTCCGTACCCAGGGCCTTGGTAAGCACGGAGCGAATGTATTCGTCCGAGCCCAGAGTAATGGCCATGAACTGGTCGGCTTCCTGGCGGAAGTCTTCCAGCACCTTGTCGACGTCGGCTCGGGTCACCTGCTTGAGCTGGGCCATGGCCATACCGATTTGCTGGACTTCCTTGGCAGAAAGATATTTGAAGACTTCCGCCGCGGCATCTTCGCCCAGCGACATGATGAGAATGGCGCAGCGGTTGAGCGCCTCAGCCTGTGCGGGGTTATTTATGTTAGTTGCCACTCTTTTTCTCCAGCCAGGAACGCAGCACCATGGCGACGGCACGAGGGTCCTTCGTGGCCATGGTGCGCGCCGTAGCGAGGTTTTCCTGGTAGCGGGTCATCTCGCTGGCGCGCCGCTCGGCAGCTTCCATGGCGGCGCGGTTCTCTTCCAGTTCCTGGGCTTCCTGCTCGAGCTTTTCCTTGGCCTCGGCCATGTTGTCGAGAATCGGGCGACCCAGGCCGCGCCACAACAGGATGGCAGCAGCAATGACCAGGATGTACTTCAACAACTGAAGGGCGTGGTCGATGTAAGCCGGGTTCTGCCAGAACGGCGGTTCGCGCGGGCCTTCTTCGCTGAACAGGCTGTTGACCACACTGACAGAGTCGCCGCGCTCAGGCATGTAACCCATGGCCTGCTTGACCAGCGCGTCGATCTTCTGGATTTCTTCCTCAGGCAGCGGCTGGGGCTCGCCGTCCACATCGCGGTAGTTGACCACCACAGCCACGGAGAGCCGGCGCAGCTGGCCGATGGCATCCTTCACGTGACTGATGGTGCGGTCAACCTCGTAATTGATGGTGGCTTCATTGCGGGCGTTGCCCTGTGGGCCCAGCGGTACGGCTGCAGCCTGGGCGCCGCCTGCAGCGGGTTCCGCGCCACCCGGGGCGGGAAGTGCAGCAGGAGCAACAGCACCGGTGGCTGCGCCTGGCAGGGGCTGACCATCGGGGCCCAGTTGCGCGCCTTCGGGCACGGGCTGGTTGATGGGTGCGATGGGGTCTGGCGGCGGCTGATTGGTGAGCGCACCGGGAATGCCCTCAGGCGCCTGGCCACCATTCTGCAGGGAAGAGCTTGTTTGCTGGCTGCGCACCGCTGCCTGACCGGGCAGCTGGTTGGGGCGGTAGACTTCGGAGGTTTGCTCGCGCTGCGAGAAGTCAACGTCTGCGCTGACCTGCGCGCGTACGTTGCCCGTACCCACAATGGGGTTGAGCAGGGTAAGAATGCGTTGAACCGTGCGGGTTTCGATTTCCGAGACCAGATCGCGACGGGCGGAATCGCCGTTGCCGGTGCCTGCCGGGGCGGTAAGCAGGCGGCCGTTCTGGTCGACCACCGAGACGTTATCGGCCGACAGATTCGGCACACTGGAGGACACCAGCCACGCAATGGCCGCAACCTGAGATTCACTCAGCATGCGGCCTGGGTAGAGTGTGAGCAGCACGGAAGCGGAGGGGGGCTGGCGGTCGCGCACGAAGAGGGTTTCACGCGGCAGGGCCAGGTGCACCCGGGCATGCTGAACCGCATTCAAAGCCTGAATGGAGCTGGCAAGCTCGCCTTCCAGTGCGCGCTGGAAGTTCACCTGTTCGGTGAACTGGCTGGCACCGAAACGGGTTTGGTCAATAATTTCAAAACCGGCTTCGCCGCTGCGGGGCAGGCCTTGCTGGGCCAGCTGCAGGCGGGTTTCATGAACCTTGTCGGCGGGCACCAGAATGGCCGTGCCATTTTCCGTGAGCTGGTAGGGCACGTTCATCTGCGCAAGCGCAGTGATTATGGCGCCGCCGTCGCGGTCTTGCAGGTTGGAGAACAGCACCTTGTAATCAGGCCCGCGGAACCACAGCGCGACAATGGCCAACAGGGCAATGGCGACCGCCACAGCCCCCAATTGGACTGAGCGCGAGACATTGCCGAGTTTTTGTAGAGCCGGGTATCGGGCTGCCAATTCAGCCATACGACTCATTGATGGCCTCTGTAACGGGAATCACGGCACGGCGCGGCCGGCTTGAAGCGGTTGATCGGCAATGTGTACATGCTGCAATACAGAATGGGGTGAGACTGCATTATTGCCCGGGTGCGTCTCAGACCATTGCCGGAAAAAGCGGAGTTTTGGGCGTCATTTACAGGGTATGAAAAGATTCCCGGGTGGCTGCCAGCCAGGCCCTCGCCGGCTAATGACGGAAAAGCGGGCGGTTTTGCCTGTACATGCAGGGCTTGCTGTAGACGGCCGTGTCTTATAGTGCTTATTGCACCCTGAACAGATTTTTCCTGCATTCAACCATGGCCATACAGAATCTTACCGCGATCGAGAACATGCTGTCGCAAATGCGGCAAGTGGCGCAGGCGGCTGCCAACATGCCCACGCGCACTGATGCCGTGGCTGATTCCAAGGGTGGTTTCGCTGCCGAACTGGCGCGTTCCCTGTCCAAGGTGTCGGAGATGCAGAATACCGCCAACGCGCAGGCACAGGCCTTTCAGGCTGGCGACCCGAACGTGTCTCTGAATGATGTCATGATCGACATGCAGAAAGCCGGCATCGCGTTCCAGGCCACCATGCAGGTGCGCAACCGGCTGATTCAGGCCTACCAGGAAATCGCCAGCATGCCGGTGTAAATCGGCACCCGGAACCCGGTACCTGGAGACCGGGCAAGCCGGCCCAGACCAGAACCCGCTCAGCCAGCGGGTTTTTTTTCGGCAGCGGGTTTGTCACCGGCCGGTTTTGATTCCACTGCAGCGGCGGCTGCCATGACCTCACCGGCCTTTTCTTCCAGCGAATAAATCCACGCCAGCAACTCTGCAATGGCGACATAGAGCTGTGGCGGAATCTGGGCGTCCAGGTTGACCTGCATGAGCAGGTTCACCAGTTCCGGCGATTCATGCACATAAAGCCCGTTTTCCTTGGCCGTGCGGATGATGGCGTCCGCAATGGTGCCATAACCTTTGGCCACCACGCGTGGTGCGGCATCCTTGGTGTCGTAGCGTACGGCAACGGCAGATGTGCGCTTATCGCCTGCCATAGACGCGGCCCCCTGCTCAGTATCAGTCATGGCTGTTCACCCTTCGCATCAGTCATGGCTGCTACCCGTATCGCTTTCACTTTCACTTTCACGGGAAATCGTGAGCTGGCTGAGCTGCAGGCCATGCAGCCCCAGCCTTTCGCGCAACTGAGCGGTGTGGTCGGCCATGAGGGTAGCAGATTCAGGCGCTGCAAGGTGCATGACCAGCTGTGTGTCAGAAAGCGAAAGCCGTGCTACCACTTCGCCCAGGCCCGGAAGATTGAGTTTCAGCCGGGTGGACCAACTCTCTGTTTCCTCGGTTTCCCCATGCGGCTCGCGACGCTGAACTTCCCACTCCATCTCGGTTCCGGGCCAGGCTTCGCCCTGCCAGGCAAATGCCTGGTTGGCGAGTACTTCCAGCTGTTGCCTAACCAGCAGATGCGTGGATGGGTCCACACCCAGTAAGGCACCGGAAAGCTGGGCACTGACTTGCGCGCTCTGAGCGGCATTGGCCTGGGCCGATGCGGACTGCGTACCGGCGCCGGTGTTCGCCCCTGACGCCTGGTTGGCGCCTTCGCCTGAGGCTCTGGCCGCGTTGCTGGCCTGGGACCCGCCGCCTTCAGCGGCACGGCCAGCCTGAGCCTGCGGTTCCGCCCGCAGTTGCTCGAGTGTGCGTTGACCGAAAGTGAAATCACGCAAATGGGCTTCGTAAAAAAGCCCGCTGCCCTGCATGGCCAAAGACAAGGCCTGGGCAAATTGGCCAGCCAGACCGCCCAGTGCGAAGGGCAGGGTGCCACCCGCGAGGGGCCTACCCCCCATTGCGGCCATGGCGCCCGATTGCCCAGGCATGACGGAAGCGGCCTGTGCCGCCGCGCTGCCCGCAAGCTGTACCCCGGCTGCTGGACGACCCGCAGCGGCTGCCTGAGCAGACCCCTGGCCGCCACCCGCCGCACGTTGCATGATGGCTTCTACGGCACGAGGGTCCAGATTACCGCCCACGGGCCGTGCCGCAGCAGTTTCACCGCCGGCAGCAGCGCCTGAAGCGCTTGTTCCGCCTTGAGCCTGGCTGCCGGGCGCATTCTGCCCCGGTGCGCTGGCAAGCAAAGGGGCGCGGCCTGCCACGGCAGGCTGAACATTCGGGTAGCTTTGCAACAGGGCAAGAATGGTTTTGGCCGCCTGGCCGAGGGATGTGGGCGCCGAGGCGGTGTAGCTGGTCATGGGCGCATTGCGCGCCGCCAGGAGTTTGGCGATTTCCGGGTCATTGCGCGCCAGCGAAAGCAATGCCTGCTGGCGGTTTGCCGGTTGCCGCCCGCCTTCCTCGCTTTTTGGCGGCGGGTTTTTCAGCGGGTCGGTTTTCTCAGGCTGGCCGGGCTGGGTGACGGCGTCCGGGCGGGCGCCGCTGGCAATGTTCGCCTGTTGCGATACTGTGACACCCAGTGCCTGTTCCACCCGCTGCACCATCAGGGTGCCAAGCGGTGACGGCCCGCTAACACTCATTGTTCAGGTCAGGCAAGTGTGCCTGAGTATGTGCGCAGAACCCGGTGCTGACGCTTGACATTGCCCAGCAGGCTGGAAAGCCTTTCCAGCTCTGGCATGGCCAGGCGGCGAATATTGGCGTCGTCATCAAGAATTTGCGTCAGCAACACCCGGCGGGCTTCACGGTCTTCCAGCGACAGGGTGTCAAGTTCGCGCAGGGTTTCCACAGCCTGGTGATATTGCTCACCCAGGGCAACGACAGCATCCCAACGGTTGGCGCGTGCTTCAGAAAGCATACGGCCGGAGATATCGGCAATGGCTTGATAGCGGCTCAAGATGTTGGATCTTGCGTTCATGAGCGAGCCTGAAAAGTAGCAGGTTCCTTGGGGGTGTCGCATGCTTCACGCCAGGCGGAGCAGATTTCCTGCAACACGTTCTGTGCAACGTCCAGCCGTTTTTCATCGGCATTCAGGTTGGCCAGCATCAGATTGTGAAGAACGACTTCATACGTTGCAATAAGACTTTTAGCCACTTCCCCGCCGGCTTCGACATCCACACTGGCTTTCAGGCCGGAATCCACAATATCAATTGCCTTGGAAATGGCCATGCCCCGTTCCGCAACATTGCCCTGCTGCATGTGCAACCGTGCCTTGGCGATGGCTGAGATCGCACCCTCAAACAGCAGAGTGATCAGGCGCTCTGGCGATGCGCTGAGCACCTGGGTTTCCAAGCCTACATTGGCGTAGGCATTGGCTGAGTTACGGCGGAATCCACGGGGCGGGGCGTAGGTCATGATTTCTTGCTATTGCTGCTGGCGAGGTTTTCCAGCATGGAAAGCTGTGAGGAGAGATAGGAGCTGATGCCGTTCATCTGGGCCATCATGGAATCCAGCTGCACGAACTGCAGGCGATAGGTTTCCATTTTCTGGTCAATGCGGGCTTCCATTTGCTCGTACTGGCCTTCAAGCAGCTTCAGTGTACGTTGAATACCGTCTTGCGAGGTCTTGATAAGACCGTCGCTCTTGGTGAAGAGTTCCACGGCCGACGTAACACGCTTGCTCAGGCCGTTCTCTGCCGAGAAAAGTTGTTCGATTTCAGCGCGGTTGTTGGTAAGCGCTTCATTCAGCTTGGTGGAGTCAACCGACAGATTACCGGTGGTTGGGTCAGTTTTGATACCAATGGAAGCCAGCGTGACACCGTTGATTGCCAGACCATTCAGGGCATCGCGCACTTGCGACTGCGCACGGCGGGCGAGGCTGTCGCCAGTGAGCGCGGCGCCCTGCTGCGCGTCAACATCGTAAGAGGTGAGCGATTTGATGGTGCTTTGCAGCGCGTTATAGGCGTTGACGAAGTTGTTGACTGCAGTGGTGGTGACGGAGTCATCGCGGGTCACCTGCAAGGTTTCTGCAGCACCTTCAGCGCCAACGGCCTTCTTCAGATCGAGAGTGACGCCGTCAATCACGTTTTCCAGCTTGTTGGACTGGGCGGTGACTTCAATACCGTTGATGACAACCTTGGCATCGGCCGAAGCGACGATTTGCCGCATACCTGTTGGTGCAGGCACTTCGCCTTCGCCATCACCCGGTTCTACGGGAGCGGGTTCATCATAGGCCAGAAGGCCTTGCAGCGTGGTGACATCTGCTGAAGAACCCTCTGCAGCCTGCACGGAAATGGATGTGATGCGGTTTTCCGTACCGGTTTCGTTGGCCGAGAGCATGAGCACATGAGGCGTGTCACCCCCGGCGTTCATGATGGTGGCGCTGACACCCAGTTTGGAATCTGCGTTGATGGCCTTGACGACGTCTTCCAGCGACGTTTTGCCGGCTTCGAGGGTGATGGTGTGAAGATCGTCGGAATTTGCCAGCTTGAAGCTGATTTCCACCTTGCCGCCTTGGGCCAATTGTTCCTTGCGGTCAGCCACGCCATCAGTACGCATGACCTGAGCCTGGGCCAGACTTTCCACCTTGACGGAATAGTTGCCCGGAATGACGCCTGCGCCCGACTTGGTGGTTGCCGTGAAGGAATCACCCACGACATTGGCCTTCACGCCATGGAAAGTTTCGCTCTTGCCCAACGCTTGCGCAGCGGTGGATACGGCATCCAGAGCGGACTTCAAAGTGCCATAAGCGGAAAAACGCTGCTGCTCTTTATCGGCGCGCGTCTGCAACGCAGCCAAAGGTGCGTTTTCAGCGGTGCGCAATTGTTGTAGCAAGGTGTCGAGCGGAAGCCCTGACCCAACGCCAATGGAAGAAATGGAAGCAGCCATGCTAGTACTCCGGGGTTCGCTACCAATTATGGGCGAAAGCTGATTGTTTCATTAACGGCGACAGCGCTGCGTTGGCACCACAGTTCGCCGGTTTGCCGAAGGGGCAACCTTACGCCTTGACGCTAAGGAGGTTGCCCTGGAATTGCGTGATCATCTTGGCGATGTGCAGCACTTCCTCGCTGGGAATTTGGCGCAGCACTTCACCGGATTTGGTGTCGACAATGGACACCACCACCTTGTGCGTGTTTTCGTCGATTTCGAAGCGCATACCGGTATCCCAGGCCTGCATGGCTGCGTTGATTTCCTCAAAGGCTTCTTCCACAGATGTGCTGCCATCGCGCGCCGGTATGCCGCCCTGCTGGGCAGTGGCGTTGCCGCCGTTGCGGGCACCAGCCACCTGGGTGACCTGCACGGCCGGTTCCGGCCTGTGCTGTGTAGGGGCCGCGTCAGCCAGCCCGGCAAGTGGGCCTGCCATATTGCTTGAGATAGAATCCACCATCGTCGTGACTCCTGATGCAGAGTTCGGTTGTTGTCCTTCTGGAACGGGTTACGGCAGAATTCCGACAAAATTTAGGGTCAGTTTGGGCTTTATGTTGCCTAAACGTTAAACAGGCAGGGGAAATGATAGCCACTTTCGCTGTTGAACTGGAGACGCTCGCGTCACAATGCGCATTGCAAGCCACGGCTTTCTGATTCCTCATGCCTTTGTCTGAAGAGCAACTCATCGCCCAATACGCCCCTTTGGTTCGCCGCCTGGCGCTCCAATTGGTGTCGCGTCTGCCCGCGAACGTCGAGCTGGATGACCTGATGCAGGCTGGCATGATGGGGTTGCTGGACGCTGTGCGCCGTTACGAGGCCCAGGCAGAGGCCAAGTTTGAAACCTACGCCACCACCCGCATACGTGGCGCAATGCTGGACGAATTGCGCAGCCAGGATTGGCTTTCCCGTAGTGCGAGAAGCAAAGCAAGGGAAATAGAAATCGCGGTGCTGAACATCCAACAGCGCGAACTGAGGGCCGCTTCCGAGCAGGAGATTGCCGACGAGCTGGGTGTGTCCCTGGACGAATACCATGCCATGCTGGATGACGCCAGCGGTGTGCAGGTGATTCACTACGAAGACCTTTCCAGTGACGAAGACCGGGAAGCTCTGGCACGGGTGGTTGCAGTAGATGGCGACGAGCTGGCTCAGCACCAGGAAAACCCGCTGAACCTGCTGATGTCGCACAATCTGCACCAGGCGGTGGTCGAGGCCATCGAAGCGCTGCCCGAGCGGGAGAAACTGCTGCTTTCACTGCAGTTTGAACATGACCTGAACCAGAAGGAAATCGCCGCAGTTATGGGAGTGACGGAAGGGAGGATCTCCCAGCTGAGATCGCAGGCCGTGGCACGGATCCGGGCGAAGTTGAAGAGCTGAAGGGCCCTAAAGTTCTGTAATGGTTGGCCGTATATAGCTGCATGTTTCATTGATTCGCTGGGTCACGCTCAGATAGAGATCCAGGAAGCCTGATGCCAACTATTACTATTCAAACAAACATCTCGGCCCTGAGATCACAAGAAAACTCCAGAAAAGCGCAGGCCCAGCTAGGTGAAGCCATCCGGCGTCTGTCTTCCGGCTTGCGTGTCAACAGTGCGGCAGATAATGCCGCTGGTCAAGCGATAGCCAATCGATTCACCGCTTCGATCAAGGGTTTGACGCAGGCGGCGCGCAATGCGAATGACGGCATATCGATGGTGGCGACGGCCGAAGGTGCTCTAGATGAGATCAATGAACGCCTGCACCGCATCAGGCAGTTGACAGTACAAGGGTTGAGTAGTTCCTACAACCAGGGAGACCGCGACGCGATTCAAGCGGAAATCAACCTGAATTTGAAAGAAATAGATCGCATTGTCCAGCAGACCCAGTTCAACGGCAAATACCTGCTCGACGGCACCCTGGCAGCTTTGGGTCTGCAAATTGGTGCGGAAGACGGAAACGTGCTGCAGGTTAATCTGGGGCCTGAGGGGTTCGGCGTGACAGCGTTGGGTCTGGAGGACTATTACATCTCGGGGATTGCCGGCGAGATCCTGGACATTCATGAGTTGACCGGACCGTCAGTCAATATCCACTTGCTGGATGACCGCACGACGACACGGTTTTTTAACTTGACCGGAACGAGCGAACTCAATCTTACAGGTGCCAAGTTCGTAGCTGTCACCGAAGGCG
>JAJUFI010000016.1 GCA_029263795.1 Alcaligenaceae bacterium
CCGCTTTGCCCGCCCCGATGAAATTGCGGCAGCGGTGATCTTCCTGCTGGGCGAACAGGCTGGCTTCATCACGGGCCAGGTACTGGGCGTGGACGGCGGTTATAGCGTCCCGGGCCACCACTGAAGCAATCATGGCCAAGGTACGCACCAGTTACGTCTGTTCCGAATGTGGGGGCACATCTGCCAAATGGCTGGGAAAATGTCCTCATTGCGGTTCCTGGAATACTCTTACGGAAAGTCTTGCTGCAGCAGCACCACCCCATCGTTTTGCGCCCCTGGCAGGCAGCACTCCTGTGCAGGATCTCTCCACGGTGGAGGCGCGCGAACTGCCGCGCCAGCCCACCGGCATAGGCGAGTTCGACCGCGTTCTGGGCGGCGGGCTCGTGCCTGGCTCGGTGGTATTGATTGGCGGCGACCCGGGCATTGGCAAGTCAACACTCCTGCTTCAGGCATTGGTTTCCCTCGCCCGGGTGGTGCCAGTACTCTATGTCACCGGTGAGGAATCAGCCGAGCAGGTTGCCTTGCGGGCCCGCCGGCTCGACCTGCCCACGGAGGGCACCAAGCTGCTGGCGGAGATTCGCCTGGAAGCGATCATGGACGCCATTACTGGCCAGAAACCGGCTGTGGCGGTCATCGATTCCATACAAACTCTTTATTCTGGCGAACTGAGTGCAGCACCGGGTTCGGTTTCGCAGGTGCGCGAATGTGCCGCACAGCTGACCCGGCTCGCCAAACAGACTGGTATCACGCTGGTGTTCATTGGCCATGTAACCAAAGACGGTACCCTGGCCGGCCCGCGTGTGCTCGAACATATCGTGGATACCGTCCTGTATTTCGAGGGCGATACCCATTCGTCTTACCGTCTTGTGAGGGCCTTCAAGAACCGCTTTGGGGCGGTCAATGAGCTGGGGGTCTTTGCCATGACCGATCGGGGGTTGCGCGGGGTGAACAACCCTTCGGCGCTCTTTCTGTCACAGCATGGGCAGAATGTGGCCGGTTCTTGCATCATGGCGACCCAGGAGGGCACCCGGCCGCTGCTTGTGGAGATCCAGGCGCTCGTGGACACTGCTCATGTACCAAACCCGCGCCGTCTGACGGTGGGTCTGGAGAGTACGCGCCTGGCCATGTTGCTCGCAGTGCTGCATCGCCATGCGGGGGTGGCAACTTTTGATCAGGATGTCTTCGTGAATGCTGTCGGCGGGGTGAAGATCACCGAACCAGCGGCTGACTTGCCCGTGCTGCTGGCCATACTTTCCTCCCTGCGTGACAAGCCACTGCCGCCCGGCATGGTGGCTTTTGGCGAAGTCGGTCTGGCTGGTGAAATCCGCCCGGCCGCCCGTGGCCAGGAGCGACTCAAGGAGGCCGCAAAACTTGGCTTCAGCATGGCACTCATCCCCAAATCCAATGCGCCAAAGCAGAAGATAGATGGGCTGGAAATCGTACCGGTGGATCGCATAGAGGCAGCCATGGAGCGCTTGCGCTAGAAACCATTGAGCACTTGCGCTGGAAATACTGCACGGCCTGCACCAAAAAGGTTTGAGAAGAAACGGCCCCGAGGGGCAAAGAGGTGGCACTTGGAAGCGTATGTAGTGGTAGTGGGTTGCCTGGTGGCAGGTGCGGCAATCGGGTTTGTGGGGGGGCTGCTTGGCATTGGGGGGGGGTTGCTGGCCATTCCCCTGCTCGGGCTGATATTCGGGATGAGTCAGCAGGCGGCCCAGGGTACGGCGTTGATCATGGTGCTGCCGGCCATACTTCTGGCTGTACGGAAGTACAACCAGCGTGAACGCATCAACGTGCAGGCGGCTCTCGTGGCTGCGGTCTCGTCCATACTCTTCACCTGGGTGGGTGCACGTATCGCACTGGGGCTTGATTCGCTACTGCTGCGTCGCGTCTATGCCATGTTTGTTCTGGGCATTGCCGTTCACTATCTCTTGCAGCTGTGGCGACAGCGCAGGCGAGGCGGGCAGAAGAAGCTCGCAAATGCACCGCTCGCCGGGTGTCATCCGCTGTGGTTCATTCCTATTGGCTGCCTGGGTGGCATGGTGGGCGGCATATTCGGCATTGGCGGTTCCGTGGTTGCGGTCCCGCTGCTGACATCGGTTTATGGGTTGAACCAGTCGCGGGCGCAAGCATTCGGCCTGGCCATGATCATTCCCGGCATATTTGTTGCACTGCTCACCTATGCACGTCACGGGCAGGCCGACTGGCTGATGGGCCTGCCCATGGCCTTGGGCAGCATTGCACTGGTTCCGCACGGTGTGAAGCTTGCTTACCGGCTGCCGGAAGCACGGCTCAAGCTTACATTTGCCTGTATGCTCCTGGTGATCATGGTTCTGCTGCTGCTCAATCCACAATGACTGCATTGATGTCCTGCCTGCGCATGGGCTGCCAGGCTTTCCTGCGTGACTGGTGTGCGGGGGAGTTGCGTTTGTTGCTGCTCGGCCTGGTGATCGCTGTGGCGTCCATCACCAGCGTGGGGTTTCTTGCAGACCGTGCTGCGCAGGTACTGGAACGCGATGCTGCGCAAATGCTCGGCGGAGACATCGTTCTGCGTTCCTCCCAGCCCTTGCCTCAGAAATTCCAGAGCGAGGCTACTCAGCGTGGTCTGGCGCTAGCACATACAGTGCAGTTTCCCTCCATGGCCAGCCATGGTCAGGGCAGTACCCTGGTTTCCCTGAAGGCAGTGGACGACGGCTACCCCTTGCGGGGCATGTTGCGCGTTTCGCGGGAGGCCGGCGAACTGGTGGGGGAACCGGCCCGGGGGCCAACTCCGGGCACAGCCTGGGTGGACCACCAAGTTCTGGGCATGCTTGGCGTGTCGGTCGGCGAAAGAATCGAAGTCGGGGATGCCGAACTGGAAATCGCGGGCATCATCCGGCATGAACCCGACCGCGGAACCCAGTTCGTGAATCTTGCTCCAAGGCTCATGATCCACCGGGCCGACCTTGACCAGGCCGGGCTCCTCGGGCCGGGCAGTCGCGTTCATCATTATCTGCTAGTTGCCGGCGATGCAAGCGCGGTGCGCGAGTTCAAATCCTGGCTGGAACCCAAACTTGAACGGGGTCAGCGCCTGAGCACACTTGAAGACAGTCGTCCCGAAGTGACACGTGTGATTGAGCGCGCCGAACGCTTTCTGGTGCTTGTGGCGCTGCTATCAGTGCTGGTGGCGGCCATCGCCGTCGGGCTTGCTGCCCGCCAGTTCACGCGCCGACATACCGATGGCGTGGCCATCATGCGCTGCCTGGGTGTGCGTCGCGGCCTGCTGTTGGGCATACTCTGGGTGGAATTCTCACTAGTGGCCCTGCTTGGTTCTACTGCGGGCATATGCGTGGGGTATCTTGCGCATCATGGTCTGGTTGACCTGCTTTCCGGCTGGCTGGATACGCAGCTTCCTCCCCCGGGTTGGCTGCCCGTGCTACAGGGGTGGGTCAGTGGCTGCCTGCTGCTGCTCGGTTTCGCCTTGCCGCCTCTGGCCCGCCTTCGCCATGTTCCGCCGGCGCGTGTATTGCGGCGGGACGCCGGCGTGGCCCGGGCGCGTCCCTGGCGGGCCTATGCTGTGGCCGGGGCCTCCTTCCTGCTTCTGCTGGCGTGGACCTCACGCGATCTGCGCAGTAGCCTGACCATCGTCGCCGGGTTTCTCGCCGCGTTTGCGCTGTTCTCGCTGGCGGGAATGTTGATGATCCGTCTATTGCAGCGTATCGCCACTGCGGGCTGGGGGGGTGTGGCCTGGCGTTTTGCGCTGTCGGGCATGGTCAGGCGGCGCGGTCTGACCATGACCCAGTTGTGCGCACTGGCACTGGGGCTGATGTTACTTATACTCCTGGGCATAATGCGGGGAGACCTGCTGCGCAGCTGGCAGCAAAGCCTGCCGCCCGATGCTCCCAACGTATTCCTGATCAACGTGCAGGCGGACCAGCGTGAAAGCGTCCGGGCCCTGATTGCTGATGCAGGGCTGGCGGCGCCTGAGCTGTTTCCCCTGGTGCGCGCACGTCTGGTTTCGATCAATGATCGCCCGGTCCATCCGGACAACTACACTGATGATCGCGCCCGCCGCCTGGCAGACCGTGAATTCAACCTGAGTGTGGCCAGTCAGCTTCCCGGGAGCAATCGCATGGTCGCAGGTCGTTGGCTGGATCCCGACGCTCCGGAGCTTGCCCTGGAAGAGGGCATGGCAAAATCATTGGGCGTGGCAGTGGGTGACGTCATGCGCTTTGATGTGGCAGGTAAGTTGGTGGACGTGACGGTGAGTGGGCTACGCGAGGTGCGGTGGGATTCCTTCGAAGTGAATTTCTTCGCCTTGCTCAGCCCGGCGGCGCTGTCGGGGGCGTCCGCCAGCTATCTCACTTCCTTCCATGTGCCGCCTCATGCGGAAGCACTCAAGAGCAGGCTGGTGCACACTCACCCCAACCTTACCGTCTTCGATATTGGCGTAATCGTGGCACAGGTCAGGCAGATGCTGGAACGTGCAGTTACGGCGGTACAGTTGCTGTTCGCCTTCACGTTAGCTGCAGGAGTGCTCGTGCTGGCTGCGGCGCTGCATGCGACGCGCGAAGAGCGCATGCTTGAAGTTGCCGTCATGCGCGCGCTGGGCGCGAGATCCAGCCTGTTGCGGGCGGCATTGGCTCGGGAACTGGTGGTTTCAGGCGCGGTCGCAGGCGTACTTGCGGCAGGCGCCGCAATAGGGATGTCCTGGGTACTGGCCGAGACAGTGCTTCAGGTCGAGCTGGTATCTGTATGGTGGCCGTGGCTGGTTGGGGCCGCAGCTGGCATCGCGTCTGCCCTGGTGGCGGGGCATTTCGCGCTGTCGGGTGTTTTGCGCAAGTCACCTATGTCGACATTGAGAGAAGTGGCATGAGGCAATTGCTGGCAGTCAAGGACCACATTCACAGCGCTGTGGGCATGCGTTATGACGCCGTCATCATTCCCGAGCCCAATCTGCGTCTGTTCAACCCCAATTTCCCACCCCTTCAGGCGCAGCCGGTGGCAGAGGGGGGGCGCAAAGCAGCCTGGTTTGTGCGGTGTGGGGATCATGACGCCGTATTGCGCCGGTATCGCCGCGGCGGCTTGATGGCCCGCATTTCTGACGACCGCTATCTGTGGACCGGTCACAACAACGTGCGTAGCCTGAACGAATTTGATACTCTCCGCCTGTTGTATGAAGCAGGCCTGCCCGTGCCGCGTCCGTATGCAGCGGCGTTCTGGCGGGGCGGGCCCAGCTATCGCGCCGCCATCCTGGTGGAGCGTCTGCACAACGTGAAGCCGCTGGCCTCGGCGCTGGATGTTGCTGATAGTGAACAGGTGGCGGGTTCAATTTACGCCATGCACGAGCATGGCGTGTGGCATGCTGATTTGAATGCGTACAATATTCTGCTTGACCCGGATGGCCGGGCGTGGCTCATCGACTTCGACAAGGCCACCCGACATGTACTCTCACCGGAACGCCGCAGCGCCAATCTGCTGAGATTGCGGCGTTCGCTGGCCAAGGTGGCCGGTGCGGCGGGTATCCGCTGGTGGGATGAGCTCAATCGCAGTTACGCAAAACTGACGCGTGCAACAGGCATTTAGCCGTCGGTTTCGTTTACTATCTTCGACTTTTTTCACTTTTGTCCGGGGGACTGGCAAATGAAATTCAGCATGGGTTTGCGCTCCGTGGTGGGCCTTGCGCTGGTGACAGCGTCTGTGTCCGTGGCGGCCCAGAACAAGGAAGTCAACGTATTCAACTGGGCCGAATACACGGCTCCCGATACGCTTTCCGGCTTCGAAGCAGCCACGGGCATCAAGGTCAATTACAGCGTCTACGATAGTAATGACGCTCTGCAAGCCAGGTTGCTGACTGGCAAGTCCGGTTTCGACGTCGTGGTTCCGTCGACTCACTACGCTGCCCGCCAGATTGAAGGCGGCCTGTTTCAGAAGCTGGATAAATCCAAGATCCCCAACTGGAAATATCTTGACCCTGCCATCATGGAAGTGGTGGCGTCCGTCGACCCGGGCAACGAGTATCTGGTTCCGTGGGGTTACGGCACCAACGGCCTTGGTTACAACGTAACCAAGGTGCGTGAAATCATGGGCGAAGACGTCAATCTTGGCAGCTGGGACATGCTGTTCAAGCCGGAGAATGCAGAAAAGCTCCGCGCCTGTGGCATTTCCATACTCGATGAAGCGGCTCAGGTATTCCCGGCCGTACTGCATTATCTTGGCAAGGACCCCAACAGCGAGAACATTGCCGATTATCGCGAAGCGCTCGAAGTGCTCAAGAAAATCCGGCCGTACATTCGTCAGTTCAGTTCCTCGGGTTACATCGATGAGCTTGCCGCTGGCGATCTTTGTATGGTTTACGGCTTTTCCGGCGACGTCATGATTTCTGCCGCGCGCGCACGTGAGGCAGGGCGCAGCTACAAAATCGACTATTACATTCCCGATGGCGGTGCGCCGGTGTGGTTCGACACCATGGCAATTCCCAAGGATGCTCGCAATGTGGATGCCGCCCACGCCTTCATCAATTACATTGAGACGCCGGAAGTGCATGCCGCAATCACCAACACCATGTTCTACCCGAACGCCAACAAGGAAGCGCGCAAGCACGTGATCAAGGAAGTGGCCGAGAACCCGATGATCTACCCCTCCGAGGAAGTCACGCGCACCCTGTTTGTCATCAAACCGCAATCCCTGCGGCTGCAGCGCGAGCTGAGCCGCATGTGGAACGAACTCAAGACGGGCCGCTGAGCATCATGAGCGAGATTCGCCCTGGGGCTTCCTGGTCGGGAGCCGCGGACGCTTTCGTCCGTATCGAGGACGTCGTCAAGATCTATGGCGACGTGGTGGCCGTCAAGTCGGTCAGCCTGTCGGTCGGCAGGCAGGAAATCTTTGCGCTGCTGGGCAGTTCCGGCTGCGGGAAGTCCACCCTGCTGCGCATGTTGGCGGGCTTCGAGGAAGTGACCTCGGGCCGTCTGTTTCTCGACAACGAGGACATCACCACCTTGCCGCCCTACAAGCGGCCGGTCAACATGATGTTCCAGTCCTACGCGCTGTTTCCGCACATGACGGTGGAAGATAATGTTGCTTTCGGGCTGAAGCAGGAGGGGGTGCCTCGCAATGAGATCCACTCCCGCGTATACGAGGCACTGGATCTCGTGCAGATGGGAGCTTACGCGCGGCGTAAGCCGTCCCAGCTTTCGGGGGGGCAGCAGCAGCGTGTGGCGCTGGCCCGGAGTCTGGTGAAGCGGCCCAAGCTGCTATTGCTGGACGAGCCCATGTCAGCCCTGGACAAACAGATCCGCCAGAAAACGCAGATCGAGCTGGTGAAGATTCTCGACAAGGTCGGTGTCACATGCATCATGGTCACTCACGACCAGGAAGAGGCCATGACCATGGCGCACCGTATGGCGGTGATGTCCGAGGGGCAGATTGTCCAGTGTGGCGCCCCGCAGGAAGTCTACGACTTTCCGAGTTCGCGGTTCGTGGCGAACTTCGTGGGTTCGACCAATCTCTTCACTGGTCACATCGCCGTAGACGAGGCCGACCACGTTCAGATCGAATCCGAGCAGTTGAACAGGCCGCTGTATGTCAACCACGGTGTCAGCGAACCCCTGGGCATGGAAGTGCATGTCTCCATTCGCCCCGAGCGCATACGTGTGCATCGTGAGCAACCGGCCGGTGATTTCAATTGGGCCCACGGCATGGTCAGCCACATGGCATGGATGGGCAGCTATGCGCGTTATCTGATCCGCCTGGATTCCGGCATGCAGGTCGAGGCGGCAGTTTCCCGCCTGGTCATGTCGCAGAACGACTCCCCGGCGGTCGGGGAAGAAGTCTACATCGACTGGAGTGGTGACAGCGCCACCGTTCTGACATCATGAAGCCGAGACTGCCGAGCCCGCCCGCATCATGGCGCCGCATGCTGGTCATCGCGCCGCCATTCGTGTGGCTTATCCTGTTCCTGCTCGTTCCCTTCCTGCTGGTGCTGAAGATCAGCTTTGCCGATCTTCAGTTCGGGGTGCCTCCGTACACGGCGCTGGCTGAATTCAGCGACCAGGCGCTGAGCGTGGTGCTGAATCTGCGTGGCTATGCGCTCTTGTTCACCGACAGCCTGTATGTTTCCACCTATCTTCACAGCGTGAAGATGGCGGCAGTCACAACCCTGTTCTGCATCCTCATCGGCTATCCGATGGCCTATTACATTGCGCGGTCGGAGCCGGCGACACGCAATCTGCTGTTGATTGGGGTCATTCTGCCGTTCTGGACATCGTTGCTGCTGCGCGTCTATGCCTGGATCGGCATATTGCGCAATGATGGCCTGCTAAACAACTTGCTGATGGGCCTGGGGCTGATCGACCAGCCCCTGGAAATCTATCGCACGGATCTGGCCGTTTACATAGGGTTAATCTACGCTTACCTTCCGTTTTTCATACTGCCCTTGTACGCAAATCTGGTGAAGCTGGACACCCGGTTGCTGGAAGCTGCCTACGATCTTGGTGCCAAGCCCTGGCAAGCCTTCCGCTCGGTGACGCTTCCTTTGTCCATGCCTGGGGTGATTGCCGGCGCCATGCTGGTGTTCATTCCCTCGGTGGGGGAATTCGTCATACCGGAAATGCTGGGCGGCGCGGACACGCTGATGATCGGTCGGGTCATGTGGACGGAATTCTTTAACAATAGCGATTGGCCCATGGCGGCTGCTGTTACCTGCGTGATGGTGATGCTGCTGCTGGTGCCGTTGATTTTGTTCCAGTATGGGCAGACGCGCCATCTGGGTATGCGGGGAGGGCGCCGCAATGGCTAAGCCGGACTTCCGACTTCGCGCCCTTGCGCTAGGGCTGGGATATCTGTTCTTGTATGGCCCCATACTGGTGCTCATGGTGCTGTCGTTTAACGACTCCGCCATGATGACCACCTGGACAGGCTTCTCATTGCGGTGGTACCACGAACTGTTCAGTGATCGAGCCCTGCTTGAGGCTGCCCGTCTGTCCATCATCATCGCTGCCGCCACTGCCACGGCTGCCGTTGCGGTGGGAACCTGGGTAGGCTATGTGCTGGCGCGCATGGGCCGTTTCCGGGGTTTCGGCCTGTTCGTCGGCCTGGCCAGCGCACCCCTGGTCATTCCCGAGGTGGTGCTGGGCATTTCCCTCCTGCTGATGTTCGTCGAACTGAGCGACCTTTTTGGCTGGGAGGGGAGCAACGGGGCTTTCACCATCTGGGTGGGACATGTGATACTGAGCATGGCCTATGTGACGGTCATCATTCAGTCACGCGTTCGCGATCTGGACCGTTCTCTGGAAGAAGCCGCACTTGACCTCGGCGCGCCTCCCATCAAGGTTTTCTTCCAGATTGTGCTGCCGCTGATTGCGCCGGCATTGCTGGCAGCATGGCTGCTGGCCTTCACCCTGTCGCTGGACGATGTCGTGATAGCGTCGTTCCTGACGGGCCCTGGCCAGACCACTCTGCCGCTGGAAGTATTTTCGCGTGTGCGACTGGGGCTCAAGCCTGAGATCAACGCTCTGGCCACCATCTTCATGCTGCTGGTAGCGCTTTTTGTAGTGATCGCACATCACGTTCAGAATCGTAAAGGACCACCGAAATGAGCTCAGACACAGCGCCCATTCTGTACGGGCTGGCCAAGTGTTCGACCTGCATCAAGGCGAAACAGTGGCTGGAAGCACAGGGAGTGCCGGCCGAGCTTGTCGATTACCGTGACAACCCCTTGCCTGCGGCCAGTCTGCAAACATGGAGCAGGGAGCTTGGTGGTTGGGAAAAACTCGTCAACCGGGCCTCAATGACCTGGCGGCAGCTGCCGGAAGAGCGCAAGAGCCCGGTTTCGGACGAAGAATGGCTGTCCCTGATTGCCGAATTTCCCGCACTGGTCCGGCGCCCGCTGGCAACCTGGCCGGACGGCACTGTCACGGCAGGCTTCACTGAAAAGAAATATCGGGAAAAACTGGGGCTCTGAGTTCCGCGCCGAGCGTTCAGGGCGCCCATTTCCTCTCTCAAGGATTTCATCATGCTTACTCAGGATGACCTCAAGCGCAACGTGGCCCACGCAGCCGTCGAATATGCGCTGAGCTGTCTGCAACCCGATTCCGTGCTTGGCGTCGGCACCGGCTCGACGGTGGATTTTTTCATTGACGCCATCGCCGGGCATCGCGAGCGCTTCCGTGCCGCAGTATCCAGTTCCGAACGCAGCACCGAACGCATGCGCAAGCTCGGCATCCCGGTGCTGGATCTCAACGATGTCGACGATATGCCACTTTATGTGGACGGAGCCGACGAAATCGATCACGGCATGAACATGATCAAGGGAGGCGGTGGTGCGCTCACCCGCGAAAAGATCGTATCTTCCGTGGCAAGGCAGTTCGTATGCATTGTTGATGAAACCAAGGTCGTAGACGTGCTTGGCCGTTTTCCCCTGCCGGTGGAAGTGATTCCCATGGCCCGCAACGTTGTTGCGCGCAAGCTGCGGGAACTCGGCGGTGAGCCCAGGCTGCGCGAAGGCTTCATCACAGACAACGGCTGCGAGATTCTCGATGTTTCCGGGTTGAGCATCACCGCACCGGCAGACATGGAAGCTCACATCAACGATATCCCCGGGGTAGTCTGCTGCGGCCTGTTCGCCCTGGCTGGGGCTGACCTTGCGCTGGTTTCCACGCAGCAAGGTGTGCGACGAATGGTCAAGGGTTCTGCCACCGGCGAAATATAAGCGTCATAATAGGGTGGTACCCTTATCATTCCTGGCACACACTGTTTGTGCGCCTTGTTTCACCGGGATCCCAAGAATTCTATGACCGAGCACACCAACAGGCAGTTCGCCGCCGATCTGGAGGCCGTCCGTTCTCAGTTCCTGAGCATGGGCGGTCTGGTAGAAACCATGATTCAGGATGCCGTGGAGGCCCTGCAGACGGGCGACCTTTCGCTGGTCGAGAAGGTCCGGGAGCACGAGCGCGAGGTCAACCGGCATGAAGTCGAAATCGACGAACGCATAGGCCTGCTCATTGCCCGCCATCAGCCCACCGCCGTCGATCTGCGCACCCTGCTGTCCGTGTCCAAGATGCTGACGGACATGGAACGCTGTGGCGATGAGGCGGAAAAGATCGCCAAGGTGGCGCGGCGCCTGCACGAGGCCAACTCCCTTTATGAACCGGTCGTGGAGCTGCGCCACATGGCGCGCGATGTCTCCCTGATGATCCGGAATATGCTCGACAGCTTTGCCCGCAATGACCCGGTCGCCGCCGCGAAGGTTGTGCGCAGCGACAAGGAGGTCGATAAGGAATGGAAGGCGGCTCTGCGTCACATGGTCACTTACATGATCGAAGACCCCCGCAGCATTTCCAAATCGGTGGAACTGGTCTTCATTGCGCGCGCCCTGGAACGCATTGGCGACCACGCCAAAAACATGGCCGAACGCGTCATCTATCTGGTCAGGGGAGACGACGTCCGCCATACCGGTCTGAAGTACACGGAACGCGCTGCGCGGGGTGAACTCGAAAGCAGGGGTTCGGCTGACGAAGACTCTTCCACGTCCGCCTGACTCACCCTCCCGCCTTCCATACAGCCTTGCAGCTTGGCGGCGACAGCGCATGAGGCCTTGTGAAGGCATGAAAAAATCGGCGTACCAATATGGTTACGCCGATTTTTCTGTACTGCCCGGATTGAATTATTCGGTTGGGGGCACGTAACCCTGGGCCTCAATCTCCCGGTCTTCAAAGAGGTAGCTTTCCATTTGCTGCGCCAGGTATTTGCGTGCCCGGGCATCAGCCAGGTTCAAGCGGTTTTCGTTCACCAGGCGGGTCTGGATTTCCATCCAGCTAGCCCAGGCTTCCTTGGAGATCTCGCGCCAGATACGGACACCCAGGTCGCCAGGGTAGGGGGGATAGTCCAGCCCTTCGGCTTCCCGCTTGAGCTTGACGCAGTTCACCATGCGAGTCATGCAATACCTCCAATCAAATGAAGCCCCCATTGTACCGGCAGGAAACGCTGCCGCCGCGGCAGCGCCAGACCCAGACGCGCTGGTGCCGGCATGGCTACCATCTACAAACGCTTGATGAAGATCAGGCTGTTGCGCGAGCGGTTGTAGGTAAGCTGACGCTCCTTGGGAAGGTCGGCAATGCTGCCTCGCGCAAAGCCGCGCTTGATGAACCAGTGGGACGTGCGCGTGGTCAGTACGAAGAGCCTGCGCAGCCCCATGGAGCGCGCCCGCATTTCAGCGTGGCGCAGCAACAGTTCGCCTTCGCCCTCGCCCTGCCATTCGGGGTGGACGATCAAGCATGCCATCTCGGCCATGCCATCTTCGGGGTAGGGAATGACGGCTACGCAACCGTAAATCACGCCGTCATGCTCCAGCACCGTGAATTTCTCAACGTCCCGTTCGATTACTGCGCGGCCACGTGGGACCAATGTGCCGTCAGCCTCCAGCGGCTCGATCAACTGCACGATGGCACCGATGTCATCCACCTGTGCGGGCCGCAGGTCGTCGAGCTTGTCTTCGACGACCATGGTGCCCACGCCGTCATGGGTGAAGATTTCCAGTAACACCGAACCATCGAGCGTGTAGGGCAGCATGTGAGCACGCGCTACTCCCCGCTTGACTGCACGGGAAGCGTGGGTGAGGAAGGCTTGGGTATCTTCATCCAGGCCACCTTCGGCCAAAAGTCGATCCGCCTCGGCACGGGCCAGCTCCGTGATGGTGTCGCCTTTCTCGTCACGGATCAGGCAGTCTTGTGTGAGAAAAATCAATTTTTCCGCTCGCAGCGCAATGGCTGCGCTGGTCGCCAGGTCTTCCATGGCCAGATTGAAGGCTTCACCCGTGGGCGAGAAACCCAGGGGGGACAGCAGCACAATCGCCCCTTGGTTGATAATGGCCTTGATGGCGTCCACATCGATCTTGCGCACCGCGCCGGTATGCTGATAGTCCAGCCCATCAATGACGCCGACTGGACGTGCGATGACGAAATTGCCAGAAATGACGCGGATTTTGGCGTGCGACATCGGTGTATTTGGCAGGCCCTGGCTGAAGGATGCCTCAATGTCCAGACGAATTTCACCAGCGGCCTCTTTGGCGCATTCCAGTGCTTCCGGGCCGGTGGGTTCCGTACCGCGACCGAACTGAATGTCCAGACCTTTGAGACGCAGCTGCTCGTTCACCTGCGGGCGGGAGCCATGCACCAGTATCAGCTTCACGCCCAAAGCCGACAGTAGGGAAAGATCCTGAATCAGCGAGTTCAGCACACCGTCGCGCACCAGCTCCCCGCCGAAGGCGACGACAAAGGTCTTGCCACGAAAATCATGAACGTAGGGCGCGACTTCGCGAAACCATCGCACGAACTGCGCGGGGGCAAATTCAGGGGCGACTTGTGCGGAGTAGGTTTCGTTATCAGCTAAGGACATAGGTGTTGCAAATGGTGAAGGTGCTTCAGGTAAGAGGAAAATTATAATGACCGCCTGAAGAGTCCCCATCGGTTTCATGCAAAAGACTGCACCATTGTCAGAAAACCCACACAAAGCTGCAGGCCCTCGCCCGCAAAAGACCACGCAACGTCCCGCGAAGACTGCGCCGCCCCGCCTGGAACGACCTCTGCCGCCCATCCATTATCCGGAAGATCTTCCCGTCAGTGCCCATAGGGCGGAGCTGGCCCGGGCAATTGAGGAAAACCGGGTTGTCATCGTCTGTGGGGAGACGGGCTCGGGCAAGACCACCCAGTTGCCCAAGATTTGCCTGGAGCTGGGTCGTGGAGGGAAGAAGATTATTGCCCACACGCAGCCGCGCCGCCTAGCTGCGACCTCAGTGGCCAAACGAATAGCCGAAGAGCTGAATACCGAGCTGGGCGACTGGGTGGGCTACCAGATACGCTTCAGCGACCACAGCGGACCAAACGTTGCCGTCAAGCTGATGACCGACGGCATTCTGCTCGCGGAAACCCAGCGCGACCCCCTGCTGCGGCGATATGACACCATCATTGTTGATGAAGCGCATGAACGCAGCCTCAACATTGATTTTCTGCTTGGTTTCCTCAAGGGCCTGCTCGAGAAACGGCGGGACCTGAAGCTCATCATCACTTCCGCAACCATTGACGCAGACCGTTTCGCCAAGCATTTCAGCATGGCGGGCAAGCCGGCACCTGTGATTGAGGTTTCGGGCCGGCTCTATCCGGTGGAAGTGCGCTATCGCCCCATTCTGCGAGACAAGGACGAAGACAGCGGCGCTAAGGCTGCCCGCGATGAGGAACGCGACCTGATCGATGCCGTTGTCGAGGGCGTGGATGAATGTGCGCGACATGGGCCGGGCGATGTCCTGGTCTTTCTACCTGGCGAGCGGGAAATCCGCGAAGCCGCAGAGGCCTTGCGCAAGCATCACCCGCCGGGAACGGAGGTCCTACCACTGTATGCCCGCCTGTCCCAGGCTGAGCAGGAACGCATCTTCCGGCCGCAAAGCAATTTGCGTCGCATAGTGCTTGCCACCAATGTGGCCGAAACTTCGCTGACGGTCCCCGGCATACGCTACGTCGTGGACAGCGGGCTGGCGCGTGTGAAACGCTATTCCTGGCGCAACAAAGTCGAGCAGCTGCGCATCGAGCCCATCAGTCAGGCTTCAGCAAACCAGCGCGCCGGGCGCTGCGGTCGAGTGGGCCCGGGCGTCTGCATCCGTCTTTACGACGAGGCCGACTTCAAGGCGCGGCCGGCCTTCATCGACCCCGAAGTTTTGCGCTCCTCTCTGGCGTCCGTCATCCTGCGCATGAAGGCTCTGAAGTTGGACGACATAGAAGCCTTCCCCTTTGTGGATGCTCCTGCTGGCCGTGCCATTGCTGATGGCTACCAGCAGCTGCAGGAGCTGGGCGCACTGGACGATAACAACAGCCTGACCGACGTGGGCCGCGAGCTTGCACGTCTGCCGGTCGACCCGCGCGTCGCGCGCATGATTCTGGCGGCCCGTGATCAGCATTGCCTGGCTGAAATGCTGGTCATCGCATCTGCCCTGTCGGTGCAGGACCCGCGTGACCGGCCCATGCAGGATCGGGAAAGCGCGGATGCTGCCCACGCCAAATTTAACGACGACCGATCTGAGTTTCTTTCCTACCTGAAACTGTGGCGCTGGTATGGCGAACAGGTGACGCACAAAGCATCACAACGCAAGCTGGTGGCGCTGCTGCGGCAGAATTATCTGTCCCCTTTGCGTTTGCGTGAATGGCGGGACGTGCACAGCCAGCTCTCGGCCCTTGTTGGCGAGCAGGGCTGGAAACCCAATGCCAGCGAAGCGACCTACGAGCAGATTCACATGGCGTTGCTGGCCGGTCTGCTTGGGAATGTGGGAACCAAAACGGAAGAAGGAGGTGTCTGGCAGGGTGCGCGCGACATCCGCTTTCACATTCACCCAGGCTCGCCACTGGGCAAGAAGGCCGGACGCTGGATTGTGGCTGCCGAACTGGTGGAAACCACGCGTTTATACGCTCGCTGCATTGCCCGCATCGATCCCCGCTGGTTGGAGAAAGTGGGTGCGCATCTGCTACGCAAAAGCTGGTCAGACCCTCGTTGGGAGAAAAAGGCCGGGCAGGTAGTGGCCAATGAGCGCGCCACTCTTTACGGGCTCACGGTTTATGCCGGACGGCGGGTGCATTTCGGGCGCATCGACCCCAAGCAGGCGCGCGAGATTTTCATTCGGGATGCCCTCGTCACCGGAGACATAGACAGCAACCTGCCGTTCCTGAAGCACAACAGCCGGCTGATTGCCTCCATTGAAAAATTGGAACACCAGGCGCGACGGCCCGACATCCTGGTCGACGACGCGCTGATTTATGCATTCTATGATGCCCGCATTCCCCAGGATGTTTTCCAGACAGCCACGCTGGAGCGCTGGTATGGGCGGCTGGACCCTGAATCAGCGCGAGGCCTGGAACTCAGTCGTGACGAACTGATGCGCCACGATGCGGCAGGTATCACAACCGACGTTTTCCCCAAGAAGGTCAATTGGAACGGGGTAGAGATGGCGCTCGATTATCACTTCGAGCCCGGTTCTTTGCGCGACGGCGTCACGCTGACTGTCCCGCTCTTTGCTCTGAACCGTATTGACCCGGTCCGATGTGAATGGCTGGTGCCAGGCATGCTGAAGGAGAAAGTCCATCTGCTGCTCAAGTCCCTGCCGCAGAAACTTCGACGCCACTGTGTGCCCTTGCCTGATTACGCTGCCGGTTTTGTTGAACGCTGGTTCGACCAGGCCCAGGACCCGGCGATCAGTCTGCTGGACGCCATCGCCCAGGACATGTGGCAACAGGTCAAGGTCAGGCCGCAACGCAGCGACTTCAAGCTGGAAACACTCCCGGCCCATTTGTTCATGAACTTCAAGGTGGTCGACGAGCACGGACGCATGTTGTCCGGTGGCCGGAATCTCGACCAGCTCAAGGCGGAACATGGGCGCCAGGCTCAGGAGTCATTCCAGAAAGTGGCGGGCCGGGACAGGGAAGTGGCCCAGGCGCTGGCGCATGAAAACCTGGTGGACTGGACTTTCGGCGAACTGCCGGAAATCATGGAAATTTCACGCAAGGGGCAGTCCTTCATCGGTTATCCGGCCCTCGTTGATGCCGGTACACATTGCGAACTGGATGTGTTCGATGACCCGACCGAAGCGCGGCGTCATCACCGCCGCGGCCTGTGTCGCATGTTTCGCCTGGCCATGCGCGACCAGGTCAAATTCCTTGAGAAAAACATTCCTGATCTCACGCGCATGAGCATGTTGTTCATGAGCCTGGGCACACAGGAAGCCTTGCGCGACCAGATCATCGATTGTGGAATTGCTCAGGCCTTTTTGAATGAGCCCTGGCCGCACGACAAGGAAAGCTTCGAGGCGCGCAAAGCCGAGGGGCGCAATCGGCTTGGGCTGATCGTTCAGGAGATTGCCCGTCTCACCGCCCAAATTCTTGGTGAGTGGAACACGCTCATGAAGAAGATGCCGCAGGCCAAACCTCATGCTGCTGCCTATGCCGATTTGCAGTCGCAGCAATCTGCGCTAATGCATACATGGTTCCTGAGAGACACGCCGTACGATCGTCTGGCGCATTTTCCGCGTTACCTCAAGGCCGCCCATGTGCGCATCGACAAGCTGCGGGCCGACCCCGGTCGCGATGCCAGGCTCATGGCGGACATGGCGCCTCTGCTGGCGCAGTACCGGCGCGCGGTGCAAGCTTTGAAAGGGGCCAGCGACAGCCAGCTGGAGGACTTCCGCTGGCTGCTTGAGGAACTGCGTGTCGCCCTGTTCGCCCAGGAGCTTCGCACACCCGCACCGGTATCGGTCAAACGTCTGCAGAAGGCCTGGGCGGCCATGCAGCGTTGAATGCATTGCCGGATGGAATACCGGCAGGCCTGAGTACAATCCTGACATGAATCACGAATCCTCTTCCCCCGCTTTTGTCCATCTGCGAGTGCACTCCGAGTTCTCAGTGGTCGATGGCATCGCCAAGATACCTGCCCTGGTGGGCAAGGCGGTTGAGTATGGGCAACCTGCGCTCGCGCTGACAGATCTGTGCAACCTGTTTGGCTTTGTGAAGTTCTACCGCGCGGCCCAGGGCAAGGGTGTGAAGCCCATTGCCGGTGCGGATGTCTGGCTGGAGAATGAACAAGACCGCGAAAAACCGCAGCGGGTGCTGCTGCTGGCCCGGAATCGTCAGGGCTATCTGAGTCTGTGCGAACTGCTCAGTCAGGCCTGGCTGAACAACCAGTACAAGGGCCGAGCAGAACTCAAGCGGGAATGGCTCAAGGGCAACGACGGGCTCATAGTCCTTTCCGGTGGCAGGGCGGGTGATGTCGGCCAGGCATTGGAGGCGGGGCGGGAAGAAGAAGCCGCCACGCTGGCGCGCCAATGGGCTGAGCACTATCCGGACGCCTATTTCATCGAGTTGCAGCGCAGTGGCGTCGACGGCGATGAGAGCTATGTGCAGGCCGCAATGCGTCTGGCGGCCCGCCTCGACCTTCCGGTCGTCGCCACTCACCCCGTCCAGTTCCTGAAGCCGGAAGATTTCCGTGCCCACGAAGCGCGTGTGTGCATCGCCGAAGGCGAACAGCTGGGCAACCCGCGGCGCCCCCGGCGCTTCACCGACCAGCAGTACATGCTGAGTTCGGAAGAAATGGCAAGGCGTTTTGCGGATGTGCCCTCAGCCATCGCCAATACCGTGGAGATTGCCAAGCGCTGCAACCTGGTTCTGGAGTTGGGCAAGCCACGTCTGCCCGACTTTCCCACGCCCGATGGCATCACGCTGGATGATTACATGGTCCAGCTGGCCGAGGAGGGCCTGGAGCGTCGCATGCAGCAGCTCTTCCCCGACGCGGCAGAACGAGAAGCGCAATACCCCGCTTATCGTGAGCGCCTTGCCTGGGAATGCGAAATCATCATCAAGATGGGGTTTCCGGGCTACTTTCTGATCGTTGCCGACTTCATCAACTGGGGCAAGAACAATGGTGTTCCGGTGGGGCCGGGTCGTGGTTCAGGGGCAGGCTCCCTGGTGGCATATGCGCTCGGCATCACGGATCTTGACCCTATCCGCTACGACCTGCTTTTCGAACGGTTCTTGAATCCGGAACGCGTGTCCATGCCTGACTTCGATATCGATTTCTGTCAGGATAACCGCGAGCGCGTCATCGAGTACGTGAAGCAGAAGTACGGCAAGTCGGCGGTCAGTCAGATAGCCACCTTCGGCACCCTGGGCGCCAAGGCCGTGGTGCGCGACGTTGGCCGTGTGCTGGAACTGCCATATTCCCTGTGTGACGGTCTGTCCAAACTGATTCCCTTCAGCCCGATGGACCCCTGGTCGCTGGACCGCGCACTTGCCGAGGAACCCACTTTCCGTGAACGTTACGAGCAGGAAGAGGAAGTGCGGGCCTTGGTCGACCTGGCCAAGCCGCTCGAGGGCCTGACGCGGAACATTGGTATGCACGCCGGCGGTGTCCTGATTGCACCGGGCAAGCTGACCGACTTCTGTCCCCTGTATTGCCAGCCCGGGCACGAAAGCAGTGTCGTTTCACAGTACGACAAGGACGATGTGGAAGCCGTCGGCCTGGTTAAGTTCGACTTTCTGGGCCTGCGCAACCTCACCATCCTGGATTGGGCCGTACGCTATGTGCGGCGTTTCAACCCGGATAAACGCGACTTCGACGTGATGGCGCTGCCGCTGGATGACCCCAAGGCTTACCAGCTGTTGAGCGAGGGCAACACCACTGCCGTGTTCCAGCTGGAATCGCGTGGCATGAAGGAGCTGCTCAAGAGCCTGCGGCCCAGCACTTTTGAAGACATCATCGCCATGCTGGCTCTGTATCGTCCGGGGCCGCTGGAGTCGGGCATGGTTGTGGACTTCGTCAACCGCAAGCACGGGCGCGCTGAGGTTGATTACTTCCACCCGGATCTTGAACCGGTGCTCAAGAGTACTTACGGGGTGATCGTCTATCAGGAGCAGGTGATGCTGATCTCCCAGATCATTGGGGGATACAGTCTAGGCGGGGCCGATTTACTGCGGCGGGCCATGGGCAAGAAAAAGCCCGAGGAAATGGCCAAGCACCGCGAGCTTTTCGAGAAAGGCGCGGTCGAAAAAGGCTATGACGCTGAACTGGCAGTCAAGCTGTTCGACCTGATGGAGAAGTTCGCGGGCTACGGCTTCAACAAGAGTCACTCTGCGGCCTACGCGTTGATTGCCTACCAGACGGCCTGGTTGAAGCACTATCATCCGGCGGAGTTCCTGGCGGCCACTCTGTCCTCGGACATGGACGACACCGACAAGGTGCAGGTTTTCTGGAAAGATGCCGTGGACAACGGCGTCAAGGTGCTGCCGCCTGACGTCAATGCCTCGGCCTACCGCTTTGAACCGGTGGAGGACGAATTTACGGCTCGTGGCGAACCGCCACGTTCGATGCGCTACGGCCTGGGAGCAGTGAAGGGTACCGGCCAGGCGGCTGTCGAAGAAATCATTCGGGCGCGGGAAGAGGGCGGTCCCTACACCAGCCTCTTCGATTTCTGCAAGCGGGTGGACCGTTCCATCGTCAACCGCCGTACCATCGAAGCCCTGATTCGCGCCGGTGCTTTCGACGCCATTTCTGAGAACCGGGCGGCCCTGCTGGCCACCCTGGGCAACGCCATAGAGGCGGCGGAACAGGCCGAAGCAAGCGCCAACCAGATTTCGCTGTTTGATGACGACGCTGGCATAGTGGTGGAACTGGAGCTGGCGAAGGTCCAGCCATGGGATCTGCAGACGCGTCTGCGTGAAGAGAAGATCGCCCTGGGTTTTTACTTCAGTGGCCATCTGTTCGATGCCTGGAGGGACGAGGTCCGCCGCTTCGCACCCACGCCCCTGGCGCGCCTGCAACCGTCGCGCAGCCCGCAATGGTTTGCCGGGGTGCTCACCGCCTTGCGGCCCCGCATGACCCGTCGCGGCAAAATGCTGTACGCCTTGCTGGACGATGGTTCCGGCCAGGTGGAAGTCGCCATCTTCAATGAGCTGTATGAACAGCATCGCCTGCGGCTGAAGGAAGACCAGCTCATCATCGTGCAGGGCAAGGTCAGCCATGACGAATTCTCGGGTGGCCTACGGGTCACGGCCGACACCATTTACGATCTGCAGCTCGCCCGGGAATCGCGAGCGCACAGCCTGCGCATAACGCTCAATGGCAATGCCGACCCAGAGCGCTTGCGACAGCTGCTCAACCCGTTCCGGGCCGACCCGGAGAACGGTCTCCCGGGGGTGCCGGTCGAACTGCAATTGGAAAGGGATGGCTTCCGCTGCCTGATGAGGTTGGGTGAAGAGTGGCGGGTCCGCATGTCGGACACCATGCTTGAGCAACTGGCGGAATGGGTGAAACCCGAAGCCCTGGAGATAACCTACGCATGAGTACAGCTCCCGAACGAACCCTGCGCATTCTGCATTCCGAGGCTGCAACCAGCTGGGGAGGGCAGGAACAATATATATTCCGCATGTTTCTCGCCATGCGGGAGCGTGGCCACCACTTGGAGTTGCTCTGCCAACCTCATGCTCAACTGGCCGACCGGATGCGGCAAGAGGGTTTCACTGTGCACACCATGCTCATGGATGGCCCAGCCAACTACCTGCGCGGTGTTCCAAAAGTACGCAACATCCTTCGCCAAGGGCGTTTTGACGTACTGAATACGCACAGCAGGCGTGATACCTTGCTTGCCGGTGTGGCCGCGCGGCTGGCGGGCACACCACTGATCGTGCGCACCCGACACCTGGCCAAGAAGCCTGGTTCCCTGCTGTCTTACACGGTTGTGCCTCACCGTGTCACCACAGCCAGTGAGTTCGTGCGTCGGGGCCTGCTGGATCGCGGGGTGGCGGAAGGCCATGTCGCGGTGGTTTACCCTTCGGTCGAACTTCCGCCACTAACCGGGCAATCCACCTTGCGTCAGGAACTGAAGCTCGCACAGAACGATATAGTGGTGGGTTGTGTGGCGGTCATGAGAAAGCAGAAGGGTCATAAGGAACTCATCGATGCCATGGCACCGCTAATCGCGGAACGGCCCAACCTTCATCTGGTGCTGGTGGGAGGCGGGTCACCCGTGTTCGAAGAGATCCAGGGCTATGTGAAGGAACGGGGCTTGACGCGCCGGGTGCACATGCTGGGCATGCGCAATGACGTTCCCAACCTGCTGGAAGGGTTCGATATCTTCGCCCTCGCTACACGCCAGGAAGCATCGGGAACGGTGTTCGTCGAGGCGGGCTCAATGGGGGTGCCGGTGATCGGCACAAGGGTGGACGGTGTGCCCGAAATGATGCGGGAAGGCGTCAACGGCTTACTGGTGCCGCTGGACGACATCCCGGCTCTGACCGATGCTATCCGTCTTCTGGTGGAAGACCCCGAGCTGCGGGTACAGATGGGCCAGGCAGGGCTGGAGTTCTGCCGCAGATCAGGCTATTTTGACAGGCAGACAATGGCCCTGAGGGTTGAAGAAGCCTATCTGCGCTGGCTGAAGGAACTGAAGAAATGAGCCGATCCGTGCCAGTCCTGATGTACCACCACGTTTCACCCGTCGAGGGCATGATCAACGTGTCGCCCGCGAATTTCGAAGACCAGCTCAAGTGGCTGAGCAAGCATGGCTACCGTTCGCTGACCTGTGACCAGTTTGCAGCCCACATTGACGGCAAGCCGGCCCCACCCCGCTCGGTGCTCATCACCTTCGACGACGGCTATCTGGACAATTGGGTCTATGCCTATCCCCTGATGAAACGCTATGGTTTCAATGGCGTCATCTTTTTAGTGACGTCCTGGATAGGCGATGGCCCGCTGCGGCCTCATCTGGGTCAGGATGCCCTGCCGGAAACACCATCCCACCATGCCTGTGAAGACGCTATCGAACAGGGCCAGGCCGACAGGGTCATGCTGCGCTGGAGTGAAGTCGAAGCCATGCGCACCGATGGGGTATTCGAATTCCACAGTCACACGCACACCCATACCCGCTGGGATCTCCGACCTGACAAAGAGCACAAGAATGCACACATGGTCGAAGAGATTGAATCGTCCCGCGCAGTGCTGGCGGAACGCATGGGCGGTGTCTCACAGCATTTCTGCTGGCCCCAGGGGTACTTCGACAGCGACTACATTCGCATCGCGCAACAAGCCGGTTTTCGTTATCTTTACACCACTCAGGCATTCGGGCGAAACGTGCCCGGGCATGACCCGGCTCAAATCCACCGATTCGCAGTGCGGAACACCACGGGACAGTCGGTGGGGCGCCGCATTTTTGTCGGCAACAACCCGCTCATTGCGCCCGTGTTCAATGGCTTCAAATTATGGAAACGAGCAAGGCGGGCCCGCACATGAGCTTGCCCGTCGAGGCCGGCGATTCCGTGCAACCGGTGGGCGCGGCTGAAAACAGTGCCCTGCGCGCCACGCTTTCCGTCATCATCATTACTTTGAACGAGGCGGACCACATCGCCGCATGCCTGGAATCTGTTGCCTTTGCGGATGAAATCGTGGTGGTGGATTCCGGCAGCGAGGATGCGACTCGCGAAATTGCCGCAAGCATGGGCGCCAGAGTGGTCGTCACGGAAGACTGGCCTGGCTTCGGCCCGCAGAAAAATCGCGCGCTGGATCTCGCCAGCTGCGACTGGGTCTTGTCCATTGACGCGGATGAACGCGTCACTCCCGAACTGCGGCAGGAAATCCTGGGCATACTGCAACGCGCTGCGGGGGCATCAGGAGCTGCGAGCTCAAGTGGAAACGCGTTGCCGGCCGGAGCGGTGAGCCTGCTGACCGCCTACAAGATAGCACGCCTGTCGAATTTCGGCGGGCGCTGGATCCGTCACAGTGGCTGGTGGCCAGATTACGTTCTTCGACTGTTCAAGCGGGGAACCGCCCGCTTCAAAGACGTGGCCGTACATGAAAGCGTCGTCACCGACCACCCTGTCGGTACGCTGAAAGGCCATTTCCTGCACTATCCCTACGACAGCCTTGAGCAGTTCATCGCCAAAATCAATCACTACTCATCCGAAGCGGCGGCGATGATGCATGCCCGGGGTAAGCGCACCTCCGTGCTGGGGGCATGGGGGCATGCTGTATGGACTTTCATCCGGCTTTACTTGCTGCGGCGCGGTTTCCTGGATGGCAGGGAAGGCTTCATTTTGGCCGTCATGGCAGCCTCGGGCAGTTTTTTTCGCTACACTAAGTTGCTATTTCTTAACAAGCAACGTCCTGGGTAACCAGAACGCACGGGCCCATGGTCCCTATTTTGATGTATCACCAGGTCGGCGAACCCGGGCCCAAGGGTACGCCGTATCGCAGTCTGACCGTGCATCCGGATTCATTCCGAAGGCAGATGCGCTGGCTGCGCCGTCTGGGTTATCGCGGGCTCTCCATGCGCGACATCATGCCGTATGTGCGAGGCGAACGTCGCGGCAAGGTAGTGGGCATCACCTTTGACGACGGCTATCGCAACGTCTATCGGAACGCACTTCCCGTGCTCAGGGAACTCGGCTTCACCGCCACCAATTATTTTGTCGTACGGCAGTTGGGTGGGGGCAATATCTGGGATTACGAGGAAGGCGTTGCGCACTCCGACCTTATGTCGAAGGAAGAGCTTCTTGACTGGGCGGCGCAGGGCATGGAGGTCGGGTCGCATACCCTGAACCATGTGAAGGTGCCCGAGGTTCCCGAGGCAGAGGCGCGCCACGAAATCGAAGATTCCCGCCGCGAACTTGAAGACCTGGTGCAGCAACCCGTGACGGCCTTCTGTTACCCCTACGGTGCGGAAAACGCCAGGGTGCGTGAACTGGTCAGCGACGCCGGTTACACCAACGCCACCACCACAGCCCCGGGTCTGGCTCACGCAGGAGACGATCCCTTCGGCCTGCCCCGGGTGATGGTGGCGCGTTCCACCCACATCCTTCGTTTTCTGCAGAAATGCCTGACCAAACTGGAAGAAGAACGACGCAAAAAATGAACGCTCCGAGTTCGGCGTCGGCACCCGCACGACGCCTCAAAATTGCCTTTGTAGTGGACCGTTTCGGGAACCGGTTTGGCGGCGCCGAAGCATATGGGGTCGAATTGATGCGCGTCTTGTCGCAGCGCCATGACGTCACAGTGCTGGCACGGGAATATGACCCGGAATGCGACCTGAAGCTGCCATATGTGCCCTTGCGCACACCCGGGGGCATACCCAGCTGGGTCAGGGTCCTGCTTTTTGCGATTCGTGCGCGCAGTGCCACGCACGGCCGATTCGACATCGTTCATTCCCATATGAACGGCTATTGCGGAGATGTCGAAGTCATTCATGTCACTCCGGTCCGCTACAACTGGCGAGTGCGACCCTTGCCGTTCATCAAGCGTCTGACTTCCTACATCAGCCCCCGCGTCCAGACCTATCTCGGCCTTGAACGGCTTCGCATGCGGGAACGGCCGGGGCACCGGGCAGTGGCAGTTTCTGCACTGATCGCCTCTCAGTTGCGCGAAGCCTATGGTGAGCAGCGCAACTTCCCCGTGGTTCCACCAGGGGTGCTGCCCCCCGAAGCCGGGCAGACAAGTTTGCGTCTAGCCACCCGGGGCCGACTCAACTTTGGCCCGGACGACATGGTCTGCCTGATGGTTGCCCGCAACCCCATGCGCAAGGGGCTGCCCACCGTCCTCAAGGCTCTGGCCACGTTGCCCGACTACTGCAAGCTGCTGGTGGTTGGGGCAAATGCGGCGGCGCGCGACTTTCTTTACAAGAATCCGGAGTACGCGCCACTGACTGAGCGTGTCGTCATGTTGCCCGAAACCGCCGACGTGGCCCCTTATTTTCTGGCAGCCGACATTTACGTTCACCCGACTCTGAATGACAGCTTCGGCATGGCTCCGCTGGAGGCCATGTCGTACGACCTGCCTGTCATTCTGAGCCCAGCACCGTGGTGCGGTTTTGCGCAATACGTCGAAGCGGGAAGCGAGGCACTGGTATTGAGCCACCCTGAGGCACATGAAGAGCTGGCTTCGGCCATATCCACCATTGCCGGCGATCCGGAACTTGCCGAGCGCCTGCGCTCAGGAGGCGCGCAAGTGGTGGCGCGCCATAGCTGGCAGGAAGTGGCCCGGCACTACGAGCAGCTGTACTTTGCCTGTTTGAGCGAGAAACAGGCCACGACCGGTATTGCCACCGTGGCACCGGAAACCTGAGAACAGCGGCGGCTGTTCCAGATGCTAGTCAGGGGCTCAGGGGCGGCTAGCTGTTTCCAGTACTGTGAGCCAGGCGAGGGCCTGGCTGCGATCCTGGCCGCACATCTCGGCTTCAGGTTGCAGCGATACGCACACCCTGGGGCGCTCCGGCAGCCCAAACAGCTTGCAACGGCCTGATTTGTCCAGCTGGATACATGGCACACCGGCCGGTTTTCCACCAGGCATGCCGGGAATGGGGCTGGAAATAGATGGCGCAATGCAGCAGGCTGCGCAACCCGGGCGGCATTCCATCAAAGCCACCCACGCAGCCAGTAAACCAGCATGCCCACATATTCCTTGACCACCGAGCGGCTGGCGGACAACACCTGCATGCTGGGCAGCCAGAACGAAAAAGAGGGGCCTTCCGGTACAACAATCTGCGGTGGTGAGCCGGCGGGCACGGCATTGACTTGTTGCTTTCGAAATACCCCCATGGCGCGCGGCATGTGCAGCGCGGAAGTCACCAGCAAAACGCGGTCAATACTGTGTTCCTTGAGTATGCGCGCAGTGTAGACGGCGTTCTCGTAGGTCGTGAAGCTTTCGCTTTCCTGAATGATTGCATCCGTAGGAACACCGTGCTGCCGCAGGGAATTCGCCATGATCTGCGCTTCACTGACCGAACCTTCCAGTGCAGCGCCAGACACGATTACCAACGGTGCCCGGTCGGCGTGGTAGAGCTCTGCGGCGGTGTCCACACGGCTGACTGCAGCCTCGCGGGCATAGGGCTCGAACCAGTTCGGGCGATTGCTGGCCGTACTGCCGCCCAGCACGACAATGGCTTCCGCCTGAGGCAGTTTATCCGGAGGGTGGTAGGGATAAAGCTGTTCCAGATGGCCGCCTGCCCACAAGGTGGACGCCGGCAAGGACCAGAATAATACCCAGGCCACACCACTGGCGGCCAGCAAGGAAGCCAGGCGCCGACGGCGCACCATGAAAAGCAGCATGGCCAGCACCAACAGTGCAATTCCGAGGTTCAGTGGAATCACCAGATTGGTCAGGAGGCTGGACAACGACATGCGGCTAGAGGGGTCTCAGGTTTCAGTTTGCAGAAGAGTGTTCACGTGGTCCTCCACCTCTTCGACGGAGGGCCAGGCATGACTGCTGCCCACACACACGGCCCGGGTCGACCACGGCCCGGTGCGCTGGCGGTCAGTTACGCCAAAAAGCGTGATCTGCCGGGCACCAGCTGCTGCGGCCAGATGGGACACCCCCGAATCATTGCAGATGACGAGGCCGGCCAGCTGAGTGAGTGTAGCAAACGCTCCCAGTTTCAAGGGAGTCAGACAAATGGCCGTGGGGGCATTCTGCCGCGCGGCGTCGGCCTCGGCCGGAGGCGGGCACATGACGACGGTTTGTCCGCCGCTCTGC
>JAJUFI010000049.1 GCA_029263795.1 Alcaligenaceae bacterium
CTGCAACGGCCAGTCAGAGGGTTGACGGCTGCCAGACCTTCCATGTCAGTGCAACCATGAACTGAGTTGTAGGTGAAGGCTCCGCCAAATTGTCCCGCCGGCCTCCACATGCCGAACCTGCACACCATGAGGCCTCCTCCTTCGCGATGCACGATTGCCTGTTCGGGGTGACACGGCTGATTGAATTCTGCCTTCCCTCCAATGGTGAGCTGGCCCACGACCGCTGCATTTCCGCCACTGGAAAAGTCTCCGGCGACACTCAGATGGCCCTGGAAGTCGGGGTCGCGATGATCCCGAACCCTGAGATAACTCCACAGGGCCTGATGTTCGGCAGTTACAGCCATTCCCACCGTGCCCGGGGCCAGCACGGTGCCATCAGGCAAAATACTGCTGTAAGCGAATCGTGTGCTTCTCAGCCTGTCGGGCTGATCGGGATGCACCGCCCCGCCCTCTCCGTCTGCTGCGAGCAACCACTGGGCGACGGCCGCTTCATCAACCTCATGACGCGCGTTGAGCAGGGGCCGCTCGCCATGGATCAGAGCCTCGACCATGCAACCATCCCCGGGGCAGTCGCCACGCCTCCAGACGTGTACGTAGGCGGAACCCGTGGGGCGCACGGCTTCGGGCATGCCCGGCGTCAGCAGACCGGCTGCGGCCAATTCGGCCAGCGTGGGCGCATGCCACTTTGCATAGCCGTACGCGGACAGAGCGTCTTCGGAATGAGCCTCCTGTATCGCCGGACCATGCCGTTGCAAATAGCCCATGACAGCCTTGTGTACCGACGACATCCACACCGCTGCCGCTCGCGCCTGAGCGTCATTCACTTCATTGACCCAGCTGCGTATGCCGAGCACCGCGAGCAACATGCCCAACAGCAGCACCAGCGCCAGCTCAACCAAGGCAAACCCTCGCTCGGGGTGGCGGGAACGAGGCGCCTTGAGTCTGCCTGTACCGCCCGCCCGGCAAATGCGCCTGCCCGGCTTGCTAGAAAAGTTGACTGCATTGGGCCGGGTAGTCTCAACTGACCGTGAAGGCAAAGGTATTGACATCGCCTTTCTCACAGGTTTCCTCGGCGACCAGCGCCTTGTAGGCATTGTTTTCGGCCACGTCCTTGACCGTCGCTGACCTGCTGGCCGAGCTGACCACCACTCGGTCGGCCAGGTGCTGCAAAACCGAGGCAATGGATGGACATGCTGCATGATTGACCCTTGACAGCGTGATGGTGAATGCCGCACCGGCGTTGGCCTCTGCAACAGTGACTTCGCCGTCGGCCCCCAACCCATGCCGGACCTTCAGATTGCCAGTGGCATCATCCACAGTCAGGACGCTCGAACCACGCAGCATGTTGGCCATGCCCGCCATCTTTATCGCCGCGTAAGGGTTTTGCACACTGCTGCTGGATGCGTTGATGCGGGTGTGCAGTATGTAGCGGGCGAGCTCTTCGCCCACTTTGGGCACCCTGCTTTCAATCACATAGCTGCGCACTGCAGGGATTGCAATAATGGCCAGCAAGAGCACGATGGCCATCACAATGGACACCTCAACGAGCGAGAAACCCCTCTGTGACTTGACTTTCTGGACCCCGTTCACAGCCTTGACCTGCCCTGATCCCACGCAAACTGGGCCGCAGCCTGTTAATGCAGGACAGCTGCAAGTCAATTCGGAGCCGCTGCACATTTGTTCACACGCACTTACCGACATTACTCTCCTCCCTTTCATTTCAGACATCCAGTTCACTGGCTGGCGTGAAACAACGCCAGGCCACGGCGCAGTTCGTCCAGCGCTGTGTAATGCCACAGGGCCATGGCGAACACGCCCGCCACAGCCATGAGCAATAGACACCACCTGAGCGTGGCAGCCTGGCGCGCCACCGTTCCGAGGACATGGCTCTCCACCCAAGCACTGCAAAGATGCAACCCTTCCCTCAGGCCTTTTGCCGACACCATGTCGCTGAGAAACCAAAGTTGCGGTTTTTCTAGCAGACCGGTATCTAAGACATGGGCAGCGACCCGGCCTGCATTGATGTTGTCCAGCATGCTGCGGATATGGTGCTGCAGCCAGGGAGAAGCTCCGGCAAGCTGTAGGGCTAGCGCACGACGCAGCCGTGTATCGCCATGGTCACCCCGGCCCAATGCAACCGCCAGCAGCGAGAGAAAGCGCATCGCCTGAACCTGGCGATACACCCGCCAGGGACCGAAACCATCAAGCAATTTGCGCATGGGGCCCGTGTAACGACTGAAGGAGCGGAGAATCAGGAACACTCCACCGATTAGCGCCGGCAACAACCAGATCCACCAGGACTTGATCAGCTCCGCCACCAGCACCAGGCTGCGCATGGCAGCGCCATGGTACATGGTTGGAATACTGCTGAAGGCTTCATGCAAGCGCGGCACTGTAAAAATGGGCACCGCCGCAATGGTGATGAGCAGTACGGCAAACGCAAACACGGCTGCAAGCAACGAGCTACGCAGGATTCGCCGACCAGCTTCCAGCACGGCCAGAGCCCTGCCCAGCTCAAGGAAAGTCTCGACGAGCGCGTCATTGCCCCGTTCCTGAGCGTTGCGCAACAGGGCTAGTTCCGCATCCGGAAATACGCCGGCCCATGTGGTGAAGAGATCCCCACCGGCGATCTGATAAAGCTCCAGCCAACGCTTGGACAGGCGACCGCGCGGGGAAGCACCGTAGCGTTTAGCATCTGTCGCAAACACCTGCTTGAGCGTCACCGCACCGCCTGTCCCTTGCAGCAAGGCGGTCAGGTATTCGTAATAAGCCCGCCTGCCCTGGTTGAAACGCCAGGCATCGTATGAATTTCGCAAGGCAGCGAGGGCAATGTGGTGGGGGCCACCCCTTGCTGCAAGTTTCACCCATCCAAGCGCCGCCATCATGATGCTCCAGCAGCCTGAAGCCTGGCTATGGCGGGAGGCTGTCCCTGCTGTCTGGACTGAGCTTCCCGCATGCTTTTCTCAAGGTCGAAACCATGGAATCGTTCCTCGATATCCGCCGGATCGAACATCCCGCGATACGCTTGATTCATGGCATTCACCAACGCAGGCCGCAACTGTGGCTGCACAAAGCCGCGCCCCCTGTTCCTGACCCATTCGGAAAAGTCCGGCTGCAGGGCCGGGACCATCATCTCGGCAACAACAGAACGTCCTTCATAGCCATGAAGTTCAGGAACGCCCTGGCGGCGGCACTGCGCGCATCCTTCCGGGTTACGGACGCGCAGCGCTTCCGATGGCCCGGGGAACAGATGGCTCACCGCCTGCAGCCGCCTGGCAATGGCGGTGTCGCGCCGCGCTTCAAGCCGCATGGGTCTTGCGCACTGACACAGCTTAGGGAGCAAGGCCTGCCAGACAAGCAGCTTGAGAGTGCCAGGCATGGCCAGGAAATCCCGGCTCACCCCGATGAAGTCAGAGGCGAGACGCTCAGTGATCAGTGCCACGGACGGCGCATGGACGGTGGTATACACATTGATGCCCGAACCACTGAGGTCCATGAAAGCCCGTCCGGTTTCTCTATCGCGAACTTCTCCGAGCAGGACGTCAGTCATTGCCGAACGCTTCAGTGCCCGCAGCTTTGTGGCAAACGCCTCATGGGCTTCCGTGTCCAGGCGCCGGGCAATGGAGTTCTGAATTGCACCTGGAATGGTGTATTCAACCGGGTCCTCAAGGGTCACCACTTTGCGCCCTGCCGGCAACCTGGCAATCAGCGAAGCCAGAGTGGTGGATTTCCCGGAACCTACCGTACCCGCGAACACCACCGCCCCACCGCTTCCATTGAGCGCCTGTTCCAGAAGAGTGATCTGTTCCGACGGATAACCAAGCGCTTCGAGAGCCGGAATCTCAGCCATGCGGTTCTTCTCAAGAATGCGCAGGCAGACACTCGGCCCCCGCTCGGCAGCCATGGAGGCCCAGCGGAGCATGACTTCCCGGCCCAGGTATTGGCGGGACAGACTTCCCTGTTGCTCACTGCGCGGGTCAAAAACCGCACCGTTGCCCCCGGATATGTCCATCCAGGCGACCGAAAGTATCTCCATGAGCATGCCTGTGGGCATGCGTCTGAAGCATTCCGGTGCAATGTACCGGCCACAAACCGTGTATTTCACCTCGGACTCGGCCTCGCCCAGCCTCACATTCAGGTGCAGGTCGCTTGCGCCGTTGAGCACACCCCATTCCACCATTTCATGGAACGCTTCAGCCAGTGCTCCGCGCGCGTAGGCATTCTCCACGGGGTTCTCCTGCCTGGTGAAAGCATCCCGGGCCACTGCAAGCAGTAGGCTGGCGTTGAGTATGTAGCGGGCGGGATGTGCTGCAGGCAAACCGGCCTCCGCGATGCGGCGGGCAAGCTCATCCGCCTGATCGCTGCCCACATGCTCGGCGAGCGCGAAGATGGCAACCGTGCCATCTTCCATTTCCACCGGGCAAAGCCGTGCCGCCAGCGCCTGCACTCCGAAACGTGCGCTGAGGGAACGCCGGGGACCTGGCTTAAGCTTGAGCAGCGCTTCAGTGTCCGCCAGGGTGACCGCCTGACCGGCAACGTAGTGCGAAAAACCGGCAGAGTCCTCCAGGCGATGGGCTGCTCGCCCGTCGCGCAGGCGTATCAAATGGTTCAGCATCAGGAACTCCCACCCATAGGCAGACACAGGGCCAATTCGTCTCCATTGCGTTCAAGCCGGACACAAGAGCCGGAGAGATCCTTCAGACGAAACTCGGCACTACGCTCGTCATGCCCAAGGGGTAGAGACTGCCCCTTGAGAAAGAGCCACGCTCGGGAACCGGTACGCACCTCTGCGAAAAGCCTCTGGCCTACACCGTAAATTCCGGCCAGCCTGGGGGAAGCATCCCCCGCGGATGCCTGCGCCTGACCCGCACCCCTTGAAGAGTGGAAATCAGGGTTTGATCCGGACCTTCGTGCGCGCATCGCATCGCGCGCCTGTTCCGCTTCAAGCCGCATGAGTTCCCTCACTGTCAGGTAATCATTCTCATGATCCTCCTGTGCCATGACGGGCTCGCATAGGGCCACGAACAGTGTCAGAAGGATTCGTCGCATCGTCTTCCAGTTCATAGAGCACCCCCCACATCGATACACTTAATGCACTGTTGAGAAGACCCGGGTTGCTGAGCTGGCTGACCTCCAGCTCGAGCTTGTCCCAGCTCATGTGACGAGTTTCAGGCAGCAGTAGAGCGAGTGAACGCAGCGGAGCCTGAAGCCTTATTGCCCGCTTCTGGATGAGCCGGATGCTGGGAGGCCGCGGTATCTCCTGTTGCCGCGAATCTCGCGGGACGGACATGGACAGTGGCACTGCCGTTTCTACTCGCAGCTGCATAAACGCCGGGCGTATCGACTGCAACGCGCTGACCAGCTCAGCCTGGTTCTGGCTGGCGCGTCGAAGACCGCCCATCGCTAGAGTGGCCGTGGGCACCGGCACCGCCCACAGTGCACCCGCCCCTTCCAATGGGTCAAATGTCAGTTCCCAGGCCGGCAAGGCTTTCCGCATGAAACTCTGGTTGTCACCATCTTCCCTTTGATAACGGGACTGACACCGCCATTGACCTGCGCGGACATGACATTCGATCTTCCGGAGAGCCCAGCCTCCAAGATGGACCGGTTGTTCCATCAGAGTATCGAGGAGTGACTTGAGCCCGCCCACGCCATGGAGCACATGGCCTTCGGCCGCTGTGGCAAGCGCAGCCTGCCATGCGGAATGTGCATCCGGCTCTTGCGCTGGCGCCTGTTCCCCCGCGTACAGCACACCCCGCCCCATCCACAGCGCGAGCCCAGCGCAGCACATGGTCAGCGCCACAGAACGCCCTGAAAGATGGCGGCAACGTACCAGTGGCTTCCCCGGATCCTGCTCAAATAGCGTGTCGAGCAGACCCCATGACGAACGGCGATCATCAAGGAGCTGCAAGCCGGGGTGAGCCTCGGTCAGCAGATTCAGAATTGCCTGCAGCGTCTCTGCCGTGTCGTGGATCTCGTCAGTGCGCGCCATGACTGCTCCTTCATGTACGGCGACTAGCCACAAGCGACCTCCCGGAATCGGGACAATGGCGACTACCGTGCCAACGGGATGCAGCGCGGCAAAAGCTGCAGCTGCACTGTACATGGGCCTTCCCCGGGCCGCTTGAACCGTACCCCGCAGCAGGCCAACCGAGGCTGCTGCCCCCGAAGTGCCGACCCAGTGGCTTGCCTTGTGGCGGCGCGCCAGCGCTCCAGCATGTTGTTCCAGGTTTTCGCCCAGAATGGGAAACCATTCCATGCCGAACACCAGCGATTTGCCATTACGCTGGATAATTTCGCAAGGACGCACCTGCATGAATCAGAACCCCTCTTCCACGTGGGCAGTGACCACCATGACGGTGGTCAGACGATGACCCGAGGCCCGATCACTGCCACCCAGTGCCAGTGGCAGCCCCGGATTGAGACGACGCGTTTCCGATTCCTGCCTGCTGCGGTCAAAGCCTGATATCAGCAAAGGCTGGCCGGGCATGAGTGCCACCTGCTGCACGGTACCGTTGCCGTCGATGGTGATCTGCTGCAGTTGCAAGGGATTGTCGCCCGAGCCGAAAGTAACGGACTTCAGAGGCTGGGCGACTGTGTTGTCGTAGGCCACTGAAAGCAGAACCTGACCGTCTTCTTGAGCGTCGGGGACAAGGGTAATCAAGGAGCCCACCGTTTCTTCCTTCTGACTCACCGATACCGATGGCAGAATGGAATCTACCAGTCCGCGCTGAGCAATGGTTTCTACTTTGTCTATATACGAAAACGTCGTTCGCACAGCATGAGTGACAGGCCGCCTGTTCAAGGTGAGTACCGGAAGGCTATTTCGGCGGACCACCCTCCCCACCCTTCCGAGTGCCCGTATCAGCAGTTCGCTGCCGGTGAACCGCCCGCCCGTCACTGCGGCCCCAAACATCCCCGCATCGGGCGAAGCCACCCCGGACATGCCGGCTGATGCTGCGGCGCGCGCTCCGGCAAATACCACGTCCCAATCGAGCCCGGCCTCGCTGTCGTCTTCCACAAGCACGGTGAGTTCCTCGAACAAGAGCCGTACCCGACGCGTCAGCGCCCGATTCTCGCGTTCGACAAACGCTGCCACCTGGCGCAGAACTTCGGGTGTGTCCCGCACCACAAGGGTGGAGGAAGCGCCGGGCTCGGCAACCACCACTCCTGCACTCGACAGGAATGGCTCGATGCGCGCCTTCATGCTTTCCAGAGGATCATGTTTTTCCAGTGAGAGCCCGGTCCGGGACGTAGTGGAGAAACCTTCACGGGCACCGCTTTCCTGCAGCCCGAGAGATGCATCTGCGCCGGCCTGCAGGCTGAGCATGCGCACATCGAAGGCCCGGGTCTCGGTTCGATAAAACTCGATGCGCCCCGCTTCATAACGCCACAGTACCCCGAGCCGCGCACCCACCCGGTCCAGCGTCCGTGCCAGGGGTTCAGGACCGCCGTCCAGACTCATGCTGGCATCAGCAGAGTGAACGGGCATGCGAGTGACCGAGGCCAGATCCAGGCGTGAAATGAACACTTCCGGAGGCAGCAGGCATTCCGGACGGACGTGCACGGGTATGCCTGTTGCCCGCGTAATACGCTGCGCAATGGCCGGAAGCGCCAGCGGCCCCTCGTCGAAGAGCAGGGTTGTGTCCACATTGGCCCGCAAGGCAGGTGGCAGCGTAACTTCGCGCGCCAGAGGCTGCGACTTTCCGGCGAGCCATGGGCGCGCTACATCTTGTGCGGCGCGATGTCGCTCGTTTTCAGACGGTGCGCTGAAGCTGCCATGAGCATCATCCATGCGCCGTTCGGCATCCAGGACTGCCTGCCCTATCTTTCTGAGCTGTTCTTCAACGGCACAACCAGACAATATGGATATGAAAGCCGCCGCCACAAAGCCACGGGCAAGACGCTTCAAACACATCATGACGCTGCCCTCGACGCACCCCACCTGTCGCACGGCTGAGCATATGGCACCACGCGCAGCACCCGGTTTGAGTAAAAGCAGGGTTGCAGTGGACGATCGCCCATTTCGGTCGCCTCCAGCAACTCACGCACGGCAGACTTGAAGTCCGTGCTGAACGTTGCCTCACCGACCAGTGGGATATCGACATCGACTGCCCAGTGCTCGGCAGAGAAAGCCCATCCTGTTTGCTGCGCCCAGCGCTCCAAAGCCTGACGCATGGTCTGATCGGAAGGGCTTACCGCAAAACGAAGTAGCGGCTTGCCAAGATATGAAGGACTTTTTTCCACCAAAGCCGGCAAGGGGACGGCAACATCGCGAGCAACTGCCTCGAGTTTTGCCCCCTGCGCAGCGCCTGAATCTGAAACCCTGCGCACTGCCAGAGGACCGGTACCAGGGATGGACGGTGCTTCCGGAAGTGTTGAAGGAAGACTCAGAGGCGCCGCTACATCCTTTGCGTCAGGCAAGGCAATGGCGGACGCCTGCACCGCCGGGGAGCTGGCCTCTGGCCTGACGCGGCGCACTGTGCCGCGCAAATGCCCGCCGCGCAACTCAAGATGATCATGAATTGCGTCCAGCACCAGATAGGGCTCTTCACGCCTGTAAACCAGGGGACGCATGCCGGCGGCGGCGACTTCGAAGACCGCAGGCCATACGCTGTCGGGAGCGAACTGCAGCCACATGCGGGTGCCGTCATCAAAGACCTGCACAGGCATGACTTGGGGGTCGCCGGACAGTGCCCAGTCGAAACTGAACTGCCGGTAACTGCCGCGATGGACTGCGTCTGCTTCAATTTGCTGCTTGCCCGTATGAAACGGCCATTGCCATTCCAACATGGCCGGGCCACCATCGGGCCCGGCGCAACCGGAGAGGAGCAACACGAGGGGAAGAAAGCGACGGACGAACACCATGGCCAGACTTCAGCAAAAAGGTTTGCAGAACCGGCGGAGCCGGAATTGCGACCATGATGCCGGGGCCTGGTACGTGCCGCCAGACTGGGAAGTACGAACGGATGTTTAGATCAGATCCAGCGCCGCCGGACCACTGGGGCCCGGCGGAAGGCGCTTTAGCGCTTCATGAGCTTGCCGGCTTCGGTGCTGGCCGACTTGAGCGCGGTCATGGCCGGTTGGTTGCCGGCCAACGCGTGCACAATGTGCTGCTGGAACATGTCGCGGATTTCCGGATAATTGTTCACCCTGAACCCGCGCGCTGCATCGTCTGCTGCACCGCCGTGGGCTGCGACCAAGGTGGCCCATTTGTCCATCTTCTTGTAGTAGGAATCGCCCGCGGCTTCGAAGGCTTGCTGGGTTACAGGCAGATAGCCGGTTTCCTGATGCCAGCGGGAAGCCTGTTTCGGTTGAGCCAGGAAGGAGAGAAAGGCCGCACTGGCGCTGTCAGATTCTTTGGACTGCCCTGCAATGAGCCACAATGCCGAACCCGAAAGGAAGGGGTTGCCCGGTTCCTTGGTGATTTCCGGGTAGTAAGGCAGGCCCGTCACCCCGAAGTTCAACTTGGAGGCTGCACGGAATTCACCGATATTGCCGGAAGCGGAAAGCAGAACCGCGCATTCGCCCTGGGCGAAACGCTTGGTCGCCATCTCGTTGAATTCCGGCTTGACCATCAGTTCGGAACGCACCCAGCTGATCATCAGGGACAGGTGCCGCACGTACATGACATCAAACAGGAAGGCAGGCGTACCCCGCCCTTTCAGGCCATTGCCTTCCGTTGTGTAGGGTTGTTTGTTGACGGCCGCCAGGTTTTCCAGATTGATGGAAACAGGTTGATCACTGGTCAGCGGGCAACTGCGCGAACCGTTGTTCGCCAACGTGACGAGCTGATCTTGCAGCCCCGTCCATGAACGCTGCGGTGGCGGGGCAAGATTGGCCTTTTTGAAGGCGTCAATGTTGTAGAACATGACGGGCACTTCCGCCATGTACGGGAAGGCAACAAGCCGGCCCTTGCTGTCGTGCGCGAAGGCGTTGCTGCCCGATACGAACCATTTTGCGTTCTTGATGGGATGTGTGGCGAGCAGCGCATGAAGGGGCTGCACAAAGGAACGGGCTCCACCATCGGGCGCCCGGTTTTCTTCAAGCTGCGCGAGGTGTGGCTTGTCGTCGCGACTCTTAGCAGCTTTGATGGCTTTCTCAACTTCCGCAGTGGATTTGAAAGCCTTGAGCGTGACCTTGGCATCGCTCTGTGAGCGGTTGAACTCCTTCACCAAGTCTTCGAACACTTTGGCGTTGTGTGGCGTGAGCGCATGCCAGACTCGGATTTCCGTCGCCGCATGAGCGCCGAACGCCATGGCCATGGCAGCGGCAGCAGACGCCCACGCAAAAACGCGCGCCGACCGGGCGGTGCGTGCATACCTTGATTGATTCATATGATTGTTCAACCCAGAAATGGAAACTCGGGCTCCGGGCGCCGCCCGGCGATGATGTCGGCCAACGCCTTGCCTGAGCCGACACCCATTGTCCACCCAAGCGTACCGTGCCCTGTGTTCAGATAGAGATTCGAAACCTTTGTTCGCCCTATTAATGGCACATTGGACGGGGTTGCGGGACGCAACCCAGACCAGAAACTAACATTATCAAAATCCAGAAGACTTGGGAACAAGTCTCGGGCCAGGCGCAACATTTGTTCGCAACGTGTTGTATTCAGCGCCCTGGAATAGCCTCCCAGCTCCGCCGTGCCCGCCATCCGCAGCTGCTTGCCCAGGCGGCTGTAGACCACCTTGTTCTGGCTGTCGGTCAGGCTTACCTCGGGAGCGGCGCCTTCGTCGAGGATATCAAATGTGGCCGAATAGCCCTTGGCTGGGTATACGGGGCAGCGTACACCAAGCGGTGATACGAAATGCGGGGTGTAAGACCCCAGGGCCGCAACATAGGCGTCGGCCCGCAGCGACTTGTACCTGCCGTCAGGACAGATCAGTTCTGCAGCATGGACGCTGCCACCGATGGCCACCAGCCGGCTGAGTTGATGGCCATAGAGGAATTCAACCCCGGCTTCCGCCGCACGACGTGCCAGTTCTTGCGTGAAGACAAAGGCATCGCCGGATTCATCCTCAGGCGTGTAGTCACCGCCGACGATGACGTGCCGCATGGGAGCCAACGCCGGTTCGATTTCGATGATTTCATCCGTGCTGACGATGCGCCGGTCCACCCCGTGGTCACGCATGATTTCCGCCAGCTTCTGCGAAGATTCGAATTCCTGGGTGCTGCGATAGAAGTTGAGGATGCCGCGCTCCTGGTGGAAATATTCAATGCCGAGGTCGCGGCGCATTTCCTGAAGGGTGCGGCGGCTGTATTCGGCCAAGGCCACCAGCGCGGTGACGTTGCGCGTCACCCTGGTGGGACGGCATTCCGACAGGAATTGCAGGCCCCACAACCATTGCCGCAGGTCTGGCTGGAGACGGAACAACAGCGGTGCATCGTCCTTCATCAGCCATTTCAGCAGTTTCAGGGGCGCCTGCGGATTGGCCCAAGGTTCAGCATAGGAAACGGAGATCTGCGCTCCGTTCGCACGTGTGGTTTCCAGGGCGGCTCCCTGTTGCCGGTCGACCACTACAACATCATGCCCTGCCTGCTTCAACCACCACGCAGTGGAAACTCCGATGATCCCACTGCCCAATACCGCAATCTTCATCTATCTACCCCACTGCGTTCCGGCAGGAGCGCCGGACAAATATGCCAATTCTTCCGGCTCAGACTGCGTCTGCCGCGTTTGTGAAGGCGTCGGCGTAAAACTCGTTTTCCGGAAGGCCGCAAACTTCGGAAAAATCTTTCCTGGCACTTTCCACCATGATGGGAGCGCCACAGGCATAGACCTGGTAGTTGGAAAGATCGGGAATGTCTTCCATGACAGCCTGATGCACGAAGCCGGTGCGACCCTGCCAATTGTCCTCCGGCTGAGCCTCGGATACAACCGGCACGTACTTGAAGTCTGGCAGCTTGCCTTCCCATTCGCGCGCCAGCGAGTCCATGTAGAGATCATGGGGCCGCCGCCCTCCCCAGTAGAGGCGTACCGGGCGCTGGTCGCCGGTCGCGATCATGTGTTCCACCATGGCCTTGATGGGCGCAAACCCCGTACCGCTGGCAAGAAACACGGCAGGCTTGCTGCTTTCCCTGAGGAAGAAAGAGCCCAGTGGTGCTTCCACGCGCAGAATCTCGCGCACCTTCATTTGTGTGGCGCCCACACCAAATACGTGATCAGTGAAAGCACCGCCAGGTGTATGGCGGATGTGCAATTCCACCTGGTTGGCCTCATTGGGAGGCGTAGCCATGGAATAGCTGCGATGACGACCGTCTTTCAGTATGAAATCCAGGTATTGGCCCGGGTAATAACGAAATGGTTCGGAAGACGGCAATTGCACCTTCAGGAGCATGATGTCGTCCGCCAGTTTTTCCATCTCCATCACACGTGAAGGCATCTTGCGGATCTGGATATCGCTGGCCATACGGACTTCCAACGCCTCGATGGTGAGATCCGACAATGGCTTGGCCTGGCAGAAAAGGGTGTAACCCTGCGCCCGTTCCTCTTCGGAAATGATCTGCGCAGAGTTGGGGCCCCCTTCGTACGTGCCTTCGACCACCCGGCCCTTGCAGGTCGAACACGCACCGTTGCGGCAGCTGTAGGGAAGTACTATGCCTGCCGCCAGCGCCGCATCGAGCACGGACTGCCCATTTTCCACGGTGAATTCATGCCCGCTGGGCAGTACGGTGACCTTGAAACTCATATCGTTGAAATATCCGCTAAAAGTTCTTGGGCGTTCATTTTAAGATGAACGTCGCGACAGTTTCGGTTGGGCAATCTTGAGCGACAGCGCCCTGCCCTTGCGGGCGCGCTTGCCAATGTAATCGGCGAGCTCATCCAGCCCCAGCTCCAAAGCAGTTTCCTTCTTGCGGTAGATGCCGCTGGCCACCAGCCCTGCCGCGCCCAAGGCCACCCATTGGGCCAGGGCATCGCCGTTATCCAGCCCCATGAGCTGGGTACCACGGCCCGAAGTCATGGTCTTGAGTTCCGACAAGGGCACCACCAGGAAACGGCCCTTCTTCGCCAGCATGGCAAGGTGTGTGTCGTCCGGCTGCAGCACCAGCGGCTTCATCCAGGCATCGCCCTTGTCCAGCGAGAAGAACTGTTTTCCCGCTTTCTGCCGTGTGGTGATGTCCGCATGCCGTGCAATGAAGCCGTGGCCACTTTGTGCGGCGATCACGTAACGGTTGTCGGCAGGGCCGGCGACCATGTGAACAATTCTCGTGCCCGGTTCAATGTCGATCATCGAGGTAATGGGTTGACCATCTCCACGGGCTGACGGCAGGTTGGCAACGGCAACCGTATACGCCCGGCCCGTATTGGAAAAGGCCAACAGCTCATGTGTGCTCAGGCATTCTATGGAGTCGTACAGAGCATCTCCAGCCTTGAAGGAAAACTGACTGGGGTCGTGACCGTGGCCCTGGCGAGCACGCAGCCAGCCCTTTTGCGAGATGATGACTGTTACCGGTTCCTCCACCACCTTGGTTTCCAGGACTGCCTTCTCCGCTGCTTCGATGAGTGTGCGGCGATCATCCCCGAACGTTTTGGCATCGGCCTCGATTTCCTTGATCATCAGGCGCTTGAAGGCAGCTGGGTTATCGAGCAGTTCCTGCAGCTTCTTCTGCTCCTCGCGCTGTCGCTCCAGCTCCTGCTCGATTCGGATGCCTTCCAGCCGCGCCAATTGCCGCAAGCGCATTTCGAGAATGTCGTCTGCCTGGCGCTCGGTGAGACTGAAGCGCATCATCAGCGCCTCGCGGGGCTCGTCCGATTCTCGAATGGTCTGGATGACCTCATCAACATTCAGATAGACCACCATACGCCCTTCCAGCACATGGATGCGGTCGCTGACCTTGTCCAGACGGTGTTGCGTACGCCGCGTCATGGTGTCGGCGCGGAATGAGAGCCATTCCGTGAGCATGCCGCGCAGGCTGCTCTGGCCCGGGCGCCCATCCCGCGCGATGCACACCAGGTTCATCGGAACATTCAGCTCCATGCTGGTCTGAGCCAGAAGCGCCGTCACCAGTTCGTCACGGGGAATCCGGCTGCTCTTGGGTTCGAACACCAGACGCACGGCGGCATCCTTACCCGACTCATCACGCACGGTATCCAGCAGGCTCAGCATCAGGGCTTTGGTCTGCTGCTGCTCAGGGGTGAGCGATTTGCGCCCGACCCGGACTTTCGGGTTGGTGCGCTCTTCAATCTCTTCCAGCACTTTCTGGGCGGATGTCCCGGGCGGAAGTTCCGTTACCACCAGTTGCCACTGGCCTCTCGCAAGCTCTTCAAAATGCCAGCGCGCCCGCGCCTTGATGGAGCCCCTGCCCTGTTCGTAGATCTGGCGAATATCCTCTGGGGAAGAAATGATCTGCCCGCCCCCGGAAAAGTCCGGCCCAGGTACCAGAGTGTAGAGTTCCTCATCACTCAGCTTGGGGTTGCGAATCAGGGCCACGCAAGCAGCGGCAATTTCGCGCAAATTATGCGAAGGGATTTCGGTAGCCATGCCCACGGCGATGCCCGATGCCCCGTTGAGCAGCACGACGGGCAGACGGGCGGGCAGCAGAGCCGGTTCCTTCTGGCTGCCGTCGTAATTCGGCAGGAAGTCCACCGTGCCTTCGTCAAGCTCATCGAGCAAGACACGGGCAAATGGGGTGAGCCTTGCCTCGGTGTAACGCATGGCCGCGGCATTGTCGCCATCGCGGGAACCAAAGTTGCCATGGCCATCGATCAACGGATAGCGCAAGACGAAATCCTGAGCCATGCGCACCATCGCATCGTAAGCAGCCTGGTCGCCATGTGGGTGATACTTGCCCAGCACGTCGCCAACCACACGTGCGGATTTCACCGGTTTGGCACCCGGCCCCAGCCCCATCGCATGCATGGCATACAGAATGCGCCGCTGCACCGGCTTCTGCCCGTCCGAAACATCCGGCAGGGCGCGGCCACGTACCACGGAAACCGCGTAGTCAAGGTAAGCCTGCTCCGCATACCAGGCCAGCGTGATGTTGTCGTCATCGGCGGTCATGCCCGCCTGTGTTGCATCCATTGAAATTCTCCGCTTGGCAGACTGACTCAGACGTCGACATCGGCCAGATTACCCTTCTCTTCCAGCCACTGGCGCCGCTGGGCCGATTCGCCCTTGCCCATCAGCATGCTGAACATGGTTCGGGTGTTGTCCAGCCCGGGGGCACCATAGCTGACGGGAAGCAAGCGCCGTGTGTCCGGGTTCATGGTGGTGTCCCACAGCTGTTCGGCACTCATTTCCCCCAGACCCTTGAAGCGGCTGATGGACCAGCTGCTCTCGCGTACGCCTTCCTTGCGCAACTTGTCCAGAACCGAATCCAGCTCGGCCTGATCCAGGCAATAGAGCTTGCGCGCCGGGCGCTTGCCGGCTGCGGGAACGTCCACGCGGAACAAGGGCGGGCGCGCCACATAAATATGGCCAGCCTCGATCAGCTTCGGGAAATGGCGGAAGAACAGCGTGAGCAGCAGCACCTGAATGTGGGAACCGTCCACGTCGGCATCGGACAGGATGCAGATGCGCCCATAGCGCAGCCCGGAAAGATCGGGGTTATCGTTCGGCCCGTGTGGGTCTACCCCTATGGCTACCGAGATGTCATGAATCTCGGTGTTGGCGAAGAGACGGTCGCGGTCGACTTCCCAGGAGTTCAGCACCTTACCACGCAGGGGCAGGATGGCCTGGAATTCCTTGTCCCGACCCATCTTTGCTGAGCCACCGGCGGAATCACCTTCCACAAGAAACAGTTCAGTACGGGAGACATCGCTGGATTCGCAGTCCGTCAGCTTTCCCGGCAAGACCGCCACGCCCGAACTCTTGCGCTTTTCCACCTTCTGTGCGGAGCGCGCCCGGGCCTGAGCCTGACGGATGGCCGATTCCGCCAGCTTCTTGCCATATTCCACATTGCCATGCAACCACAGCTCCAACGCGTTCTTCACATAGTTGCTCACCATGCGCACGGCATCACGGCTGTTGAGGCGCTCCTTGATCTGCCCCTGGAATTGCGGGTCCAGCACCTTGGCCGACAACACGAAGCTGGCACGTGCGAAGACGTCTTCCGGCAGCAGCTTCACACCTTTGGGAATCAGGCCATGTAGCTCGGCGAAGGATTTGACGGCGGTGAACAGACCGTCACGCAGCCCTGCCTCATGTGTGCCGCCCCCGGTGGTGGAAATGAGATTGACATAGGACTCTCGCACGGTAGGACCATCCGCCGTCCATATGACCACCCATTGGGCGCCTTCCCCCTCGGAATAGGTCTCGTCATCGGGCCCAGCATAATGGCTGCCCTCAAAAGCCGGCACTATGCGCTCCGCCTCGCCCAGGGCCTGTTCCAGATAGCTGCGCACACCGTCGTCATATTGCCAGCGGTGTGTTTCACCCGTCTTTTCAACATGGCACTCGAAGCGTACGCCGGCAAGCAACACGGCCTTGCTGCGCAGACTGTGCATCAGTTCGTTCACCGGTATGACGGGTGAATCGAAATAGGAAGGGTCGGGCCAGACACGCACTGTCGTACCGCTGGCACGACGCGCCGCCGTGCCGACAACCGTCAGGGGTTTTTCCACCTCACCCCCGGCAAACACAATCTCGTGAACCTTGCCGTCCCGCGTCACCCGGACTTCCATGCGACGCGACAGCGCATTGGTTACGGACACCCCCACACCGTGCAGCCCACCCGAAAAGGCATAGGCTCCACCGGATTTCTTGTCGAACTTGCCTCCCGCATGCAGACGGGTGAAGACAACTTCGACCACTGGTACTTGTTCCTGTTCATGTACGCCCACGGGAATGCCGCGCCCGTCGTCCTCGACAGAGACGCTGCCATCCGTATGCAGCGTGACGCTGACACAACGTCCGAAGCCTGCCAGCGCTTCGTCGGCCGCGTTGTCTATGACTTCCTGAATGATGTGCAGCGGGTTCTCGGTGCGGGTATACATGCCCGGGCGCTGCCGGACCGGTTCCAGGCCTTTGAGCACCCGGATCGATGCTTCATCGTAGCGGGATGTGGACAATTTGATTCCGATTTCGAACGTC
>JAJUFI010000103.1 GCA_029263795.1 Alcaligenaceae bacterium
TACGGCGCTCAGGGGCGGCATTGAGCAGCCCTGAGTCGCTTCGGTGGGTTCCTGGGCCGAGTGCGCAACCGCTGCTCGTATCTCCACAGGCGTTACTTCCGGCATGCCCTGCCGTAGGCTGCCTTGGTTGTCGGCAGCAATACCATTATAGGACGGCTGCGCCGTCCGCGTTATCCTTCCTCGCCCTGAACGGCGGGGCTTGTCGCGCACCGGGGTCAGCCGAGAATTGCCTAGCAATCAGGCGCTTGCTCCCAACTTCGTTGTGGGGGCCATCGTTTAGAATCCATGCTGGCTTTCATGTATCTCGGCTGAAACTGCATGGCAGAGGATAGCGACCTCGAAAAAACAGAACCTGCCTCGCCCCGGCGCCTGGAAAAGGCGCGGGAAGAGGGGCAGGTGGTGCGTTCACGCGAGCTGAACACCTTCCTGGTGTTGTCGGCGGGCGTCGGTACGCTCTGGGTGATGGGAAGCTTTATGTTTCACCAGCTGAGGGAAGTCATCCATCACTCAATGTGGTTCGACCCCAACGTCGGCCGGGACACCACAGTCATGGTGGGTTCGGCCGTAGGGTTGGCCTTGAAGGCGCTGCTGACCCTGCTACCGCTTTTCGGGGTGCTGGTCGTTGTGGCCATTCTTGCTTCCATCTTGCTTGGTGGCATGGTGCTTTCGGGCAAGGCCTTGCAACCGAAGTTTGAGCGCATGAGCCCCTTGAAGGGCATCAAGCGCATGTTTTCCGCCCAGACGCTGGTCGAACTGTTCAAAACTTTGGCCAAGGCTACGGTCATCGCCCTTGTCGGGGTAATGGTCATCATCAGTTATCGCGATGAAATGCTGGCGCTGATGCATGCCACGCCTTCGGAAGCGCTCACTTACGGCATGTCGCTGGTGGCGCTGTGTTGTGCACTCATCATCGCATCATTGATTCTCGTCGTGGTCATCGACGCACCCTGGCAGGTCTACAGCCACTTCAAGAAGCTGCGCATGTCACGCCAGGACGTCAAGCAGGAGCACAAGGAAAGCGAGGGCGACCCACACGTGAAAGGCCGTATTCGCCAGCAGCAGAGGGCCATGGCGCGGCGCCGCATGATGAGCGAGGTACCCCGTGCGGATGTGGTCGTCACCAACCCGACTCATTACGCTGTGGCCTTGCGCTACATGGAAGGAAGAGGCGGGGCGCCCGTGGTGGTGGCCAAGGGCGCCAACCTTATCGCCGCGCAAATTCGCCAGCTGGCACGAGACCACAAAGTACCCCTGCTCAGTGCGCCTCCTCTGGCGCGAGCGCTATATCACCATGTGGAACTCGGTCGCGAGATTCCCATCGAGCTTTATTCCGCCGTGGCCGAAGTGCTGGCCTGGGTTTACCGCCTGCGCACCTGGGCGCCCGGCATGGGGCAGGAACCTGAGCCGCCCACTACACTGAACATTCCGCCCGGCCTTGACCCTGAATCCGGCAAGGCTGTGGCACAGGCATCATGAACGATTTTCTAGCAATACTGAAGCAAGGTGGTGGCCAGAATGCCCGCCTGATGGTCGGCCCTGTGCTCATCCTCATGGTTCTTGCCATGATGGTGCTGCCGCTGCCGCCCTTCATGCTCGACCTTTTCTTCACCTTCAACATTGCCGTTTCGGTGATGATTCTGCTGGTGGCGCTGTTCACCCGTAAGCCACTGGATTTCGCCGCCTTTCCCACCATCTTGCTGTTTTCTACGCTGCTACGGCTGGCGCTGAATGTTGCGTCCACACGGGTGGTGCTGTTGAACGGGCATAACGGCCCCGATGCTGCAGGGAAAGTGATTGAATCCTTCGGGCATTTCCTGATTGGCGGCAATTTCGCTGTCGGCCTCATCGTCTTCATCATCCTTGTCATCATCAACTTTGTGGTGATCACCAAGGGCGCAGGGCGTATTGCGGAAGTGGGTGCGCGCTTCACCCTGGACGCCATGCCCGGCAAGCAAATGGCCATTGACGCCGACCTCAACGCCGGCCTGATCGGTGAAGACGAAGCCCGAGCACGGCGCAAGGAAGTTGCTCAGGAAGCCGAGTTCTATGGTGCCATGGATGGTGCCAGCAAGTTCGTGCGTGGCGATGCGGTGGCCGGCCTGCTGATCATGGTCATCAACATCATCGGCGGCCTGATCGTCGGTGTTGGTCAGCATAATCTTTCCTTCGGAAAAGCAGCCGAGGTCTACACCATACTCACCATTGGTGACGGTCTGGTGGCGCAAATTCCCGGCCTGATCATTTCGACTGCGGCGGGTGTGGTGGTTTCGCGGGTTGCGAACGACCAGGACGTCAGCCAGCAGATGCTGGGGCAACTGTTCACCAACCCGAATGTGCTGTTCATTACAGGCGGCATCATCGGTTTGATGGGCATGATTCCGAACATGCCCCATGTGGCCTTTCTATCCTTGTCCATACTCATCATTGCCCTTGGCTGGGCAATGCTCAAGCGGCGCGAGAAGGAGGCTGCTGCCGCAGCGGTGGAGCCAGCCCAGAAGCAGGCTGCGGTTGAGGCGGCAGCCGCCGAAGCCACCTGGGATGATGTCGAACTGGTCGACCCCCTCGGCCTGGAAGTGGGCTATCGGCTGATTTCCCTGGTCGACCACACGCAGAATGGCGAACTGCTTCACCGTATTCGCAGCCTGCGCAAAAAATTCGCTCAGGACGTCGGCTTTCTTCCACCGGTTGTCCACATTCGCGACAACCTCGAACTCAAGCCCAACGAATACCGCATCTTGCTTTCTGGCGTGGAAGTTGGCAGGGGAACGTCCACGCCGGGGCAATGGCTGGCTATTGACCCGGGCGGCGTCACCATGAAGCTGCCCGGCACTCCCACGACAGACCCAGCCTTCGGCCTTCCTGCGGTGTGGATCGATGTGTCCCTACGTGAACAGGCACAGATTGCTGGCTACACCGTGGTGGATGCCGGCACTGTGGTTGCCACCCATTTGAACCACATCATGCATCGCCATGGTGCCCAATTGCTGGGCCGCCCGGAAGTGCAGCAGTTGCTCGACCACGTCGAACGGGAAGCACCCAAGTTGGTGGAGGATTTGGTTCCCAAGACGATTTCGCTGGCGGCCTTCCACAAACTGTTGCGCGGCCTTCTGGAAGAAGAAGTGCCGATCCGCGATATGCGCAGCATCATCGAAACCATTACCGAACACGCACCGCGCCTCGCGGCGCAGAACCCTGCCGGCACCGGTCCCGATCCGGCAGAGCTGTTGTCGCTTACACGGGTCGCGCTGGGCCGCGCAATCTGCCAGCAATGGTTCCCTGGTGACAGCGAAATGAAGGTGATGAGCCTGGAGCCGCGCCTGGAGCGTGTGCTGACTCAGGCGCTCACCACGAGCGGCGCGATTGAACCGGGGCTGGCCGAGAACTTGCTGCGCGAAGTCGACCGCGTCGTGCACGAACTGGAATCCGCCGGCGAAATGGCGGTATTGGTCGTTCCGCCTGTACTGCGTCCCACGCTGGCGCGCTTCCTCAAGAACCATTTCCCGCAAATTGGTATTCTTTCCACTATGGAAATACCGGATGACCGGGTATTGAAAGTGGCCGCAATCATTGGGGGGAGTAACGCAGCGTGAAGATCAGCCGGTTCTTCGGTATCACTACCCGTGAGGCCATGAGGCAGGTGCGCCTGGCCCTCGGGCCTGACGCATTGATCGTTTCAAACCGGCGCGTTGATGGTGGCGTGGAGATCCAGGCTGCAGACCCAGACGAAGTCCCGGCAGCGAATCAGCAGCCCGCGTCCACGGGGCCATCGCCCGTAGCGGCTGGCCAGCATGTCCCTTCGGCGGTGCCGCCGCCTGCGTCTCCATCATCCAAGCCCAGCATCCCGTCGCCCCGATCACCTCTGAGTGCATACGCGGCGGCATTCGAGGCGGCCTACGGGCCGGTGGGGAACACGCCAACGTTACAAGCGGCTCAGCCAGCCGCGACGCCATCGTCAGGTGCCTCGGCCGCTTCCCAAGGTGCTTCGGCCGCGCACCCAGTTGTGTCGGCCACACCTCAGGGCCCCGCTTCCAGTTCGAGCGAAACACTGCCGCCCAATATTCTGGATGCGCTTGGTGACATGCGCGGTGCCCTGGAAAACCGCATTGACGAACTGCTCTGGGGCAACCAGCTCCGCCAGTCACCTCAAGCGGCCTCTTTATTCCAGACGCTTCTGGGCATGGGTTTCAGCACCAGCCTGCTTCGCACCTTGCTTCAACACATGCCGGCGCAGCCTTCCTCCAAGGCGGCCATGCAGTGGGTGCGTGAACAATTGGTTGCCAAGCTGCCGATGCTCGCCAGCGAGGACGATCTGTGGAAGCCCGGTCTTGTACTGGCTCTGGTGGGGCCGACCGGCGTGGGCAAGACTACAACCATTGCCAAGCTGGCTGCTCGCTGTGTTCGCCGTTTCGGGCCCGACAAACTCGTACTTATCACAACCGACACTTATCGGATTGGCGCTCACGAACAACTGAAAATCTATGGGCAGATGCTGCGCGCACCGGTGCATGTGGTGCGCAGCGCTGATGAACTCCGCGAGGTCCTCGGCGGCGTGCGCCCCGATCAGGTCATACTGATCGACAACGTCGGAATCAGCCAGCGCGACCGTTATATCCACGAACAGGCGGCCCTGCTTGCGGCCGCCGGCCGCGAGGTAAACCGGGTGCTTGTGCTGAATGCGGCCAGCCATGGTGAAACACTGGACGAAGTCGCACGGCGGTACCGCGATGACGGTGGTACCCCCTTGAAAGGGTGCATTATCTCTAAGGTGGATGAGGCCACGCGTCTCGGCGCCGCGCTGGATACGGCGCTGCGTTACCGCCTGCCCATACACTATGTGTCAATTGGGCAAAAAGTGCCCGAACACCTGGTATTCCTCAGCGCTGCCGACCTGGTCGACCGGGCGCTCACACCACAGCCAACATCGCGCACACTGTATACGCCTACTGAAGCGGACTTCGCAGCCCTGCTGGCAATGAGCCGTCCCTCTACGCCCGAAGCCGATCAGGAAACTGCCGCGCGGCAACGCCTGTCGGCGCTTCCACGTCTGCTCTCGATTAGCGCCGGAGGCGCTGCGCACTTGAGTGAATCGGATCTGCGTTCCGGTTGCGACTTCATTGACGAACTCCCTGCGGTGTCAGAGGCTTACGATCTCTGGCGTACCACTGTCACGCAAGGGGGCAAGCGCTCGAAGCTGGATGCATCGATCCGCCAAATGTTGCGCATAGTCCGCGACGCATGGGGTGCTTCAGAAGACCGCAAGCTGCTGGCCATCCATGACCAGCTTCCTCTGCGGGCTGCCGATGAGCCGGGTGCCCAGTTACGGGCCACGCTGGTGCTCGATGAACAGGGTGCAGCCCTGGCCTCACCCATGCAGCAGCTCACGCTTTCACAAGGCTGGCTCTCTTCCAGCGGTTTCGCTCGGGCGCAGGCGCCGTCTGCCAATGAGGCCTTGTTGCAGCAGTTCGACTATCTGGCCGAGCATGTTGCGGAAATTCCCTTTATCCATCTGTTCGAAGGCGGCAACGCCGCCCTGTGGCGAAGTCTGACGGAGCGCAGCCAGCCCTGGCTGGCGCAAGTGCCAGCCATAACGCGGCTCGAAATGGAAGACGGCGCCACAACTGCTATGGCCTTGGCCAAGACACTGGGGCATCAGCCCGTGGCGGATCCTGACTACCTGTTCGCTCTTGCCGAAGTGGCAGGCGCTGCAGCAGCCAGCCGTGCCTTGTGGGTGGCAACCGCGGAAGTCCAGGTCAAATTGCGTGGCAAGCCCAGTCTGCCGCTGCACATGGTGTCCGCCATGCTGGTTGATCGCTCGAATGGCAAACGGGTGCGGCATATCGTCGGTCTGCACGGCGGTCTGCCGTGCGCACCCGGCAAGTTGGCCGCATGGCTGGTGCTTAAGGCCGAGTCACGTGAGGTCATGCGTCATGCCGGCAAGGCCTGGCAACTGTTGGGAAGCAATGAGGGGGCGGGCGTACAGGACAAGGCGCTGGCAGCATGCCAGGTGGGCCTGGCCGCCTGGGAACTGCAAAAGCATCCTTTGGCTCAGCAGGGCCGGGAACTCGCAGCCACGATGCTGGGGCGAAAGAACCTGCCAGCCGGCGCTGCGCCGGCGGCTGCACTGAAATTATTTGCCCTGAAGGAAATGCTGGGGACCCCGGGCTGAGACCGGCTGCCGCCGGGCATACTGGGGCTTTAGTGGTTGGAACTGAAGAGCCCGGGGCTGATCAGAAAAAGCAGGACTTCAGCCAGAAGCGGCGCTTCAGCCGGCCTTGATGTTACGGCTAGCGCCCGGCGCACCCGGACGTTTGCGGCCACTGGCGTCGTACATATCGCCAACACCTGCCACACGCCGAAGAGTATCGAGAGCGCGCTGGTTGTGTTCCAAGAAGACTTCAATAATGCGCCCGTTGGCTTCGTTCAGGGAGCGAGCCTGCTCCGTGACGTTAACCAGAGCCTGACGCGCATCGGCCAGGGAAGGGTGTTGTTGCGCAGCTTCTGCGAGCCCCGGACCGTCACTGGCAAACCCCATGGACTGCAGCATGGAATTGCGCACCTGGGCGACTTCCATCAATTGATCTGCGGTAGCGTTCTTGCGCGCGGTGGTATTGGTAAGGGCCTGTTCCGTGGCGCCTTCTTCCAGTACCTTGGCTTCATCCTGCAGTATCTGCAGGAACTCACCCATGAGACGTGCTTCCTTTTCCAGGCAGGCTTGGAGAGCGGTAAGAGAAGCGTTCATGGTGTGAGCGATGCGTGATTAAAAAAATCAAAAAGCAAATGCGGCCTGTGCCGGCTTACTTCAACAATTCGCGGGCGCTTGCAATGAGCGATTCAGCGATGCGGCTGGTGTCGACCTTGTATTGGCCCGAAGCGATGGCGTCGCGCAATTCCTGAACCTTGGCCATGTCAATATCGCCATCGGTGTTTTGCAATGCAGCCAGATTGCGGGCGGCCGCACTAAGGTCAACCGAGGCGGCTTTTTCAGCACTGCCGCCCGCGTCGCCGCCCACACTGGGGCGTGTGGTGCGAGTGGCTGAAATGGTATTCGCCAGCTGGCTTTTGATCAGGTTGGGGGTAATCTTCACTGGGCTCTCCGTTTGTGCTGCTTGCCTGTTGCTTTCCTATGGTCTACTTAACGGCACCCTCAGCGGCATCTTTAGGGCGCGTTACACATGGACAACAGGTTTACATCATTATGCGCACGGTATTGTTGTTGACTACTGTACCTGTGACAACCTGTCCAGAACTGGTTCTAACCTGAATCATAGCGCCGGGAGCACCATCTTCAAGTGCCACGCCTTCTCCGGTTGCAACAAAGCCCACACCACGGGCTTCCGTACGCACTGGCTGGCCTTTCACGATGGAGTCGGGGTCACGCAGGGCACTGGAGCGCAGTGTCGTGCCTTCCGTCATGCGCTGCGTGACGATATACCCCACGGCCAGCGCTGTGTCTGTGATGACGCCACGCGGCAGGCGCAACAGGTCTCCCTCACGGGCGGTGAGGTCGTCCATTGAAATTCTTTCGCCAGGTTCCATACGCCGGTTGGTGACGTAGTAGTACCCGTTGACACTCAGGCTGGCCTGCACGAACAGGTTCCAGGGCTCGGGGGCCAGACATCGTACGCCCACATTCATGCGGGAGCGCAATTGCGGGTTGGGCAGGTAGATGTCCAGGTGCTCGCAGGCGGCCTGGCGCGAAATGCGCGGTGGAGTAACGACAACCTCTGCGGCTCCGGGAAGAACGGCGGCCTGGGCAAGCAGGAAAGATTCGACCTCAGCGGCGATGAGGGAAGGGTCCTGCAGGCCGGTTTGTGCGCTGACGCCGGCCGGGAACAAGGGCATCAGGGCAGTGAGCAGGAGGCCCGCCAGTAGGTTCAGATAGCGCATGCAGGCATTCTATAAATCGTCCCGTCCTGACAAGGGGTGAATTGGATAAGAAATGCGACGCTATTTCCAACTTTGTCAGACGGAACACACGGTTACCATTTTGGTAACTGGCGGATAAAACGCCGGCTACCAATCTCAGGTGAGGCTAATGTTCGATCGCATCGGCGAAAATTTCCACTTCAACCAGACAGCGCTTTCCTTGCGTCAGCAGCGCCAGGAAGTCCTGGCCGCCAACATCGCCAATGCTGACACGCCCCATTACAAGGCGCGCGATTTCGATTTTAACAAGGCCTTGCGGGAAGCCCTCGGTGGTTCCGGCAGCATGCGTCTGCCGCCCACCGAACTGAAGCTGACTTCGGTACGCCACATTCCGGCCAAGGCGCCTGCCAAGAGCACGGCTGAACTGCTCTATCGCCAGCCGTTCCAGCCCAGTCTCGACGGCAACACGGTCGATATGGACGTCGAACGCGTCCAGTTTGCCGACAACACCGCCCGTTATCAGGCCGATCTCACCATCATTTCCTCACGCCTGCGCTCACTGCGCTCGGTCTTCGAGCAATAAAAGGGTGGCTTGAGTCATGTCGAATTTCACGATTTTTTCCATCGCAGGTTCTGCCCTCACGGCGCAGTCGCAGCGCATGAACGTGGCAGCCAGCAATCTGGCGAACGCCGAAAGCGTCGCCGGCCCGAACGGGCAGCCTTACAAGGCCCGCCAGGTTGTGTTTCAGATGCAGCCTGTTGAAGCCCAGGGCAAGGTGCAGGCCGTGGGCGGCGTACGCGTCAGCCAGGTTGTGGAAAGCAGTGCGCCGCACCGCATGGAATACAACCCTGGCCACCCCCTGGCCAATGAAAACGGCTATGTGGTCAAACCCAATGTCGATGTCGTTGCGGAAACCGTCAACATGATTTCCGCATCGCGCTCCTATCAGGCCAACGTCGAAGTCATCAACACGGCAAAATCGTTGATGAACCGAACGCTGACCATCGGCCAGTAACCCTGGCCGTGAACTTCAACCAGAACGGATAATCCATGACGACCGTTTCCAGTGTGACATCCGCTGCCGCGCAGAATATCGCCGGAACAACCGAACTCCTGGCCGATACCCAGGAACGGTTCCTGACCATGCTCATCACGCAGCTGAAGAATCAGGACCCAATGAACCCCATGGACAACGCGCAGATCACCTCGCAGGTGGCGCAGCTGTCCACGGTCACGGGCATCAATCAGCTCAACCAGACTCTGCTTGCGCTTGCTGGTCAGCTCGATGTCTCGCAGTCCATGCAGGCCGCCTCGCTCATCGGCAAGGAAATCCTGGTGCCGGGCGCCGATATCCGCGTAGGCACCAGTGGTGATGCCACGCAAGTCACGCACTTCGGCATGGATCTGCTCTCGCCGGCCTCGGGTGTGCGCGTTGTCATTACTGATGTCGCCGGCAAGGCGGTTCGCACTATTGATCTTGAAAACGTCCAGGCCGGTGTGCATTCCCTGGAATGGGATGGCAAGGACGACACCGGCAACACGGTGCCGGATGGCCGCTACCTGGTTCGCGTTTCCGCATATGACGCCCAGGAAGCCCCAGTTTCCGTGTCGCCGCTCACGTCCGGCAAGGTGTCCAGTGTGGCAACCTCCAGCCAGGGTGTGCGCCTGGATCTTGGCCTGGCAGGTTCCTATCTGCTTTCCGA
>JAJUFI010000148.1 GCA_029263795.1 Alcaligenaceae bacterium
CGCTTACATCACCTTGACCGGTGTACTCGGGCCATTGCGCATTGCCGTGTCGGATGCGACTACAGTCTCGCCCGCATGGCTGTCAGTTCCGGCTGGTACTGTCTCCCTGGCTGTTGCCGCCATCGTGGCACTCGCTCTGGCCGCCTATGCGCTGCGGCACCCTGCCCATTCCGCCGACCACGGGGAATCAGGCACCCGTGCGCGAGACTTGGCCGGGGGCCTGATCGTCGGATTGCTGGTGGTTGCGGGCTGGTATGTCACCGGCTGGCTGGGCAAAGATGATTTTGAACCGGTTCCTGTGGTCTCACTCACCTTTGTCGCTCCCATCGGCGACCTGATCCAGTATGCCATGCTTGCGACGGGCATGAGCCTGCGCTTCGGCATTGCAGTGGTAGCCGGCGTGGTGGTGGGTTCCTTTCTGACCGCCCTCCTGTGCCGGGAAACGCGCTTGCAGGGCTTCAATACGCCCCAGCAGATGCTGCGCTACATTGCCGGCGGCGCGCTGATGGGCAGTGGCGGAGCACTGGCGCTGGGCTGCTCGATCGGCCAGGGCTTGACCGGGCTGTCCACCCTCTCCTACAGCTCCCTGGTGTCTGCACTGGCAATCGTGGCTGGCGCAAGGCTTGCCTGGTATGCCGCCTGCAGAAGGCAGGGCTTGTGACGCGCCGTGCGCAGGCCGCTTTGCGAAGCTGCTAGACTCCGTCTCCATGAAGAATTCACGCATGAAACAAACCAAGCCTTTCCGTCGCCGTTTGGTCCTGACAGCGGCTGCGTCCCTCCTGCTCCTGCCCGGCCTCGCCGCAGCGCAAGTGTGGAAACAGGTCGAAGCCGCAGTAAAGCAAGTCGGCTCAGCGCCGGTGCTGGAACAGGGTCTGCAGTTGAACCTGCCTCTGGTGGCGGAAGACGGTTCGTCCGTACCCCTGACGGTCATATCTGACGCTTCCGGTGCGGGGCGCATCACCCGCCTGGCGATATTTGCGCCGGCCAACCCCACCCCGGAAGTGGCTGTTTATGAGTTCGGTGATGCCTTCGACAAGCTGAACCTCTCCACGCGCATTCGCTTGAGCGAATCACAAACTGTGATCGCCGTCGCTCATACCGCCGACGGCAAAGCGATTGTGGCAGAACGGGCCGTCAGGGTGACAGTGAGCGGTTGCATCGCGCCGGCGAAATCCGACCCCGCAGCCGAAATGAAGGCCAGGGTCCGGGTGCCGAAGAAGTGGGATAAGAATGGGGGTGAGGTGCTGACCATGATTTCACACCCCATGATTACCGGCCTGGTAGCCGATGACACGGGCAACACACCAGCACAGAGAATCGTGCAGTCCTTTACGGCCAAGCTGGATGGAACACCCGTGCTCAAAGCGCGTTTCTTCCGATCCCTGGCTGCCAACCCCTATCTGAAGTTCGACATGGCTCCGACGCAATCGGGCATACTTACCTTTGAATGGGTGGAGGATACCGGACGAAAGGTGGAAGTTACCGAGACTGTGAATCTGGGCTGATTCGCAGCTGATTCGCAGGTATTTTTTACTGCATCACGGCAGGCACAACTCATACGGCCGCGCTCGCGGCCATATGAGTTGCATGGAGCAAATCTCAATTTCCACCGCCAGACCCGCCTCCGGAACTGCCGTCGCCACCAGCGCCTGCTCCGGCACCGCCTGTACCATCATTTCCAGTGCCGGTACCTGTGCCATCACCCCCAGTTCCCGTGCCGGTGCCATCACCTGTGCCGCCGGTACCTGGACCGCCGGTACCACCGTTATTGCCGGAATCAGTACCCATGGAGCCAGAGTCACCATCCTTGCCAGTCATCCCTTTGTCAGTCAGATGCTTGGCATTGCCGCTGTGGTCGATTGGAGGCGGGTTGTAAACGGCGCCTTCACTCGTCTGAGTTTGCGAAGGTGTCAGAGGGGCGTTCTCGTTGCCTACCCCCGTGCCTTGGCCGCCGGTGCTAGCGGGGGCGGTGGTCTGCGCAAGAATCGCGGGTGACGCCAGCAATGCTGTAGAGGACAGTGCTACTGCGATAAGTTTCTTCATAACCATCTCCTGAAAACAAGTCGGTGTAAAAACCGGACATCTTTCTTGGTAGTGAAAGAAATCCTCGGGCAAATACCTATAGCAATGCCTGTGCCTTGTAGTGAGGAGAATTGTTCATACACGAACTGTAAGAAGGTCACCCTACCCTCATGTAGACTTACAGAAAATTACAGACACGGGCATTCAGCTCCTTCCGTTCAGCTATGCAGTCAGCGCACAATATTCCCGTCCTGATGTACCACCACGTAACTGAACGTGGTGGCTTTCTCGACGTTTCCGCCAGGCAGTTTGAAAGACAGGTTAAATGGCTTGCTGAGAGTGGCTACACCACTTTATCTGCCGAGCGTTTTGCAGCTTTTCTCAAGGGTGAAGCCGTACCGAAGAAATCGGTTGTTCTTACCTTTGACGACGGGTACCTGGATAACTGGGTCCATGCCCACCCCATTTTGAAGCGCTACGGCATGAGGGCAATTCTGTTTGTCGTGACCGGCCTCATAGGAACAGGGGCACCCCGCCCCTACGCAGGCCAGGGTCGCGACCTGCCGCTATGCCCGCCCCATCAGCAGGCGAAAGACAAAATGTTCGGAAACCATCGGGATGAAGTCATGCTGCGCTGGAGCGAAATCCACGCCATGGTTCAGGCCGGCACATTCGAGATTCACAGTCATACACACACGCACACACGCTGGGATCTCACCTGTGCGAGCCGCGATGAGAAAATCGAAAGAATCAGTTCCGACCTGGATGCCTCCCGCAAGTCTTTGCAAGAGAATCTGGGTCATGCATCTGACCACCTGTGCTGGCCGCAAGGGTATTTTGATGACGATTACAAGCGCGTTGCCGCCGAACACGGTTTCCGACACCTCTACACTACGGATGCCAGGGGCCAGAACATGCCCGGTACTGATCCAAGCCATATCTACCGCTTTGTGGTGAGAGACCGCTCCGCATTCTGGCTACGGCGGCGCATGTGGGTGGCAACCCACCCAGTGTGGGGGCCCGCTTACAACAACTGGAAGAAGTCTCGGCGAAAGTAAGCCTTTGCCGGGCAAGAAGGGGATTTATGACGAGAACCATCCTGGAAAAAAGGCAGGCATTCAAAGCCCTGCATCAAGACGGTTGCTTCATCTTGCCCAACCCGTGGGACATAGGCAGTGCCCGATATCTGGCCAGCATGGGCTTCAAGGCGCTGGCAAGCTCAAGCGCAGGTTTTGCGTGGACCAAGGGTCGCCCCGACGGGCAGCTCTCCCGGGAAGAAGTGCTGGACCATCTGCACCACCTGGTGGAGGCTGTGGACGTACCCATCAATGCAGATTTCGAGAGCGGGTTCGCCGTTGACGACGCTGAGCTCGAAGAAAGCATTGGCTTGCTGCTGGACACTGGGGTGGCGGGTTTTTCATTGGAAGATTCGACTGGCGACCCCCAGGCCCCACTCATGCCCATCGACGAGGCGGCGCGCCGCATCAGCATTGCCCGCGCCCTGATAGACAGTGCCGGCCTGGATGTCGTGCTGGTGGGGCGCGCAGAGAACTTCTTCATTGGAGTGCCCGACCTGAACGATACGCTGGAGCGCCTGAAGGCCTATTCGGAGGCTGGCGCAGACGTTCTTTACGCCCCGGGCATCCGCACTGAGCAGGAAATCCGCGCTGTGGTGCAGGCAGTGGCCCCGAAGCCTGTGAATGTTCTGATCGGCTGGAACAGCAACCTCACCCTGCAAGACTTGGCCGGTATGGGTGTGCGCCGCGTGAGCGTGGGGGGCGCATTGGCACGTACCGCGTGGGGAGGCTTCTTACAGGCAGCCCAGGGGCTATCTGAAGGCCGTTTTGATTTCAGGAATGCCGTGCCTGCTGCAGAGCTGAACAAACGGTTCAGTTAAGTGCTGCCGAAAAAACCGTTCCATAGCGCTAGGGAGTGGCCGCCAGTTCATCGCTGCGCTTATGCTCGTCACTAGCCTGGTAACGCAAGGCACTGGGCGGCTCGCCCGTAATGCGCTTGAACGCACGGCTGAACGCAGCCTGCGAGCTGTAGCCCAACCGTTCTGCCACCCGCTCGATGGGTACACGGCCCCGTGTGATCCAATCCTTGGCCATCTGCATGCGCACTTCGGCAACATAGCGAGAGGGAGTAATACCCGTGAGCGCCTGAAACCGCTCCGCGAACACCGAGCGGGATCTGCGAGTTCACCACATTGCCATCTGGCATGACTCCCCGCTTTTCGACGAACGGGAACGCGCGGCACTGGAATGGGCGGAACTTCTCACCCGCTTACCGGCCCACGGTATTTCCGATGCGGATTATGAACGCGTTCGACGCCATTTCTCCGAAGCGCAACTGGCCGCACTCACCTTTCTCATTGTCGCGATAAATGGATGGAACCGTTTGGGCGTTGCGTTCAAAGCTGAACCCGGTTCCCTGGACAAGGCATACGGTCTGGACAAAGCCGGGCTAGAATGACGGCCGTCCTCAGGAGACCACAATGTACATTCCCTCACACTTCTCGGAAAACAAGCTGGAAGCGATCCATGACTTGATCGAATCGCAGCCTTTGGGAGTTTTGATTACTCACGGAGCGGGAGGGCTGGACGCCAACCATCTTCCTTTTCTGCTGGACCGAGGCACCGGGAAGTTCGGTACCCTGCATTGTCACGTAGCGCGCAACAACCCGGTGTGGCAAGCCCTGAACGATGAGGACGAAGTACTGGTGGTCTTTCGTGCTGCCGATGCCTACATTTCGCCTAATTGGTACCCGAGCAAGCACGAGACACACCGGCAGGTCCCCACGTGGAACTACCTTGTTGCCCACGCGCACGGGCGGGTGCGCATACATGATGACGAGCGTTACGTAAGGCGGGTCGTCGCCCTGCTGACACAGCGGCACGAAAGCACCCAACCCCTCCCCTGGAAAATGGGCGATGCGCCGCGCGACTACCTTGATTCCATGCTTGCGCAAATCGTCGGCATTGAGATCGGCATCACGCGCCTGGAAGGCAAGGTGAAACTCAGCCAGAACAAGGAAGCTCGGGATATTGCCGGAGCCGGCCAGGCTTTGGCCGACTCCGGTGAAACTCGGATCGGCGCAGCCATGTTGCGCCAGGTGAAGACGTAGGGTTGCGCGGCTAGTCTAAACCGGGTGGCGGAATGAGCTTTATTTCCGAAGCTTCATTCCACCGGGAAATCGAAATAGGTCTCCGGGTGCGGTTCATTTTCCAGTGTGAAGTGCCACCACTCCTCCTTCAGCGGGCGGAATCCGTGGCGCACCATCACCTGCTGCAGCAAGGCCCGGAACGCGCGCTGCTCGACAGGCAGATCGGTATTGGAGGGCCAGGATTCGGGCCCAAAATAGTCAAACGGTGTGCCCATGGCCAATTCCTGCCCAGTCTTCAGGTCGATAATCGTGAGATCCACCGTACTGCCGCGGCTGTGCCCTGAACGCTCGGCGATGTAGCCTTCCTCGAACAGCTTGGATTTGTCCACATCAGGATAGTGACGCGCTTTGGTGGAAACGTCGGACAGATCTGCAGCCCAGCGTACGAAATGATCCACCGCCGATTGGGGCCGATAGCCGTCGAACACTTTCAGGCCCAGCCCGAAGGCCGCGAGATCTTCGCTCACTTTAGCCAGAGCCTCGGCCGCAGGGCGCGTTAGGATGACCGTGTTGGCGCGGTAGCCATCCACCGGGCGGCCCACGAAGTTGTCGGAACCAGCGTAGCGCGCATCGATAACCACCTTGGGGGCAACGTCGGCAACGTAGACAAAACCATCGGGAAGCGCATGCACCGGCAAAGCCAGCGCCAGCAGCAGCGAAAGCGTGACAGCCTTGCGCAAGGGCTTGAGTGAGAATTTCATCGTCGGCACCTTTCGAATGATTTCGACGAGGGGATGATACTGGCAATTGTGCTGCGGGGTCTTAGGATTCGCATGTACGGTGCTCCGCAGACTGTGGAACCTGTTTTACTTTAACCAAACAGCCTCCGCGATCCCCGGTGTGATTCAGTGCCTAGAAAAAACGGA
>JAJUFI010000162.1 GCA_029263795.1 Alcaligenaceae bacterium
CATGCAACTCGTACAAGCGACTCGTGACGCCTTGCTCAAGCCATTGATGACTGTGGCCGGGATCGTAGAACGCCGCAATACGCTACCGATACTTGCGAACATCCTGATGCGTAAGGAAGGCCAGGGCGTGGCTTTCATCACCACCGATCTGGAAGTGCAGATCACGACGCATGCCGACTTCGGTGTTGGCGATGAGTCAGCCTCCACCACCGTAGCAGCCCGCAAGCTGCTGGATATCCTGCGTGCCCTGCCCGACACTGGCGATGTGAAGCTGGGTGTTCAGGGTGGGCGCATGACGGTACAGTCCGGCAAGAGCCGTTTCGCCCTGCAAACTTTGGATGCCGCCGAATACCCTGTGTTGGCCGTGCCCGAGCACTGGGATGCTTCCTTCTCCATGCCCCAGAAAATGCTCAAGCACCTGTTCAACCAGGTGCATTTCGCCATGGCACAGCAGGACATCCGCTATTACCTTAACGGCCTGCTGTTCGTTGTTGAGCCGGGTGCCGTGAAGGCGGTGGCCACCGACGGCCACCGTCTGGCACACAGCGGCACGGCCGTGGAAGGTATCGAGCAACGTCACGACGTCATTGTGCCGCGCAAGACTGTACTGGAAATGCAGCGCCTGCTTGCTGATTCCGACGAGCCCGTGCAGATTGACGTCTCCTCCACTCAGATCCGCTTCCGTTTCGGTGAAGTGGAACTCATTTCCAAGCTGGTGGAGGGCAAGTTCCCCGATTACACCCGCGTGATTCCCACCACGTATACGCGTCATTTCCTGGTCAACCGGGAGGCCCTGCAAGGCAGTCTGCAACGTGCCGCCATTCTGACCACCGACAAGCTCAAGGGGGTGCGCATCCAGCTGTCGGAAAACCTCCTGCGCATCTCCTCTTCCAACACGGAGCAGGAAGAGGCCGTCGAAGAAATCGACATTGACTACGGCCATGAGCCGCTGGACGTCGGCTTCAACGTCAGCTACCTGCTGGATGTGCTGGCCAATGTGAAGACTGAATCGCTGCGCTGGTCCGTGCAGCCCGATGTCAACGCCTCGGCCCTCCTCACCACGCCCGATGACGACCAGTTCAAGTATGTCGTCATGCCGATGCGTATCTAAGCGCGAATCCCTGTGCAAGCTCCGTCCCGCCGGGCGGGGCTTCTTCACCTCGGAAAACTATGTCTGATCAAACTCAAAATCCCGTTGTGCCGGAATACGGCGCTGAATCCATCAAGATGCTGAAAGGCCTGGAGGCGGTTCGCAAGCGCCCGGGCATGTACATCGGCGATACATCGGACGGCACAGGCCTGCATCACATGGTTTTCGAGGTGGTGGACAACGCCATCGACGAAGCGTTGGCCGGCTATTGTGACGACATCATCGTCACAATCCACTCGGACAACAGCATTTCCGTTAGCGACAACGGCCGCGGCATTCCCACCGACATTCACAAGGATGACGAACACCAGCGCAGTGCCGCGGAAATCGTCATGACTGAACTTCACGCCGGTGGCAAGTTCGACCACAACTCCTACAAGGTGTCTGGTGGTCTGCATGGCGTGGGGGTGTCCTGCGTGAACGCACTTTCGGAATGGCTGCGGCTGACCATCAAGCGTGGCGGCAAGGTGCACGAAATGGAATTCCGTCGCGGCGAGCGCGTGGCTCCTCTGGCCGTGACCGGTGAATCCAGTGAAACTGGCACCACGGTGCATTTTCTGGCCGATGCCGAAATCTTCGAGAACATCGATTTCCATTACGACATTCTGGCCAAGCGGCTGCGTGAATTGTCCTTCCTGAACAATGGTGTGAAGATTCGTCTGGTTGACGAGCGGCAGGGCAAGGAAGAAGACTTCGCCTTTATGGGTGGTGTGCAGGGCTTTGTGCAGTACATCAACCGCAGCAAGACTGTTTTGCACAACAACATCTTCTCGGTTTCCACTTCCTCCACGGTGGGTGACGCCACAATCGGCGTGGACGTGGCCATGCAGTGGAACGACGGTTATTCCGAGACGGTGCTCTGCTTCACCAACAACATTCCGCAGCGCGATGGCGGTACCCACCTGACCGGTTTGCGTGCGGCCATGACGCGCGTCATCAACAAGTACATTGCCGACAACGAACTGGCCAAGCGCGCCAAGGTCGACACCACCGGCGATGACATGCGCGAAGGCCTGGTGTGTGTGCTTTCCGTGAAAGTGCCGGAGCCCAAGTTCAGCAGCCAGACCAAAGACAAACTCGTTTCCAGCGAAGTGCGCCCGGCTGTGGAAGAAGCAGTGGCCCGCACACTGGAAACATGGCTGCTAGAGAACCCCAACGACGCCAAGGCTCTGTGCAATAAAATCATCGAGGCCGCTCGGGCCCGCGATGCCGCCCGCCGTGCGCGCGAGATGACGCGGCGCAAGAGTGTGCTGGAAGGTGCCGGCCTGCCCGGCAAACTGGCAGACTGCCAGGAAAAGGACCCTGCACTTTCCGAACTGTACATCGTGGAAGGGGACTCAGCCGGTGGCTCTGCAAAACAGGGCCGCGACCGCAAGTTCCAGGCCATCCTGCCCCTGCGCGGCAAGGTACTGAACGTTGAAAAGGCGCGCTTCGACCGGCTGATCGCCAGCGAACAGATCACCACTCTGATCACCGCCCTGGGCACGAGCATCGGCCCCGACTTCAACATAGACAAGCTGCGCTACCACCGCATCATCATCATGACCGACGCGGACGTGGACGGGGCGCACATTCGTACGCTGCTGCTCACTCTGTTCTATCGTCAGATGCCCGAACTCATCGAGCGTGGTTACGTCTACATTGCGCAGCCGCCGCTGTACAAAGTGAGGGTGGGGCGCGAAGAGCGTTATCTGAAGGATGACGCCGAGGAAGCACAATTCATGCTGCAACTGGCGCTGCGTGAAGCTTCACTGCTGACATCCGAAGACGCCACACCCCTGGAAGGCGACTCACTTGCCGAACTGGCGCGCCAATACGTGCTAGCGGACAACATCATCCGCCGCCTGTCGCGCTATCTTGATGAAGACGCACTGTCGGCGATTGCTGAAGGCGTAACCCTGAACCTGGATACGGCCGAAGCAGCCGAAGCGTCCGCCAAGGCGCTGGAAGAGGCTGTGCGCGACCCTGCGAATCCTCAGGGCGTCAAAGTCATTGTCGAAGCCAACGAAGCCGGTGACTCCTGGCGCCTGGTGCTGCAACGCCTGCACCACGGAAATATCCGCGTCAGCATCTTCGACCGAGCCTTCGTGCGCGGTGCCGACTACGCCGTGCTGGCCAAGGCCGGCGCCACCTTCACCGGCCTGCTGGGCAAGGGTGCGAAGGTGATGCGCGGCGAAGGCGAGCGTCGCAAGGAGAAATACGTCAGCGACTTCCGTGAAGCTATGCAATGGCTGATGTCGGAAGCAGAACGGAATGTCAGCAAGCAGCGCTACAAGGGTCTGGGTGAAATGAACCCCGAACAGCTGTGGGAAACCACCATGAACCCGGAAGTGCGCCGCCTGCTGCGTGTCCAGATTGAGGACGCCATCGCGGCTGACGAGATTTTCACCACACTGATGGGCGACAACGTTGAGCCCAGGCGCGCGTTTATTGAAGCGCACGCCCTGCAGGCGGGGAATATTGACGTTTGATGTAAGTAGTGAAACGTGTAAGGTGAGATTTCAGGCCCCATAAGTTGAGAAACTTCTGGGGCCAGTTGTTTTGTCAGCTCAGATCATTGTTGCATCTTGCCGCTGGAGTTGGGAAAGCGCTGGATGATGGAAGCTTTTGCAGTAATTTTTTGACATATATCTATTTCAGATTGTGTCGGTCTGGTTCGGCAGCGCTATAGTTGAAGCACCCCTTTTTTCATCTGTAAGGTGTCCCATGTCCGGGCAACCCGCTGTTCCCTCTCCAGCTCCTGCGGCCATAAAATTTCCCATCGCTTTAATAGTCGGCATCGCCGCCATGGCCGCGGTTATGGCGCTTCCCACGCCTGCCGACTTGCCCATTGCCGGCCATCGTATGTTGGCCATTCTGGTCTTCGCAGTCATCGTATGGGTGACTGAAGCCGTTTCGTATGAGGCCAGTGCCATCATGATCACCACACTGATGGCGGTCCTGCTGGGTACAGCGCCATCCGTCAAGGATCCGAGCGTAATCCTCGGGACATCAGCTGCCATCAACATGGGGCTGGCAGGCTTTGCAAATTCCGCCTTGGCTCTGGTGGCTGGAGCACTGTTCATCGCAGCCGCCATGACACATACCGGGCTGGATCGCTACATTGCCCTGCATACGCTGGACAAAATCGGCACCAGCACCAGCCGCATTTTCGTTGGTGCGATTGTCGTCACCGTCGTGCTCAGCCTGCTGGTGCCTAGCGCGACAGCGCGAAGCGCGGCCGTTGTTCCCATAATGGTCGGGGTCATTGCTGCATTCGGCGTAAGCAAGCGATCCAATTTTGCAGCCGGGCTCATGATCGTGGTGGCACAGGCAACCAGTATCTGGAACATCGGTATTCAAACCGCGGCAGCTCAGAACCTGCTGACCGTTGGGTTCATGGAAAAGATTCTGGGCGAAACCGTGTCGTGGGCCGACTGGCTTATTGCTGGGGCGCCATGGGCCATCCTCATGTCGGTCATTCTGGTGGTCGTGACCTTGAAACTCCTTCCGCCTGAAGCCCAGTCCATTGCCGGGGGCAAAGAAGGCGTTGCCAAGTCATTGCAAGACTTGGGGCCAATGACCAGCGCCCAGCGACGCCTGTTGATTGTCACGTTGGCGCTCTTGTTCATGTGGGCGACCGGCGGCAAGCTTCACCGCTTCGACACGACAACCGTTACGTACGCGGGGCTGGTGGTTTTGATGCTCCCGCGCTTCGGTGTAATGACCTGGAAAGAAGTTCAGGCAAGAATCCCCTGGGGCACCATCATTGTCTTCGGCATTGGCATCAGCCTTGGTTCGGCTTTACTCACAACGCAGGCTGGTCAGTGGTTGGGGCAGCAAGTGGTCGTGCATACAGGGCTGGATGCATTCGGCCCCTGGGGCATATTCGCCATCTTGGCCGCATTCCTGATCGTGATTCACCTGGGCTTTGCAAGTGCCACCGCCCTGACATCCGCAATGCTGCCGATCATGATTTCCGTGCTCACGGCCTTGCCTGGTGATTCCCCGCGACTGGGAATGACGATGTTGCTTGGCTTTGTCGTGAGTTATGGCTTCATTCTGCCCATCAATGCTCCGCAAAACATGGTGTGCTTGGGCACTGAAACTTTCAACGCCAGGCAGTTTGCCAAGGTTGGTATCGTGATCACCATCATCGGCTACGTGACGATGTTGCTGTTCGCCGCCACCTATTGGAAATGGCTGGGCTGGGTCTAACGGGGTCAGCCAAAATCAGTAGTGAGACCACGCCTGCCGCGGGGCGGGGCGTGGTCCTGCTGGCGGTGCTTCAAGGTCAAGCCTCAGAACGTCGCAGCACCCCAAAACGGGCTGCGCCTGCGCGGGGCCTCGAGCGCATCGTTCAAATGCTCGGAGCGCGACTCTTTACGGTGCAAGTCGCCCAACAGCACACGCGCGTGTGTGCGGCGGGTTTGCACTGCGTCAACTATTCATTTC
>JAJUFI010000072.1 GCA_029263795.1 Alcaligenaceae bacterium
CACCATGGCAGACGCAAACCGTGAAGCGCTTGAAACGCTGTTTAATGAAGGCCTGGAAACACGGCGCGATGTGCTCGGCAAGGAATATGTTGACGGCTCGCTGGCCAAGGCAAACGACTTCATGATGGCTTTCCAACGCATCACCACCGAATGGTGCTGGGGTTATGCATGGAACCGCCCGGGGCTGGACCGTAAGGCTCGCAGCATGCTGAACTTGGCCATGCTTACGGCACTGAACCGCCCCAACGAGATCCGCCTGCACGTGAAAGGCGCGCTCAACAACGGCGTGACGGTTGAAGAAATTAAGGAAATCCTGCTCCACGCCACGGTTTACTGCGGCATCCCGGCTGGGCTGGACGCCTTCAAGGTTGCCAATCAGGTGCTGGAAGAAGAAGGCGCGTTCAAACAAGACAAGGCCTGAGCAGATGAGCACACCAGTCAAAACCATTGGCTTCATTGGCATTGGCAGTATGGGCCGGCCTATGGCGGCCCGTCTCGTGGGGGCAGGGTATTCCGTCATCGCACTGGATGCCAACCCGCAGGCAGCGGCTGATTTCGCCAAGGAATCAGGCGCAAGCACCGCCACTGCCGCTTCCGAACTTGCCCGCAACAGCGATCTCATCGTCACCATGCTGCCCACCAGCGCCATTGTGGAATCGGTGCTCGTCGGCGAAGAGGGTGTCCTGGCCGGGCTGAAGCCAGGTACGCGCATTCTCGAAATGAGTTCGGGCGTTCCCACCCACACGCAAAAGCTGGCGGAACTGGTGCAGGAATCCGGCGGCAAGTTGCTCGACGCACCCGTCTCGGGTGGGGTGCCGCGCGCCATCACGGGCGAACTTGCCATCATGGTCGGCGGTGACGCCGAAGACGTCGCCTTTGTCCGCCCAATTCTGGACGCCATGGGCAAATCCGTCATCCACACAGGTATTGTCGGGTCCGCTCACGCCATGAAGGCCTTGAACAATCTGGTGTCTGCCGGGGGCTTTCTGATTGGCGTGGAAGCGCTGATGATAGGCCAGCGCTTTGGCCTCGACCCGGAAGTGATGGTCGATGTGCTGAATTCTTCCACGGGCATGAACAACTCCACCCAGAAGAAGTTCAAGCAGTATGTACTTTCGCGGGCATTCAATTCCGGCTTCGGGCTGGACTTGATGGTGAAAGATCTGACCATCGCCACCGGCATTGCGGAGGAAACCGCCACGCCAGCGCCGTTCTCGTCGTTGTGCCGTGAATTGTGGGCGTCAGCAGGTACGATGCTGGGCAAGGGCCAGGACCACACCGCGGTAGCCAAGCTGATCGAGCAGCTGGCCCAGACGGAACTGGGCGGGGAACAATAGCTCCGACCTTCCCCTGCCCTGACCGGAAGCGGGTCGGGCAGGGGCCGCGATGCTACAGCATGGAGAAAGAAGACAGTTGGCTCGAGATATGTTGAGACAGCTGTTTCAACCGCTGTATCAGCGTTTCCTTCAAGATTTCCTCCGTAATCAGAAAGGAAGGGCCGCTGATCGAGAGCACGATCACGTCATTGGCTCCCGGCCATCTTACTGTGGTGGCGGCCGCATTCACGTCGGCATGCCATTCCCCGAGCGACAGGCAAATGCCTTCATCCTGGTAACGGCTGATCTCTCTTTCCAGTGCCATGAGGCCTGCAGGGGTGAAGTCGGGGTCGTTGTGCTGCCGTAGCGATTCCAGCAGAAACTGGCGTTCCTGTTGCGAGAGTGCCGCCAGCAGGGCACGCCCGATGGAGGTGCTCATTATGGGCAGACGCATTCCCCGCCCCATCCGGAAGGTGAGCAGCGTGTCGCTTGAACAGGATTCCAGATAGAGCATGGAGAGCCGGTCGCGAACGGCCAGGGAAATCAGCGCGCCGGTGTTATCCGCCAGGGCCTGCATGGGAGGGCGGGCCAGGTCTGCCACCCGCAGGTTGGCCAGGGCTGAATAGCCCAGCGCCAAAACCGAGGGCCCGACCGAATATTTCCTCTGGCCAGGTTCATGACGCAGATAACCATGTTCTACAAGGGTTTTCGTCAGGCGCGAGACGGTGGACTTCGGCAGACCGGTCAGGGCGGACAACTCGCTGTTGGAGAGGCGGGGTTCGCGCGCTGAAAAGCAGCGAAGAATTTCAAGACCGCGGGTCAGCGCAGCGACACTATCAGATTTCTTTTGTTCCGCCATGCGGAATAAGTAGTCCAGTTAGTCTATCAAACGGAAATATGCCATGTATATACTACATGAGCTTATGTCCGGGAACGCCCGCCGCACAAGGCTTTGCGTGGATATGAGAGAAGAAATTTACATTTGGTAGTAAATCCATAGCTATTGGAGACCGCAGTGAAACTCAATGCCAAATTTGTGAAGGCCGGCCTCGTTGCTGCTTTGGCCGCCACCACGTTCTCGGCGCCCGTCATGGCGCAGGTGAAGGTTGGTGTCGTCAACAGCCTTTCGGGTAACTTCGCCGCTTTCGGTTCCCGTTACAACACGGGTATGCAAGTCGCCCTGGAAGAAATTAACGCCAATGGCGGTATCAATGGGCAGAAGCTGGAGCTCATCATTCAGGACGACCGTTCCGATGCTCAAAGCGCCCTGGCTGCACTGGAGTCTCTCAATAAGCAGGGTGTGCCTCTGGTGATCGGTTCCTATGCTTCGGGCATTACCGGCCCGATGTCCAAGGTTGCCACTCGTCAGAAGTTGCCCCTGATCGTGTTGGGCAGTGCCGATGACTCCATCACCAAGCCGGGTTCCGAGTGGGTATTCCGTGCCAAGCACAACTCCACCATTGTCGCGAACGTCTATTTTGATTACTTCGACTACCTGCGCACCAAGCACCCGGAGCTGAAGAAGATCGCCGTGATGTACGGCAACGGCGCATGGCCGACTTCCGTCAGCGAGGAAGGCATCCGTCAGGCCGAGAAGCGCGGTTATGAGCTGGTCGGCAAGCAGGCCTATGACCAGGGCACGACCGACTTCCGCCCGATTCTGAACAAATTCCGTGCTGCTAACCCCGATATTCTGCTGACCAGCTCCTATGCTGACGACGGTATTGCCATCGCCCGTCAGATCAAGGAAGTGGGCCTGGATGCCAAGGTGGTGGCAATCGATACGGCTTCGTCGATGATGAGCTTCATCCAACAGGTGGGCGCACAGGCTGAGAACATCGTTTCCGCCGTGAGCTGGAGCCCTGACGTCAAGTACGAAGGTACTCCTGCCCTGTATGAGCGCCTGAAGGAAAAGGCCAAGGAAGAGCCGTCCTTCTACGAGGCCGAGGGCTACCTGGCCCTGGTGGTGGCCGCCGACGCCCTGCGTCGTGCTGATTCCCAGGACCGTGCAAAGGTGCGTGACGCCCTGGCCAAGACTGACCTGAAGACACCGGTCACCGACGTCAAGTTCGAGGACTACGACGGCTTCAAGGGTCAGAATCCCATCAAGAGCGTGATCATCCAGATTCAGAATGGCAAGCACGTGACTGTGTTCCCCGAGAACCTGGCTTCGCAACCCTACAAGCTTTCCAACTGACGTTCGGTTTGAATTGAAGTCGTACAGCATGCCGGCCGACGGTCGGCATGCCGGCTCTCTTCCGATTGAGAGCCGCTCCAGAAAATGCCGGCTGACACTCGTCGGCCAAGGGTCTTCCCATGTTTGACTATGTTTCCTTCTTTCAGAACCTTTCCAACGGGGTTCTGATAGGGGCGGTCTACGCTTTGATTGGCGTGGGCCTCACCCTGATTTTCGGTGTCATGCGGACCATCAACTTCGCTCACGGCGATTTTGTGGTGCTCGGCATGTATTTCGCCGTTGTGCTGAACAGTGCGTTCGGGCTCGACCCCTACATCACACTGATTTTCGCCATTCCCCTGGGTTTTCTGGTCGGCGCGGGCATTCAGCGTTACGTGCTGACACGCGTGATTGATGCCAAGCCAGAAACCATGATGCTGGCCACGCTGGGCGTATCCCTGGTGATTGCCAACCTGCTGCTGCTGGTCTTCGGCGGCGAGCCCAAGTCCGTGAATACACCCTACGCCGCCAGTACGCTGGCCCTGGGCGAAATTCGTGTGTCCATGGTGCTGCTGTTTGCCGGTCTTGCCACCATGGCCGTGATTGGCGCCCTGTACCTGCTGCTGAACCACACGGAAATCGGGCGGGCCATCAAGGCAACCGCCGAGAATCGCCTTGGTGCCGAACTGGTGGGCATCAATACAAAGAAAATTCAGGCCATCGTGTTTGGTCTTGGCATGGCGCTGGCCGTGACGGCCGGCGTGACGCTGATTCCCCTGCTGTTTGCATCACCCATCAATACCGGCGCGCTCTTCACCCTGAAAGCCTTTGTGGTGACGGTGCTGGGCGGCCTGGGCAATATCGGTGCGGCCATCATCGGCGGCCTGTTGCTTGGCGTGGTGGAAGTCCTGGGCGCCTCCTATCTGGATTCCGCATATCGCGACGCTTATGGCCTGCTGGTCTTTATCGTCGTGCTGTTGGTTAAGCCCGAAGGGCTGTTTGGCAAAACGGTGAAACGAGTATGAGCAAGAATGTGCTGTTTCTGCTGGGGGTGGCCGTGCTTGCCGCGCTTTACCCCCTGACGCCCTCGGCTTTCGTTACGGTGGGCATCACGGTATTCCTTTTCACCGGTTGGGCAAGTTCCTGGAACCTGCTGGGCGGCTGGGCCGGTCAGCTGAGCCTGGGCCATGCCAGCTTCGTGGGTCTGGGCGCCTACTTTGTGGCCATTGGTGCGACACAGTTCGGCCTGGCCCCATGGTGGTCGATTCTGATTGCGATGGCTGTGGCGGCAGTACTTGCCACGATCTGGGGCAAGCTGACCTTCGGCCTGCGTGGCCCTTATTTCAGTCTTTCCACCATTGCCATTGCGGAAATCATGCGTCTGGTGGCAATTAATGAAGGCTGGCTGACGGGCGGTGCATCCGGTGTGTTCATCGACACTCTGGCGGAGCCTTTCGGGTTTGACCTGTTCGACAAGACTGTCCAGTACTACCTCGCGCTGATCTACGCTGCGCTGACGATAGGCATCACCATTTTCATTTCCTCGCGCCGCTTCGGCTACCAGCTGAAGGCGGTCCGTGACAACGAAGAAGCAGCGATGGCCGCAGGTATCAACCCCACGACCATCAAGCTCAAGGCCTTCATTGTGTCTGGTGTGCTGACCGCGCTGGGCGGCGGCATCTACGGCATTTTCCTGTCGTTCATCGAGCCGCATCTGATCTTCAACCTTCTGTTGTCCATCCAGATCGCGCTGACCGTGATCATTGGTGGCCGTGGAACGATCTGGGGGCCGGCGGTTGGTGCAGCCCTTCTGGTGATCTCCGGGGAAGTGTTCAGAACGGCCTTCGCGCAGGCAAACCTGCTGGTGTATGGGGTCTTGATTCTGGTCGTCATTCTGGTTCTGCCACGCGGTGTGGTCGGTGAATACGCGCACAAGCTGGTCAGGAGGAAATATGCAAAAAACCGTGCTTAAGGCAGAGGGCGTCAAGGTCCAGTTTGGCGGCCTGATCGCGGTGAATGAAGTGTCACTGTCCCTGGATCAGGGGCAGGTGCTGGGTCTGATCGGCCCCAATGGTGCGGGCAAGTCTACGCTGTTCAATGCGATCACGGGCTTTGCGCCGGTGAAGTCAGGTCGCGTGTTGTTCATGGATCAGGATGTCACCCATGTGCCACCGTACATCCGCACCCGTCAGGGCATGGGCCGTACCTTCCAGACGGAACGGCCTTATGAGGATCTGACCGTTCTTGAGAACGTGCTGGTTGCGGCATTCCTGAAGAATCCGAAACGCAGGGATGCGGAGAGAGTGGCCATGTCTGCCCTGGAAAAGGTCGGCCTGGGTGACCGTGCGCATCAGCTTTCCACGGATCTCAATCTGGCCCGCCTGCGTCGGCTGGAGCTGGCAACGGCGCTGGCGCTGGACCCCAAGGTGCTGTTCCTGGATGAAATCATGGCGGGCCTGAATCCACCGGCCCTGAAGGAGATGATCGATTTCCTGCGTAGTCTCACGGCCGAAGGCATGTCCATCGTGATGGTGGAACACATCATGGAAGCGATCATCCAATTGGCGGACCACGTGATTGTGCTGGCCAGCGGCAACAGGATTGCGGAAGGCTCCGCAACCGAGGTCATCAGCGATGAGCGGGTGATCGAAGCCTATCTGGGGACGGATTGAGTCATGAGCAATGAAAATGAAGTTGTATTGAAGGTCGAGAATGTCGACCTTGGCTATGGCGCACTCCAGGTGGTCTTTGACGTCTCGCTGGAAGTTCGCAAGGGGGAACTGATCGGCCTGGTTGGCGGCAACGGCAGTGGCAAGTCCACCATCCTGCGCTCTGTATCCGGCATGATTAAGCCATGGAAGGGGAAAATCCTCTTCAAAGGCGAGGAAATCGCCGGGCTGGAGCCTTATCAGATGGCTGAGCGGGGGCTGGCCCACGTTCCCATGGGGCGGCAGCTGTTTCCCAACCTGACGGTGAAGGACAACATCCTGCTGGGCAGCTATCTGCCCCGTTTGCGTCCGCAGCGGGAGCGCAATCTCGAGCGTGTGCTGGAGCTCTTCCCAGACCTGAAGAAGTTTGCCCAGACGGAAGCAGGGGCGCTTTCCGGTGGCCAGCAGCAGATGGTGGCGATCGGCCGCGCGCTGATGCTGGACCCCGACCTGCTCATCATGGACGAGCCCAGCCTCGGGCTTTCGCCGCTGTATGTGAAGCAGGTGATGCATGCGATCCGGCAGGTGGCTGACATCGGCTTCCCGGTGCTACTGGTGGAGCAGAACATCAAGCAGGTGCTGCAATTCAGCCATCGCACCTATGTGCTCGAAAACGGGCGGCTGGTGCTGCAGGGGCCATCCTCCGAACTCGAGGGGCACCCAATGATTCGCAAGGCCTACCTGGGTCTGTAAATGAGATGCCCGCCGCGGCCTGTACCCGTGGCGGGCACACGAAGCATGTACAGTTCAATGCAGTTCGGAGAAACAGAAATGAGCGATTTACCCTTGGACCCGTTCAGTCGGGAAGGCCTGGACGGTTTCGCACGTGATTTCCGTGCCGGTAAGGTGACTTCCGAGGAAGTCACGAAGATTTATCTGCAGCGTATCGAAAAGCTGGATCCCAAGCTGAATGCGTTTGAACATGTGGCCGCTGAAAGCGCCCTGGCGACGGCGCGGGCGATGGACACCCTGATTCGCAGTGGCACGGATCTCGGCCCCCTGATGGGTGTGCCCGTCGCGGTGAAGGACATTTTCAAGATCAACGGAATGCCCGGCCCCTTCGTGGGTTCCAACGTAACCCTGCCGGACGTTTTGGGTGAAGAAGAGGCCGTTTTCGTGCAGGCCCTGCGCAAGGCAGGCTGTGTGCTGCTGGGTACGACCAAGGCGGTGGAAGTGTGCCTGGGCATCACCGGCCATTCTGCGCCGCGCGGAACGCCCTGGAACCCCAACGACATGGAAAGCCACCGGGCGCCCGGTGGCTCCAGCTCGGGTTCCGCCGTGGCCATGGCGGCCGGGATGTGTGCCTTTGCCATCGGCTCTGATTCGGGTGGCTCGGTACGTGTTCCCGCTGCGTTCAACGGTGTCTTCGGCCTGAAGACCACGGCGGGTTTCTGGCCCACCGACGGCGCCTTCCCGCTTGACCCGCGCGTTGACTCCATCGGCCTGATCACGCGTACCGCCACGGATGCACTGCTGGCCTTCCGCGTGATTTCGGCTGTGCTCTTCGGTTGCGGCTGGAAGCCGCAGCGCACCGGTGTGCGGCTGGACCGTCTGCGCCTGGGTGTGCCGACCAACCACTTTGGCGACAACCTGAACCCGGAAATCGGCAAGGCATTTCAGTCAGCCAATGAACTGTTGAAGGCAAAGGGCAGCCTGCTTGACGATGTCGCCGTACCCGAGGCGCCGGAGCGCGCGGGATACTTCCCCGTGAGCATGCCGGCTTCCCTGCTTTCGATTTTCGGCACGGAGTATTTTCTGTCGGTCAAGGACAAGATGGACCCGGTGATTGCCAAGCGAATCGAATCCGGCCTGGATAAAAAAGCCTACGAGTTCCTGGCCCTGGAAGACAAGCGTACGGCAAGCCGCGCGGCAGTCGAGGAAAGGTTTATAGGCTACGATGCATGGGTCAGCCCAACGACCACAGACTTCGCACCGCTGGTTTCCGAGCTGGAAGACCCCGAGAAAGGCCTGAAGCTGGCTCTGGGCATGACTCAGAACACCCAGCCTGCCAACTATCTCGGCCTGTGCGCGATTTCGCTGCCGCTGCCTGTCGAAGGCCTGCCCGTCGGCTATCAGCTGATGGGGGCGCCGTGCAACGACCTGAAGCTGCTTGAAATCGCGGTGGAAATCGAGAAGGTGCTGGCTGCGGGCCGTTGACCTTTCTCTAACACCTTTTTCTTGCCTCTCCTGCAGTATGAATGACGATCAGCTAATGCGCTACGCGCGTCACATCCTTCTCGATGAATTCGGCATCGAGGGGCAGGAGAGGCTGAGCAAGGCCCGCGTATTGATTGTGGGTGCAGGCGGCCTGGGTTCCCCGGCCGCCCTCTATCTGGCGGCTGCAGGCGTGGGCGAACTGCTGCTTGCAGATGACGATGAAGTGGAGCTCAGCAATCTGCAGCGCCAGATCCTGCACGCGCAGGGTCGTGTCGGCATGCCCAAGGCGGAATCCGGCCGGCTCACCTTGGCCGCATTGAACCCGGAAGTTGTTGTGACTCCGCTGGTGCAGCGTTTGGACCAAACGGCGCTGATGCAACACATCAGCCAGGTCGACCTTGTCCTGGACTGCTGTGACAACTTCGCCACCCGACATGCGGTCAATCGCGCCTGCGTGGCCTTGCGCAAACCTCTGGTTTCCGGAGCAGCCATTCGTTTTTCGGGTCAGATCAGTGTCTTCGACCTACGCAAGGAGGGCGCTCCCTGCTATCACTGCCTGTTTCCCGAGGCCGAGGATGTCGAGGAGCTGCGTTGTGCCACCACGGGGGTCTTGGGCCCTCTGGTGGGCGTAGTGGGCGCCACTCAGGCCATAGAAGCCATCAAGCTGCTCGTGGGCATGGGTGAGCCGCTGGTTGGCAGGTTGCTTTGTCTGGATGCCCTCACCATGCAGTGGCAGATTATGCGCTATGGACGCGACCCGGGTTGTGCGGTGTGCTCAGCTGCGGGCTAACAGCTGGCCGATGCGGTTGACGCGCTTGTCGATGTAGGCGCTGCGGCCCAGCTGGCGGGCATTATGCGGTGTGCCGGGGTGATGGCACAGCACGGTGCGCATGCCTATGGCCTTGGCGCTGCGCAGGTTGGCCTGGGTGTCGTCCACAAGCACGACGCGGTGCGCCGGCACCTTCAGCCGGGCCAGCAGCTGGCGCATCATGGCCACTGACGGCTTGCAGCGCAGGCGCCCCTGCAGGCGCATGTGCTCGATGCTCCAGACCATTTCAAAGTGGTGCGATATGCGCAATTCGCGCAGTACGGCGCGCGCGTAGCGTTCCGGAGCGTTGGTCAGAATGATTTTGCGGCCGCGCAGCCGGCCGAGCTTGCGCGAGAGGCCGGGTTCAGAATGCACCAGGCCTTTCACTTCGAAATCGTGTGCCGCGTCGATGAAGGCCTGGGCCGGAATGCCGTGGTGCAGTTCCAGGCCGGCGGCCGTTGCCCCGTAACGCTTCCAGTATGCCAACCTGAGAACGTCTGCCTCGCCGCGGTCGAGCTTCAGCCACCGCATCATGAGGTCGGACATGTTGGCGTCTATGCGTTGGAAGATGTGGCGCGAGCAGTCGTGCAGCGTGTTGTCGAGGTCGAACAGCCAGACTGTTTCCCCGCGCGTGGCCCGCTCCTGCAGGCTCGCCCGCCTTTTCAGGACGGGCAGAGCGGGCTTGCGCAGAGGTGGCATCAGTGCGAGGTGATCATGGTGCCGACACCCTGGTCGGTCAGGATTTCCAGCAGCAGGCAGTGTGGGACGCGGCCGTCCACAATATGCACGGAGTTCACGCCGTTGCGGGCGGCATCCAGTGCGGAGGAAATCTTGGGCAGCATGCCGCCGGAAATGGTGCCGTCGGCAAAGAGGGCGTCGATGGTGCTGGCGGAGAGTTTGCGCAGCAGTTCGCCGTTCTTGTCGAGCACACCCGGGGTGTTGGTGAGCATGACCAGCTTTTCCGCGCCCAGGACTTCGGCCATTTTTCCGGCAACCACATCTGCATTGATGTTGTAGGCCTGGCCATCGGTTTCGTTGTAGCCGATGGAGGAAATCACGGGAATGAACTGGTCATCCTGCAGGGCGCGCACGACGGCGGCTTCAATAAGGGTGATGTCGCCCACGAAGCCGATGTCCAGCAGTTCGCCCGGGCGCTCCGGGTCTTCCATCAGTTTCTTGCGTGCCTGGATCAGGCAGCCGTCCTTGCCTGTGAGGCCGACAGCCTTGCCACCGGCAGCATTGATCATCATGACGATGTCCTGCTGTACCTGGCCACCCAGCACCCATTCGACCACTTCCATGGTCTCGGCGTCGGTGACGCGCATGCCCTGGACAAACGTGCCTTCCTTGCCAATGCGCTTGAGCGCGGCGTTGATTTGCGGGCCGCCGCCGTGAACCACCACGGGGTTGATGCCCACCAGCTTGAGCAGCACGACGTCGTGCGCAAAGCTGCGCTGCAGGTGTTCTTCCGTCATGGCGTTGCCGCCGTACTTGATGACCACGGTCTTGCCGTGGAAGCGACGGATATACGGCAGGGCCTCGGAAAGAACGGCGGCCTTGACGGTTGCGGAGTGTTGGGGTTCGGTGTTGGTCATGTCGTTGTAGATGTCAGCCCAATGCCTTGTTCACGGTTGCCAGGAAGGCTTCCTTGTCGTAGTTGCCCAGATAGCGACGGATGATATTGCCCTGTTTGTCGATCAGGAATGCTGTGGGAGTCAGGCGGACATCGCCGAATTCCCGGGCAATCTCGCCATTGGCATCGATCACGACCTTGAAGGGCAGTTCGCGGGATTCCGCGAAGTTCTTTACGTAATTGGGCGGATCATACTGCATGGCCACGGCAATCGTGTCATAGCCACGGTCTTTGAGCGCATTGTAGTTTTCGATGTTGTCGGGCATTTGCGCCACGCAGGTGACGCAGCTGGTTGCCCAGAATTTCACCAGAACGACTTTGCCGCGCAGATCTTGTGTGGTGAACTGTTCGCCGGTGAGCGTGGTGAAGGTCACATTCGGCGCAGTTTGCGCGGTGCTGGGCAATTGCCAGACGACAACGCCCGCAATGGCGATGACGGCGACAATGGCTAGGAAAATCTTCTTCATTGGACAGGCATGGCTTGCGCACCGCCGGTTTCCGGCACGGTGCTGGTGTTGCTGGAAGCTGGGGTGCCCGATTCCTGGATGGGGGCCGGCGAGGCTGGCTGGCTCAGGCTTTCGGGCGAGACGATATCAAACAATTTTACTACCTTGTTGACGCCTGAAACACCGGAAGCCGCAATGGCGGCGCGCTGGCCTTCTTCTTCAGTGACCTTGCCCTGCAGATAGACGATGCCGCGCTCGGTGGTGACATTGATGGTGAGCGAGGGCACTTCCTTGGTGTTGATGAGGGCGGTGCGCACCTTGGAGGAGAGCCAGGTGTCGTTGGTGCGTACGCTCACCGGGGTGATGTCACCCACGCGCAGTTCATTGACGACGCGCTGGACTTTCTCCACTGCAGCAGCCAGCTCGCCTATGCGTTGCTTGACCTGTTCGGAGGGGACGTCTCCCGTGAGCAGGACCTGGCCGGCGTAGGCATGGGCGTTGACCCGGATGTTCTGCTGTTCGGCATATTCGCGCCTGACTTCTGCGCCGACCTTCATTTCTATGGCCTTGTCTTCGACCTGTTCGCCAGTGGTGCGACGGTCGGTGGCAACCAGGGCGGTGGTGGCCGCTGTTCCGCCGACGATGAGAGGGGCGCAAGCGGAAAGCGCGGTGAGGGCCGCCAACGACATGGTGGCGAAGATGAGCCGGGACGAAATTTTGGCTGACATTAAAGCGTGTCTCCCAGAAGCAGGGCATCGATGCCGTCGCACAGTGCGTGCAGCAAGAGGATATGGACTTCCTGTATACGCATGGTGCGGTCGTGCGGTACACACAGGTGGATGTCGGTGTCCAGCAGCATGCTGCCGATTTCACCGCCACCCTTGCCGGTGAGGGCGATGATGGTCATTTCACGGTCGTGAGCGGCTTCAATGGCCTTGACCACGTTGGGCGAATTGCCGCTGGTGGAAATGGCAACCAGGATGTCGCCGGGCTGACCCAGGGCGTTGACCTGGCGCTCGAAAATGCTGTTGAAGCCGTAGTCGTTGCCCACGGCCGTGAGTATGGAGGTGTCGGTATTCAGTGCGACGCCGGCCAGGGGCAGACGGTCGCGCTCGAAGCGGCCCACGAGTTCGGCGATGAAGTGCTGGGCGTCTGCCGCCGAGCCGCCATTGCCGCAGGCCAGGATTTTGTTGTTGTTGGCCAGCGCGGCGAACATAAGCTCTACGGCGACCGCAAGCGGTTCCGCCAGTTCGCGAGAGCTGGCCTTGAAGGTATCGATGGCGTCGTTGAAGTGAGAGGCCAGATGAGCGGTCATGTCCATAGTGCCGATTATCTCATTTTTCGCTGTGGATTCCGTGTCCTGCTTTATCCTGTGCGGTATGCGGATTGCCGAGGACGCTTGGCGGGCGCAGCATCATTCCGTGAACGCGTGGCGTATCCATTGCAGCCGGCCCGCCTCTTCGCAAACGACATCGAATCGGCAGGGAGGCATGCGCCCGGCGAAGTGGCGCTGCACCAGCACAGGCAGAAAATAGCGGGCTGCGCGCAGAAGGCGCTGCTGTTTGCGGCGGTTTACACTGGCGGTAGCCCCGCCGTGGCTGGACGAACCGCGATAGCGGACTTCTACGAAAACAAGCGCGTCGCCATCGCGCGCGACGATGTCTATTTCACCGGCCCGGCACAGCAGGTTGCGCTCAAGCACGTACAGCCCCTGGCTTTCCAGCCA
>JAJUFI010000139.1 GCA_029263795.1 Alcaligenaceae bacterium
AGCACCCCCTCTGGCTTCAGGAAAGGCTTTTCGCCTGTGTTGACATGATCTCCCAGGACACGACCGTTGACTTCCACGCCGTACAGCGTGTCTTTGTGGAACGTCGCTTCGTAAAGCTTGCGGGTTTCAGCGATATCGCCCGTGTAGCGTGGGTCCTGCGGACGTTCCTGACTGTCGATGTACTGGGCCAGATCCCAAGCCTGCTGTTCCGTAAGCGTGTTGGGCTGACCCAGCGGCATGTTGTACTTGATGAACGATGCCATGGTGAACAAGCGGGAAATGCCCGCCCCCCAGTTGAAGGAGTTATCGCCCCACAGTGGCGGAAACACGACCTTGTCGTTCTGCTTGCGCCCGCTGCCATCAGCGGAGTGACACAGTGCGCATTTCGCTTCATACACTGCCTTCCCCCGCACGGCGTCCGGCTTCAACTCCGGATCAGACAATTTTGGGTAGCCACGGCCATACATGGTATTACCAGGTTGATACATGGGGACGCCTTTGGCGAGCCATTGATGATACGCGGCGAGAGCAAGCATATCGTCACTGCCATAGGCCGGCGGCTGACCATTCATTGAGTAGGTGAAGCAACCTGCAATGCGCTCTTCCAGGTTGTTCACGTGACCATTCTTCGGACGAAAGTTCGGCAATACGACAGCCGCGGGCCATACAGGGCTGGAATATGGCAGCCGACCTTCACCCATATGACAACTGGAGCAGTTCATGTCATTGAAGACGTTCTTGCCCCGCAGCTGCTGAGTATGCGTGAACAGATCGTGCCCGCGCCGGATGGTTTCCTTCAACTTGGGGTGGAGGGACGAGTTCTCAAGATCTTCCATGGTTGGAGGAATATGGACAAATTCCCCCGGTTTCGGCAACGGTGCGCCGGGCGCCATGCCTTGGAGACGCTCCACTGTTTCGGGCCGCAATGCAGCTATTTCGTCCTGGGCCGCCCATGTGGGTAGGGGCAGGGCGAGAACCCCCAATGCGACACCGCTCAGCAGAACATTCGATACGTGTTTCAGCCGACCGTTCGCGGCGACAATTCTTTTGCTCATGTTTAATTCCTCCCTGCCTCGGGCCCGGACTGCGAACCCAGCCATGCCGACACCGCATCGATATCATGGTCGTTCATGCGCTGCGCAATGCTGCTCATCAGATTGATGGGGTCGTTCGTGCGGACGCCATCGCGATACGCAACCAGCTGTGCCTTGATGTATTCAGGATGCTGCCCCGCCAACCGCGGAAAGTCACTGCCAACACCTGCATTTCCGGGCCCGTGACAGGAGACACAGGCAATCACGTAGCGATCCCAATCACCTCGCAGGGCCAGCTTCTCACCGTGAGCAAGTAGTTCGTCTCTGGATTGCGACAATGTGCCCGTACGGGGCGCCAAAGACGCGTAATAAGCAGCGACATTGCGCATCTGCTCTTCGCTCAGCATCTGGGCGAAAGGATCCATGGAGGCATTGCGCCGTTTGCCCGCCTTGAAATCCTGCAACTGTTTGAATAAGTAGCCGGCATCCAGCCCCGCCAGGGCTGGCCATGGCTCACCGTTGGGAACTGCCATACCTGTACCATCGGCTTGGTGGCAAGCGACACATACGGCAGCGCTTGCCTTCCCGGCTGCAAGGTCGGCCGCCATGAGCAAGGACGGTGTGGATACTATCGCCAACGTCATTCCGGCTGCGAAAGCCCGCAGCTTTGCGGCCTGCGAGAACCCGATGCTCAATTTCATTGTTTTCCCCTGAGATCGCGGACGTCGAAGTCTCCGTCCCCTTCAAATGTAACCTTTTATGTTAATTATATTAATTTTTTCTAATTTAGATCTTTGTGATAAATCAATTAGCTTGCGACGGAAGAGAGCCCGCGAGCATTTTGTAACGTTTGTTCCTAAACGAATTATTGAAACATATAATTTCTACACACAAGGACCATGCCCTTGCCAAGGAGACGCATCATGTGCAACTGTTGTGCTACTGATGTTAGATTTCCCGGGGCCCCGGCCTCTTCTTCCCGACGAGCCGTTCTTGGGGTGATTGGCGCCATGTCCCTCATGGGAATCGCCACCAAGGTTCAGGCCTCACAATCCCCACCCAAGCCCGATAACGTTCTTTCTCCAGACGAAGCGCTAGAACGCCTGATGGCCGGGAACAAGCGCTACATTTCCGGCGAAACCAATGATCGAAACTATTCCGCTTCGCGCACTGCATTGGCCAGCGGCCAAAACCCGTACGCCTGCGTTCTGAGTTGCGCGGATTCGCGAGTCAGCCCGGAACTGTGTTTCGATGAAGAAAGAGGAGATTTATTCATTACCCGGGTGGCAGGAAACTACGTAACCAACGACATTCTCGCGAGCCTTGAATATGCGGTCGCTGTCCTGCACTCGCCACTCATTATGGTGTTGGGCCACACCCGCTGTGGTGCAGTAAGCGCTACGGTCAGTTCCCTGGAACAAAAAGCAGAATTTCCCGGCCATATCCAAACGATTGTCACCGCACTCATGCCTGCCGTGCGTTCCGCATCAAGCCAATCGTATTCCGGCTCGCTCACTGAGGCTGCAACCCTGGAGAACATCCGCCAGAACGTCAGGCGTCTGGAGGAATCAACTCCCATCATGAGCAGAGCGGCACGTAATAATCAGGTCAAGGTCGTGGGCGGCATTTACGATCTGACAACGGGGCGCGTGGAATTGGTTCAATAGATCAGCTCCCTGCCCCTGAACCCTTTGACAACTCCTGAGATCCCAGCCGGGCAGCCCTCTCCCCGGCCGGCTTCCAAAGTTGGAACGGCAACTCCCGATTAATTTGATCGGGTGCAGGCCATGGAAGATCGGGCATCCCCGTTGAACACCAGGTCGATCTGCGCGCGGCCGGTATTCTTGACCGAATATTTGCCCACAGCATTCGACAAACTGCCAGTGAACTGCAGGGAACCCGTTGCGGTCGCATTGAAAGTACCGCCTTTGTTTCCCACACGATAACGGCCCGCGTCCTGAATGACGATGTCGGTATGGGTGTAGTTGAGCTGGCCCGAGTCAAAGGTGTAGCATTTGTAGACTCCAGGCTGCGGCGAATTGGATGAACCCTGTTTCGCTGATTTTTTGGTGGCAGGCGCCGCCACATTGGCAGCTGGTCGCAGGCGCTGCGCATTCACCCATTCGTCCCAGTTCGACCCATATCCGTCATAGGAAATTTTGCAAGTGCCCGAATTGTCAGGCCCCTCGATAACTCTAGCCGGGTACCACTGGCCTGCGTATAAAACTTCGACGGCTTGACCGGGCACACACAGGCCGGCTGCATTGGCTGTGAGTGTGCAAACGAGCAGCAACGCACTCAGGATACCAATTGTCGGTAACTTGAAAGCAGCAGAAATCCGCATTCCGGTTTCTCCAGGTAGGCAGGTATCGCTGAATGCTTGGACGGGGGAACTATAGACCCGGAAAGTACATATATCAATTGCATCGCACCAACGATTGAATATCCCTCCCACGGCTTCCTATACTGTAGAGGTGGCTTTATCGACAGTCCCGTGCCCCGCATTTGATGATGGCACAGCTTTTCGAGTTCAGAACAAAGGTGAATCATTATGGAAACACCCAGACACGCAGCGACCGTCACGCGCACGAAAGTCGTTGGTGCCCAGGCCTCCGGTGCATCAGCGCTCGCAGCGTTTGCCATGGGCGCACTGGCGGTGGGTGCATGTGCCATAGGGGCGTTGGCCATCGGCCGGCTCAGCATTGGCAGAGCCCGCATACGCCGGTTGGAAATAGACGAGTTGATTGTGCACAATGAGAAGCGGCCATAGACTCGGCCACCCTCAGGGCCTATCTAGAGACCGAATACCGCGTTCACGGTGGCCTTGAGCTTGTGCTGCGCGTAGGGCAGTTCAATCCCCAACTAGATGCCGCCCACAAAGCGCACCGAGTTCGCTGCAGCACTTTCATCACTGCGTGGAACCCATATAGTCGGCTCACAGACGCCGCCGTCAACGCCTTCAACCAAGCACAGCTCGCCAGGGAAATTGAGCGCAGGGGGCTTACATTCTTTCCGGGGCTGGGCATCCACCCTTTCAATGGCTGGCCCGGCGAGGAAAGCTTTCTGGTGCTTGGGCTGCAACTCGATGAAGGGAGGGAACTGGGAATCGCCTTCCAGCAAAACGCAATCATGTGGGCGGGTGCTGATGCGATTCCGCAGTTGGTGTTGCTGGGTTGACCTTGGGCAATGCAATGGCAGAATGCATGTCCAGTATTCGCTAGGACTTCCCTATATGAAAGAAGTCGAATTACGCACACGCCTGCTTGATCTCTTGAACACGCATAGAACGGGCGCCCTGGGAACGCTCTCGGAGCAAGGCTGGCCCTATGTTTCCATGACCCCTTTCGCGGTCGACTTTAAGAACCCGTCTCTTCTGATACACGTGAGCGAGTTGGGCGCTCATACGCGTTATTTGCTCAAACGCCCTCAGGCTTCCTTCATGGTCTGTGCACGGGAAGAATGGGCGGCACCGGTCCATGCCCTGCCCCGGGTAACGTTTCAAGTCGAGGCGGAACAACTGGTGCGAAATTCACCGCCATGGGAAGTGGCGCGGGAAGCGTATCTGCGGCGCTTTCCCGACGTTGAGTTCATGATGGACTTCACGGATTTTCACTTGTTCCGGCTCAACATTGTGCGCGTGAGGCAGGTGACAGGGTTTGGGGCCGCGAAAACACTGGACGACGCGGATGTCCGGCGGTGGCTCGCGTCTGATCGAACCGACCCATTGCTGCGCACCGCTCAAGACATCCGTAGATGAACCTCATACTGCCAGAGATTATTTGATTTCTTCAATGGCCTGGACGTCGGACTGATTGATCATCACTTCGCGCCCTTCCTTTTCATATTTCACAAACCCGCTGTCCTTGTCGATTTCAGGTTTGTCAGCGGTGGGTATTGCCCGCCCATCCCGTGTGTGAATTTGCGAGGGTGTAGAACATGCCGCCATGGTGGCCAGGGCGGTCAGGGCCAAGGCGGCAATCGTCGGTCGGATAATGTTGGTGTTGTTCATGAGGACTCCTGTTACGTTGCAGACGGTTCCTCATAGCAAACCTCATACCTCGCCCGTTTGCCGCCAGCACAGCGCAACGGCTTGCACCGCTCATCGGGGCGGCAGTGCATAGGCAATCAAATCATCCCCGGCTTTCGTGCCCAGGGAGCCGTGCCCCCCGGCCGCCACTACCACGTATTGGCGCCCATCTGAACCGGTATAGGTCATGGGCGTCGCCTGTCCTCCGGCAGGCAGCCGAGCCTTCCAGAGCTCCTCACCCGTGGCCAGATCATAGGCGCGCAGATAGTAGTCCAGCGTACCGGAAAGGAATGCCAAGCCGCCCGCGGTGATGATGGGCCCACCCAAATTGGGCACACCCATCTTGAACGGCAGAGGAAGAGGAGAACTGTCCCTCACCGTTCCATTCTTCCGCTTCCATGCAACTTCGCCGGTAGTGAGATCTGCACCAGCGATGTAGCCCCATGGTGGCTGCTGGCAGGGCAGGCCAAGAAACGATGTAAAGGCGCTGAGCTCCACTGCATATGGTGCCCCGAAGTTCTCATTGAGCGCTGGCAGGCTGTCTTGCGGGCGTTCATCGCCCTGTACATATAGGGTGGTGTCATCTGCCCGCGGGATCAACTTGGAAATGAAGGCCAGATAAGTAGGGGTTGCGAAGACCACTTGCCGCTGGGGATCCACGGCCACCCCGCCCCAATTGAATACGCCGAAATTGCCGGGGTAAACCAATGTGCCCTGCGTGGATGGAGGGGTGTAGCGCCCCTCATATCGGAGGCTGTGAAATTCGATGCGGCATGCCAGTTGGTCAAAGATAGTCGCACCCCACATTGAGGCGCCGGTAAGCGCTACGGGGTCAAAGGACAATGCCGATACCGGTTGAGTGGGCGAGGTTCTATCCCCTTCTACAGCGCCCTGGGGATACGGCTGCTCGGTAACTGGCAGTACGGGTTCACCGGTTCGCCGGTCCAGCACGTAAATTTCGCCCTGTTTGGTGGGTTGGACAAGCGCAGGCACACTCTCACCATTGATGGTCAGGTCGACGAGGCTGGGTTGGGAGGGCACGTCGTAATCCCAGAGATCGTGATGCACGGTCTGAAATACCCAACGTACCCGTCCGGTTTCAAGGTCCAGAGCGACAATGGCAGAAGCGAAGTTGTCTGCTGCTTCTCCGCGGTTGCCGCCCCATTGGTCCGGGGGCTGGTTACCCATGGGCACGTATACCATGCCGAGTTCTTCGTCTGCGCTCGAGATGGACCAGCTGTTTGGTGTCGTCGGTGTGTAAAAAGCGTCAGATGCGATGGGAGCAGTGTCCTCAGGGTTGGCCGGGTCCCAGTTCCACACCAGCTTGCCTGTATGAACATCGAAGGCCCGTATCACGCCGGCAGGTTCGTCCGTAGACACATTATCTAGAACCGTTCCACCAACGATGATGAGAGCTTGAGTGACCACGACAGGTGACGTGGAATAGTAACCACCCGCCAGGGCATTGGGCATGTTCGCCCACAGGTTGATCTGGCCGGTGCCCGACCCAAAATCGGTGCACACGGCCCCATCCTCAGGGTTCAAGGCGATGATG
>JAJUFI010000083.1 GCA_029263795.1 Alcaligenaceae bacterium
AGAGAACCGCCGCGCTGATATCGTTTATCAGCAATAATATCGGCATATTGTCTGCTGCAACGCCGTGGCGGGCATCCGCCGCGGCGTTTTCATTTTGAACGGATACGACAACATGAGCCTGAGTTCCTCCCTTCTCCGAAGCACGGTGATGGCCGCGACGCTATCTGCCGCCCTGTTCAGTGGTTCGGCCCATGCCTTTGCCGACGATCAGGCCCGCCGTGCCATCCTCGATTTACGCGAACAATTGCAAACTCTGGTGGACCAAAGCCGCCAAATCCGCGTACAACAGGCCGACCAGATCGATAACCTTCAGCAGGAAATTGCACGGCTGCGCGGCGAAGTGGAGCGGCTGAGCTATCTCGCGGAGCGGAACCAGCAGGCCAGCGCTCCCGCAAGCGAGTCGTCGATTCAGGTAGCCGACCCTGCCGAGCAGGCCGCCTACGATCAGGCCATGCAGAGTTTCAGAGCCGGCCAGTATCCTGAAGCCACGCGGGCTCTCACCCAATTCATTCAGACCTATCCGCAGAGTGCCCTGGTTCACGAGGCCCGTTTCTACCGCGGCAGCGCCCTGTATGCCATCAAGGATTTCAAAGGCTCAATCGCGGGGCTCCAGGCCATGATTTCGGCTGCCCCGAACGACCCGCGGGCACCTGATGCCTTGCTGGTCATGGCGGCCAGTCAGGTTGAACTGAATGATCTCAATGGCGCCCGTGCTAGTCTGCAGCGCATTGTGAAGGAATATCCCGACACACATGCCGCCGAAACCGCAAAGAACAGGCTGAAGCTTCTGCAGTGATTCCCTGCCCGGGCCGGCGCGTCCCGCACGATGGGCGGTGCGCCTCACGCTTGCAGCTTTTGCTCTGTGCCGGTATTGCCCTGCTCATCCTGCTGGTGGCCGATGTTGCCAGTGGTGCTGCGGAACTGTCCTGGCCGCAGCTGTGGCATGCCTTGTTGAAGGGGGCGCCAGCAGCCGACATGCACCAATTCATAGTCTGGGAGCTGCGCCTGCCGCAGGCTCTCATGGCCATTGTTGCAGGTGCGATGCTCGGTCTGGCGGGGGCTGAGATGCAGACAGTTCTAGACAACCCTCTGGCCAGCCCCTTCACACTGGGCGTCTCTTCCGCCGCCGCCCTTGGGGCTGCACTTTCTCTGCTGATGGGCATCCACTTGCCCGGCATTACTTCTCACTATGCCACCGCGGCCAACGCCTTCTTTTTCGCGCTTGGCTGCAGTCTGATGCTGGACGTCGCCGCACACCGCATGCGCATGGCAAAGCATGGGATTGTTCTAATGGGCATAGCCCTGGTGTTCGGTTTCAATGCCCTGCTCGCGCTGATTCAGCTCATGGCCGATGCCGCTGCCTTGCAAAACCTGCTGTACTGGATGATGGGTAGCGTCGGGGGCAGTTCGTGGCGAGACATAGGGCTGCTCACCGGCATATTTCTGGTGGTGGGCTGGGGCTCGATGCGCCAGGCATGGGCGATGACCGCACTGCGTTTTGGGGAAGAGCGGGCCGGCAGTCTGGGGGTCGATACGCCTCGTGTGCGCCGGCTGGCCCTGTTGCGCATCAGCCTGCTCACGGCTGCAGCGGTTTCCCTGATTGGTGTCGTGGGCTTTATCGGTCTCATCGCACCTCACATAGCCCGCCGCTTGTGGGGGGAGGACCATCGCTGGTACTTGCCGGCCAGTGCCTGTACGGGCGCCCTGATTCTCCTGGGTGCTTCAGTACTCTCCAAACAGATCAGCACACAGGTCGAAATACCCGTCGGGATAGTCACGACACTGGTGGGCATACCTTTCTTCATTGCTGTTCTGGCACGGCGGAGGCGGCCCTGAACATGTGCCCTCAACCCTCCGGACTCCTGTTCACCGGCATAAATTGCCGCCTTGGTGTGCGCCAGGTATTGCGGGACGTTGGGGTCGAAACCGTGCAAAACGGCCGAGTGGTTGCCGTGGTAGGCCCCAATGGCGCAGGAAAATCCACCCTGCTGCGCTGTATTGCGGGCTTCGTCGAGTGTGCGGCGGAGTGCATACAAATTGACGGAGTCGACCTGCGGCCTCTCAAAGCCGCCCGACGCTCCAACGTTCTGCGCTACCTGCCCCAGGCCGCCCCGGAAGCGCTCAATCTGAGTGTGCGCGAATGCCTGCAGGTGGCGCTATACGCAGGCGGTGCCAGAATATCGGGCACCGAAGCCCAAGAGCGCATGAGCCATGTAGCAGCGTCATTGGGCCTGACGGCACTGATGGAACAGAATGTGGATGAACTTTCCGGGGGCCAAAAACAGTTGGTGTGGTTGGCCCAAGCGCTGCTTCACCCCCCGCGCGCCCTGCTTCTTGACGAACCCCTGGCCGCCCTCGACCCCAATCACCAGCACCATGTCATGCGCCTGCTGCGTAGTTTGGCGGTTGAGCGTGAGCTCGTGGTGCTGGTGGTGCTGCATGACCTCAACATGGCGGTGCGCTACGCTGATGAAGTGCTGGTCATGCGCGATGGTCACATCCTGGCCCAGGGCCCGACGACCCAGGCACTCAGCCCTGAAACTCTGGCAAAAGCCTTTCATGTGCAGGCCCGGGTAGAGTACTGCAGGCATGGCACCCCCATCATCATCATTGACGACCTTTTGAACTTCTGAATTCCATGCAGCCCTACGTTCCGCTTGCCGAACACATCACATCTATCGCCGGCACCCCCATGCACTGGGTGGAAGCCGGTGAAGGCGACCTTCTCGTGCTCATCCACGGCTCACTGTGCGATTACCGTTACTGGCGCTGGCAGATGCCGGCTTTCTCCAGCCATTTTCGTGTGGTCGCGCCCAGTCTGCCCGGATGCTGGCCGGCGGCAGTGGGTGCCTCCTTCCCGGACGGTGCGGACGCCGGAACACAACGACGCCTGGCGCTTGAAGACAAACGCTACGGCATGGCTCAGCACGTTCAGGCCATCGTGGAACTCTGCAGGCAGATTTCGGGTGGGCGCACCGTTCATCTGCTGGGACACTCCCGTGGCGCCCAGGTCGCGCTGGAAGCAGCGCTTGCCCATGGTTCCACGGGAAAACTGGTGCTGGCCGACCCGGGCTTTGCCTTTAGCGGGGAAGCACCTGCTTCCGCCGTTCATGTGCCCGTTGCTGAAAAGCTGGGCCATGCACCGCTGGACGAAGTCATACAGGAATTTGTAGATGCCGTGAACGGGCCGGATACATGGCGGCGTACCGTGCCATGGTTCAAGACCATGGTTCGCGCCAATGCCTGGACTTTGCTACCGCAACTGGCCGACTTTCAGCGCTGTGTGGACCCAGCTTTGCTGGAAGGTATGAAACACCCCTTGCTGCTGGTAGGTGGCGAACACAGCCCCGAACGCTACGGAAGCCGGATTGCCCGGCTGAAGGAGATTATTCCCGAGGCACGACACCTTGTCGTACCCCGGGCGGCACATGGCATGAACCTGGCCAATGCGCACCATTTCAACGAGCAGGTGCTCGACTTTCTGCTGGGGGAATGAGCGCCCATACGGGGCGGGGGGATTCTGTGTCGCCCGGCGCCCCACAAGCGGGAGCGCCGGATCAACCCCAGCCCCCATGGCCGGGCTCCAGTCGCGGTGATCAGCGGGTCGGCAGCTTGCCCGCCACGCCTTCGACGTAGTAGTTCATGCGGTTGAGCGCGTCGTCGTCAAGTGAACCGCTTTCCAGAATCACCTTGCCGGTGTTGTCCTTAACCGGTGCGTCGAAAGGTGTGAGCGTACCAGCAATGATCTGCTGCTTCTTTTCCTCTACCAGTGCGCGTACATCTTCAGGCACCGCGGGGCCAAAGCCTTCCACGCGGGCCATGCCTTCCTTCAGCCCACCCCATGTCATAGTCGGCTTCCATGTGCCTGCCATGACCTGACGTGCGGTTTCCGTGAAGTAATCGCCCCAGTGGTGGGTTACCGCCACCAGCTGTGCCTTGGGTGCGAAGCGGCTCATGTCGGAGTGATAAGCCACGGCATACTTACCGCGTTCTTCGGCAGCCTGCACAGTTGCAGTGGAGTCGGTGTGGTGTGTCAGTATGTCGGCACCTTGGCCGAGCAGGGCCAGAGCCGCGTCACGCTCCTTGCCCGGGTCATACCAGCTGTTGGCCCAGATCACACGCACTTCGGCCTTCGGATTCACGCTGCGGATGCCACGCGTGAAGGCATTGATGCCCTGCAACACTTCCGGGATGGGGAAAGCACCGACATAACCGATGATGTTGCTTTGGGTCATCTTGCCCGCCACAATGCCAGCGAGATAGCGTGCTTCATAGAAGCGGGAATTGGTGACGCCCACATTCTCGGCAGTTTTGTAGCCGGTGGAGTGAATGAAGGTGACATCTGGAAATTGCTTGGCAACCTTCAGAGTCGGGTTCATGTAACCGAAGGAAGTCGTGAAGATGAGCTTGTTGCCTTGCTGTGCCAGATCGCGGATCACGCGTTCGGCGTCAGCGCCTTCCGGCACGTCTTCAACATACTGGCTGACCACTTTGTCACCCAGCGCTTCCATCATCTGGCGGCGCCCCACTTCCTGCTGCCAGCTCCAGCCGGCTTCACCGATGGGGCTCACATAGACAAAGCCGACCTTCAGCGGTTCCTGGGCCTGGGCCACAGCATGTGTGCCGGCGCCCAGGGTGAGTGCCAGCGCAGCGGCACCCAAAGCGTTGCGAACGAAGTTTCCAGACATGATGTCCATCCTTAATTGTTGGGATTGAAAGTCTTGCCAAGAGAAGCCGGCATATTGAGGCGGATCCAGCTTGCGTTGCGCGATATCAGCACAAGAACCACGATGGTGGCAATATACGGCAACATGGAAAGCAGTTGCGAGGCAATGGGCACCCCCATGGCCTGCATGTGATACGTCAGGATGGTGATGCCGCCGAACAGGTAGGCCCCGACGAGCAGCCGGAACGGTCTCCATGTAGCAAAGGCAACCAGGGCAAGTGCAATCCAGCCGCGGCCGGCCACCATGCCTTCCACCCATAGGGGCGTGTAGACCAGCGACATGAATGCCCCTGCCAACCCGCAGCACATGCCGCCAAACAGCACTGCTGCCAGGCGGATGCGGCGTACGCTATAGCCCAGCGAGTGCGCCGAGCTGGGGGATTCACCCACCGCTCGCACGATCAGCCCTGCCCGTGTCCGGCCCAAGAACCAGGCAATACCGAAACACAAGACCAGGGTGGCGTAAACCATGGGGTGATGGGAAAAGAATGCCAGACCTAGCACCGGTATGTCCTTCAGGCCCGGAACACCGAATTGCGGTGGCAGCAGGCTTTCGCCGGCATACGGCAACCCGAGGTAGGCAGAGGTTCCCACGCCAAAAAGAGAAAGTGCCAGGCCGGTCGCCACCTGGTTGGCTCCCAGCCAGATGGTGAGCCAGGAGAAAAAGCCGGCCATCAGCATGGCGACCAGGGCTCCAGCCAGAAAACCCAGTGTGAAGCTACCGGTACCCAGGGTGGTGGCAAATGCCGCGATGGCGCCCATCAGCATCATGCCTTCGGAACCCAGGTTGATTACCCCGCTGCGTTCGTTTATCAGCAGGCCAAGTCCGGCCAGCATGAGGGGTGTGCCGGCCACGATAGTCGACGCGATGAGGGGAGCAAGTGCGTCCATTAGCGCCTCCACCTTACCCGGTTATGAATGAGCACGTCGCAAGCCAGGAGAGCAAACAGCAGAATGCCCTGGAAGATGCCCGTTATGGCGCTGGGCATGCCGAGCCGGCTTTGCGACAATTCCCCGCCGATATAGAGCAAGGCCATGATGAAACTGGAGAAGATGACACCCAGGGGATGCAGGCGCCCGACAAATGCCACGATGATGGCGGCGAAACCATAGCCAGGTGAGATGGAAGGGGTAAGCTGCCCGATGGGCCCCATGGCTTCAAGAGCCCCCGCCAAGCCGGCCAGCCCGCCGGAGACCAGCAGGCAGATCCAGAGTGAACTGCGGGAAGAGAACCCGGCATAACGTGCGGCCATGGGCGCGATGCCGCCGACCTGCAGCTTGAAGCCTGAAAAGCTGCGGCTGAGATAGAGCCAGCCCAGAACGGCCGCAAGCAATGCAAGTAGCAGGCCGATATGCAGGCGTGTTCCCGGGATGAGAATGGGTATCAGCCAGCCATCCGAGAAAAGCTTGGACTGCGGGAAACCGAAGCCGTCAGGGTCCATGAGCGCGCCATGCATGAGGTAGCTCAACAGCAGCTCGGCCACGTAGACCAACATCAGGGAAACCAGGATCTCATTTGCGTTGAAAAAGTCGCGCAGACAGGCAGTGATGGCTGCCCAGGCCATGCCGCCCAGCACACCCGCCAGCAACGCCAGACTGATCAACCAGAACCCGCCATTACTTTCATCGTCCAGCCATAGCACGACAGTTCCGGCCAGGATGGCACCCACCACCAGCTGACCCTCCGCCCCGATGTTGAACACATTGGCCCGGAAACAGATGGACAGCCCCACCGCGATCGTCAGCAGGGGCGCGACCTTCACACCAACCTCAGCCCAACCGTTGAGGTCCTTGATGGGTTCCAGAAAAAATACCTGCAGACTGGCGACTGGATCTTTGCCTACCGCCATGAAAAGAATGCTGCCGCACAGTGCCGTCAGCATCACCGCCAGCAGCGGTGAGCACCAGGCCATCAGCCGCGAAGGTTGCGCTCGACGTTCAAGTGTCAGCATGCCCGCCCTCGTCCCACAGGCCGCTCATCCAGCGGCCGATCAAATCAAGCGTTGCCTCGCGCGTCGGGATGGGGGGCGAGAGCCTGCCCTTGGCCATCACAACCAGACGATCAGAAATCTCGAACAATTCGTCCAACTCTTCGGAAATCACCAATACGGCGCAGCCTGCATCGCGCAGGGTCAGGAGTTCGCTGCGGATCTGCGCAGCAGCGCCGACATCAACGCCCCAGGTCGGCTGTGCCACCAGCAACACACGCGGCTGACGCGTTACTTCGCGCCCGATGATGTACTTCTGCAGATTCCCACCGGAAAGGCTGCCGGCGACGGCCTGCGGACCATGCGCCCTCACCCGGAACCGGTCGATGATGCCCCCCGCCAGCCGGCGCAGCACAGGCCGGCGAATGAAACCGCGCCGCAAAGTGCTGCGATTCTGGTGCGACAACAGCATGTTCTGCGCAAGGGAAAGGTCGGGCACCGCACCGCGGCCCAGGCGTTCCTCTGGAACGAAACCCAGACCCTGCGCACGACGCCAGGCTGCGGAAGTGTGGCCGACCGGCTCACCTTCGAACAGGATGGACTCGCGGGGTGCGCGCCGGTCTTCCCCGGCCAGTATGGCCAGGAGTTCCTGCTGACCATTGCCGGACACGCCAGCCACGCCCAGGATTTCGCCTTCACGGAGATCCAGACTGATGTCGCTGAGTGGCGTGGCGAAGGGATGCGCACGCGGTACGCTGAGATTCCGCACGGAAAACACCACACGCCCAGCCTCGCGGTCACCGGGGCGCACTGCCGGGGGCTCGCTGCCTATCATCATGCTCGACAGGCTGGCCTCGGTTTCCTGGCGCGGGTCACAAACCCCCGTCACCCGCCCGGCACGCATGACCGTGCAGCTGTGACACAGCTGACGGATTTCATCGAGCTTGTGACTGATGTACAGAATGCTGCAGCCTTCGGAAGCAAGCTGCCGCAGGGTCTGGAACAGGGCTTGCACTGCCTGCGGTGTGAGGACGGAAGTGGGTTCGTCGAGAATGAGCAGTTGCGGTTCGCCGAGCAAGGCACGAACGATTTCGACCCGCTGGCACTCGCCCACCGACAAGGTGTGCACGTGACGCTGGGGTTCCAGTTCAAGGCCATATTGCGCCGCCTTCTCGGCAATGCGCAGCTCCAGTTCGGCCATGCGGTGTCGCCCGGGAAGACCCAGGGCGATGTTTTCCGCCACCGTCAGCGTGTCAAAGAGGGAAAAATGCTGGAACACCATACCGATGCCCAGTTCACGGGCGGCAGCGGGGTTGGCAATTTCGACTTCCTTGCCATTCCAGAAGATGCAACCGGAATCCGGACGCGTCACACCGTAGATGATCTTCATCAAGGTGGACTTGCCCGCGCCATTCTCGCCAAGAATGGCATGAATTTCGCCAGGCATGACTGTGAGGTCCACGGCGTCGTTGGCAACCACGGAGGGGTAGCGCTTGCTTATTCCTCTAAGTGCCAGGCGGGCGGGTCTCGCGGCAGGTTCCATGCTATTTGCGCTGCAGCGCTTTTTCAATCTTCTTGTCGGTCTTGTACTGCCCAAGGGCATACACGGCCCACAGTGCAGCCGGCAGCCAACCTATCAGAGTGATTTGCAGGATCAGGCAAACAATGCCTGCAACCGGCCGGCCAATCGTGAAGAAGGTGAGCCAGGGAAGCAGGAGGGCGATCAGCAATCGCATGGCCGTAATCAGTATGGAAAAGAAAAGATCGCTATTCTAACCCGTACGCAGCATAAAGACCTTGGAGATGGTACACATGTCAAGCATCTGGTCGGCTTTTCTGCAGGAATTCTCGGATGTGGCCGATCTGTATGAAGCCACGGTCATCTGCATCCGCCTGAGCATGGCTGCCCTTCTCGGGGCGCTCATCGGTTACGACCGGGAAAGGCGTGGCAAGGAAGCTGGCTTGCGCACCCACATGATGGTGTCCGTAGGCGCTGCGCTTTTCATCATGGTTCCAATGCGCAGCGGCATGGACATCGCCGACGGCAGCCGCGTACTTCAGGGCATCATCACCGGCATCGGTTTCCTCGGCGCCGGAGCCATCCTCAAGCAAGACAGAGTTGCATCGATTCGCGGGCTGACTACTGCGTCCAGCATTTGGGTGGCTGCTGCCATAGGCATTGCAGCGGGCATGGGCAGGGAAATGACCGCCGTCATGGGGACTCTGTTTGCGCTCTTCATATTGATCGTGGTCAGGCGCTTTGAACAGCGTATCGAAACAGTGAAAGAAGCCCTGCCCCGGGCGGATGCCCCAAGAGAATCCGGGCACCGCCGCTAGTCAGTCGGCTCCCTGCCCCTGCGTGTCGGGTTTCGCCCTGATTCATTTCTTCTTGCCCCTGACGCTCGCGCACTCACTGTCGTCTCCTGTTCCCATGTTCAGAAGGGGCACCAGAGCGGCCAGAGGAGTGGCCACCACCCCCAGGGCAATGGCTGCCCCTGCACGCGCGGCTACAGGAGCTGGCTGCACCCCCACATCCGGGTTCTTGAAACTGCCCTTTGCATAGAGTGGTGAACGCAGGGTGAAGATGCGAAGAGTCTTGTTCTGCGGTTTTATTTCAAGGTCGAGCGTTTCCTTCTTCAAGCTGATGACACCTTCCATGGTGACGACGGCATCTTCAGTTTCCAGCACGAATGCCCGCGTTGTCATAAGTCCGTCATTGACGGAAAAATCCGCCACCAGGCATTCCAGCATTACCTGTTCGTCGCCGAACAGTTTGACGAAGATGACGTTCGCCACATTGAGACCAGCCGCTTCCATCAGAAACCGGCTGATGGTGCCGCGGCTGAGCGCCAGGCTGAGCTCACCGCTGGAAGAGCCCAACAGGCTGGCAATGGAATCGCCGCTTCCCTTGAGCCGCGCATTGCCGTGCAATTGGCCGAAACTGGCATTCATGGACTCAGCTCCCGGGAACAACTGTTTCAGTTTCAGGCCCCGTGCCTCCGTCACCATTTCGCCCTGCAACACCTCGCCGCGCCCGTCAATACTTATGGTGTTGGAAAGTGTACCGCCCGCCACCCCGAAGTTAAGCGGTTCAAAGGACAACACACGGTCTTTCAGCAGAACATGTGCATCAATGTCGTCCAGGGGTAAATTCTCGTTCTGGACTATGCGCTTACCCTTGAAGCGAACGTCGGCGTCCATCAAATCCCAGGTTTCACTGCCAATTCGGGCGACCGGCAACACCTTGCCCCGGGGCTGGGTTCGCCGCTCCGCATCGTCATCCCGCTTGGGGCGATCCGGAACATCCTTGCGGCTAGTGTCGGCTCCGATCAAGGGGCCGAGGTCCCTAAAGTGCAGCAGGTCGGAAGCCAGCTCACCGACCAGCAAGGGCCGCTCAGCACCGACACGGTACTCCACCGTGCCGCGCAAATCGCTGTCGCCGACCGTGCCCTCGAAGTCCTCATAGCGCCAACGGTCTTCATCACCTTCCAGCATTCCCAGCAAGCGTCCCTCGGTCTCAAAATGAGGAGTACCCGGCAGGGCCAGACCGAACAGCGCATTCAGATCCGCCAGGCTGGAGCCGGCAAGCATGAGCCGCACATCAACGGATGCCAGGCCCTTGGGCGCACTCATCGACCCTTCCACAGCGATGCGGGTTTCCCCGAAACTCACCTCGCCCTGCATGGGGAAGGGAGTTCCGCCGTCGCGCAGCGACAGCAGGCCGCCAACCTTGCCCTTTCCCCCCACCTCGGTCTCGTTGTACGTACCGGACGATTCCCAGTTCATGCCATAACCACCCTCGTCCTCCGTATCCCGACTGTCGAAACGGGTGGTCATATCCAGCTTGCGCATGTCATCCACCACCTGTAGGTCCACTCGGCGCAAGGCAACGCTTTGCAGGTCGAATGTCCAGCGCTGCCCATCGTACTCCGCCTGCTTGCGGCGCTGATAAACCCAGTTGTTCTGCTCCTGCGAATTACGTTGCAGGAAGATTCGGCTTTCGCCGACTTCGAGCCGGGGAATCTCGACATGCCGCTTAAGCAACGGCAGTGGATTAATGCTCAGGCCCAGATAGTCGATGCGCGCCATGTGTTCGCCCGTACCGACAAAGCCTTCAGGATGTGCCACAACAATGTCCCGCCCGCTGATGTGCGGCCAGGGCAGCCAGCCGCTGCGCCAGCGCCAGTCCACATCGAGGTCGCCCCGTATGGAGACGGAACGCTGTAAGGCATCACTCGCTTTTTCTTCCACCCAGGGACGCAGCCGGTTCCAGTCGAATATGGCGATCAGTATGATCAGCATCGCCAGCACTCCGAACAGCCCGCCTGCCGCCCATAAACCCCTTCGCGCTGCGCGTTTCATTGATGTCTCCCAGGGCAGGCGAAAAAAAAGCCCGCTGTAAGCGGGCTTGCAAAATTGATGCCTGAAGCATCAGACAGGCTCTGCAACTTTCTCCTGCATAGAACCGGTGG
>JAJUFI010000128.1 GCA_029263795.1 Alcaligenaceae bacterium
GCACAGGATGCTTCCTTGTACTCACTGCGTGACCGCAAGAAGGCACGCGAGCAGGTCGAGGCCATCGTGGCGAATGCCATCGCCGCTTATGACTTCGACGTTGTTCAGGCCACATTGAAGGGCGCCGGTGTCGGCTGCACGGAAGTTGTGCCACTGGAGCGGGTATTGGAATCGGAACAGGCGCGATGGCCCGGCAAGCTGCGCAATGTTGATTTCAGGGGTTTGGAATTCGAAGTGCCGGAATTCCCCTGGTACCCCGCGGATGGCCAGGCTTCCCGAACCCTGCCGCCTCCGGAGCTGGGCCAACACACCATGGAACTCTTGCGCGCTGCCGGGCTTCCTGAAGACGAATGCAAGCGTCTGGCCGAAGACGCTGCAGTGCTGCCGGAACGCCCTGAAACCTTTGCTTGGGCCCCCGTGCGTAATAAGGCAACCGCTGAAAGCACCTGATACCAAAGCCCATGGGCATGAGTGCTATGCTTTTTCTCATGCCCATGAAAAGCCTGCTTCGTTACCCCCGCGCTGTGTTGGCCGCCGGCTGCATTGCCATTGCCGGTGCCTCGGGTTACGGCTATACGCAGCTGGACGAATGGCAGCGCCAGCGGATTTTTTCGCCCGAAGAAAGCCAGCGCTGGTGGCGGGAAGCGCCGCAGGGCACGGAAATTTTCGACCTGGAACACAGCAACGGCCATAAGGTGCGTAGTTGGTACTGGCAGCATCCTTCGCCTAATGCCCCCACCGTGCTTTACCTGCACGGGGCCCGTTGGAACCTGCACGGTAGCGTTTTCCGCATGGAACGCTGGATGGACATGGGTTTTTCCGTGCTGGCCATCGATTACCGTGGCTTTGGTGATTCCACGCAGCTGCTGCCTTCCGAACAATCTGCTTACCAAGACGCGCTGGCTGCCCTGCATGAACTCGCGCGGCGCCAGCCCGACCCCAAACGCCGTTTCCTGTACGGCCATAGCCTGGGTGGCGCCATTGCCATTGACCTGGCTGCCCGCGCTGATGATGTAGACGTGGCCGGCATTGTGATCGAATCCAGTTTCACCAGCATACGTGGCATGCTCATCACGCTGGAGTGGGGCGATATACCCGGTATTGGTCTGATCGTGACGCAGCCCTTCGCTTCAGATCGCAAGCTGGCGGCCATCACCCGGCCCTTGCTCATTCTGCATGGCACAGCCGACCGGGTTGTTCCTCACACCATGAGCGACGAACTCTTTGCTGCGGCCACCAGCGTGCCAGAGGGCATGAAGCGTCTGGTCAAAATAGAAGGGGCCTCGCATTCCGGTTCGGTACGAGACCCCGCCTATCAGGATGCCGTGTGGCGCTTTACGCAGGATGTCATGAGATACGCAGAGTGATCTTTCCAAAGTGCTGGTTCGTCGCCATGCGCTGCAGTGCGGCGGCCGCGTCCTGCAGGGCGAACTCTTCATCTGATGCTCCGAGAGACCACGGCGTTCAGGCCGGGGAGGAAAGGAGCGCAGCCGACAGGCTGCACTGCTGTATGAAAACACAGGTATAATATGTGCATGAAACGCACACATATATTCCTGCCCGAGCCGGTTATTGCGGCGCTCAAGGCCCTGTCCGAAAAGACCGGGCTTTCGGTCGCTGAACACATCCGACGCGCTATTGACGAGTACCTGAAACGCCAATGAGCACGAAGGTTTACCGCTACCGCGTGAAGTCGCTGAACGGCCTGCTGAACAAGCAGGCGCGGGCGGTAAATTTCGTTTGGAACTTCTGCAATGACACGCAGAAACATGCGCTCAAATGGCGCAAGCGATGGCCTACCGGCTTTGATCTGAACGTCCTGACCGCCGGAAGCAGCAAGGAACTTGGCATCCACTCCGGCACGATCAATGCCGTGTGCGAGCAATACGCCAAGTCTCGCAAGCAGTTCAAGCGCCCGTACCTGCGCTATCGAGGCAAGCGGTCGCTGGGCTGGGTGCCACTCAAAGGTCGGGACTTGAAACGCCACGGCGATGCGTTCCGATTCGCTGGTAACACATTTCGCGTATTCAATTCCAGGCCCCTGCCGGAAGGAAAGATCAAGGACGGCACCTGCTTTAGCCAAGACAGGCGCGGAAACTGGTTCCTGAACATCGTCGTTGATGTTGCGGACGCTGAAACCAGAAAACCTGTGCGCGGCGTTGGCATTGACCTGGGGCTTGCCGATCTGGCTACGCTGTCCAACGGCGAGAAGATCGAGCATCCCCGATGCTTTCGGCAGCTTGAAGAAAAACTGGCGAAGGCGCAAAGGGCCAGAAAGAAACGACTGGCGGCGAAGATTCACGCCAAGATCGCCAACACCCGGATGGACTTCCTGCACAAGGCCAGTACGGACATCGTGCGGCGATTCGATTACATCGCTGTTGGCAACGTCAGCAGCGGAAAACTCGCCAAGACCAAGATGGCGAAAAGCGTTTACGACGCATCTTGGCATTCCTTCAAAACGATGCTTGCGTACAAGTCGGTTGCGAATGGCGCATGGTATGAAGAAGTGAATGAATCGTTTTCCTCCCAGACCTGCTCGGCTTGTGGCGCACTGCCCGAGTCGAGGCCGAAAGGTATCGCAGGTTTGCGAATAAGAGAGTGGGTTTGCAGTGGGTGCGGTGCGGTCCATGATCGTGACGTAAATGCTGCGTTAAACATTCTCCGCTCGGGACGTCGAGCGCCAGTAGTGGGAATCCCCGTCATTTAGGGCGGGGAGGACGTCAACCAGCGGTAATGTCAGGCCACCGCGTTCCAGTTCAGCTGACAAATCCTTCGCCATGGCTGCAGTCAGCACGGCGACTTCTTCGGTGCTACGGGTACGGAAGGTCACGCCCGTATAGCGGATGCGCTTGAACGCATGGGTTTCAAAGTCGAAGGGGCCCGAAGCCCCGCCCAGACGGCCCACATTCACAATCCGGCCGCGTATTGCTGCCACTTTCAGCAGATCATTGAAGCCGGCACCCGACACGTGGTCGATGATCACATCCACCCCGCGCCCTTCAGTGCGCTCCAGCAGTGCCTCCACCCAGGCGGGGTCGGAGCTGTCCAGTGCCAGATCCATGCCGTGCTGCAGCAGTGCCTCGCGCCTTTGCGGGTTGCGGGAAGTGCCCACCACCAAGGCTGCGCCCCGCAAGCGGGCAATTTTCGCGGCCATCAGGCCAACACCGGCGGCTGCTCCGTGCACCAGCACAATGTCGCCTTGTTGAACACTGCCATGCGTCACCACGGCATCATGCGCCGTTTGCAGCGCAAGCATCATCGAGCCCGCACGCCGGAAATCAAGATTCTGCGGAACCAGCATGGCGCGCCCGACCTCGGCGACCGCATATTCGGCGAAAGCATGCTTACCCGAACACATGACGCGGTCACCCTCCCGGAACGCGCTCACACCCGGCCCAAGCGCGGCCACCGTGCCCGACCATTCCATGCCGATGGGCTGCCCGGCACCGGCCCTGAGGGTGTTCAGGTCGGCGCGGTTCAGCCCAGCCGTATGCACACGCACGAGGATTTCCCCCGCGCCGGGCTCAGGCGTGGGAATGTCCTGAAGCGATGCACCCTGTTTAGTTGCCACTACTGCCTTCATTCTGTGTCTCCGAGTTGTGATTCACTGCAATGGAGTTGGCCGTACAGAGCCACTCAATGGCCTGTTTGGCGAACCCCGACAAGCTGGATTCATTTCGAGTGATGATGCCTACGGTTCGCTGCGGAGCATTGCGCAAGGGAATGATGTACATGCCTTCTTCCATCACCAGTTGAGCGCCCGATTCCGGAAGAATGGCCACGCCGCAGCCGTCCTTGACGAACTTGCCGATAGTCGACAAGCCCTTGATCTCCAGAAACGGCCGGAACTGCATGCCGTTCTTCATGAAAGCCATGTCGATAAGCATGCGCGTACCGGTGCCTCTGGGCATGGAAATAATGGGCAGCTGTTCCAGTTCGGCTTCAGACCAATTCCTTTCTTTTTTGTCGATGCCCAGCGACTCCGCCGCCAGCAACACGAACGATTCGCGCATGATTTCGATGGTGGAAAGGTCGCGGTGCACGTGATCCACCCCCGATATGGCGAAATCTACCTTGCGCATGCGCAGCAAATCGATCGCCGCATCGTGGATGACATCGTGAATGTTGATCATGGCTTTCGGGACCCGGCGCCGCAGTTCCAGAACCAGACCGGGCAGCATGGTGGCGGCCAGCGAGGGCAGGGCGGCAATCGAAAGATGCTGCGACTGCTTGCGCGCCACGGCAGCCAGTTCCGTCAGGCCAGTTTCATACTCATCCACGATTCTGGAGGCGACATCCAGCAGATCCCTGCCTTCCGGAGTCAGCGTGACGTTGCGCGTGTTGCGCTCGAACAGCTTCACGCCCAGCCTGTCCTCCATATTGCGGATGATCTTGCTCATGGTGGGCTGTGTCACATAGAAGCGTTCCGCAGTCCGACCAAAATTTAGCGAACTTGCCAAGGATACAAAGATGCTCAGCTCTCTGGGCGTCAGATTCATTCCAATTTCCAATCAATGGGCCCAAAAAAGGAATTTCTCCTTGGAGAGAAACCTTCCTACCATGAAGGACAACCCATAAATATCAATAACAGAAGCGAGACAAGCATGCTCAGGTTGGACAACAAGGTTGCGCTCGTCACAGGCTTTGGTTCGGTGGGAGAAGGCTGGGGAAACGGGCAGGCAATTGCCACCCTGCTGGCGCGGCAGGGCGCCCGCATCTTCGGAACCGATCTCAATGAAACCGCAGCACAGAACACGGTACGTATCATCCGGGAAGAAGGCGGTACTGTCGAGGCCATGGTGTGCGATGGCACGAAATCCAGCGATGCGCAGGCCATGGTGGAGGCCTGCATGCAGAAGTACGGCCGCATCGACATCCTCGTGAACAACGTTGGCCGATCCGAGCCGGGCGACCCGGTCACCATGAGTGAGGAAACCTGGGATGACCAGATGGACGTCAACGTGAAGTCCGCCTACCTGGCCTGCAAGTATGTCCTTCCCATCATGGAGAAACAGGGCGGCGGGGCAGTCGTGAACGTATCTTCCATCGCCGGTCTGCGCTACGCCGGCAAACCGCAAGTCGCCTATGCCGCCGGCAAGGCCGCGCTCATGCAGCTGACGCGCACCACGGCAGTCATTTATGCCCAGAAAGGCATACGGCTGAACTGCGTCGTGCCGGGTCTAATGTTCACGCCTCTTGTGAAGCGTCTGGCCGACAAGTATGTGAAGGGTGATTTCGAAGGTTTTGTCGCTCACCGGCATCAGCAGGTGCCCATGGGCCACATGGGAGACGCCTGGGACGTGGCCCACGCTACCCTGTTCCTGGCTTCCGATGAAGCAAAGTACATCACAGCACAAGAAATCGTGGTTGATGGCGGCATTACCGCCGCCACCCGCTGACTGGAGGAGACATGAGCAACAAGCGTCTGGCAGGAAAAGTGGCAATAGTGACCGGTGCCGGCTGCGTCGGTCCGGGGTGGGGAAACGGCCGGGCCATTGCATATCGCTTTGCGCAGGAAGGCGCGCGAGTCTTTGCTGTGGACCTCTCAATGGAAGCCATGTCCGAAACCCTGGAGAAAGTCGCTTCCATAGGTGGCGAGATCACACCCTATCAATGCGACGTCACTGATTCTGCAGCGGTGCAGCGCATGGTCGATGCCTGTGTCGAGACCTACGGAACGGTGGACATCCTGGTCAACAACGTTGGCGCCCCTTGCCCCGGCGGGGCCATGGCCCTGACCGAAGAGCAGTGGGATTCACAGCTTGGCCTCAACCTGAAGACCGTGTTCATCGTGTCCCGCTGCGTATTGCCCATCATGAAGGAAAAGTCCTCGGGCGCCATCGTCAATATCGCTTCCACCTCCGGCATACGCTGGACGGGTGCGCCCCAAATTGGCTACGCGACCGCCAAGGCCGGGGTCATCCAGTACGGCAAGGTAGCCGCTGTGGAACTTGCCCCCTTCGGCATCCGCGTGAATTCCGTTGTTCCCGGCCAGGTTCACACCCCCTTGGTGGATGCCGTACTGGCGCGCACACAGGCTCAGGGCGATATCGAAGCCCTGCTTGAGCGCCGCAAGCGTCGTATACCCATGCCTTTCATGGGTGACGGCATGGATACCGCCAACGCGGCGCTGTTCCTTGCCTCTGATGAAGCCCGCTTCATAACGGGAACCGAGCTCGTCGTGGATGGAGGGATGAGCGCCCGCTGTGATTGAAGGGAAGGCAATACGCGTTACGTCGTTTCTTTTCGCATCAAAAATAAAGTTCAAGGAGACAAGCATGAGAACAAAATGGGTACGCACCTTACTTGCCGCAGCCGTGACTTCCACGGTTGCATTTAATGCCACAGCTGCAACCGACTTCCCCAACAAGCAGATCCAGGTCGTCATTCCTTTCCAGCCGGGTGATACCGACAATATGCTTCGCCCCTTCCTCGACCGCATGAACGAATTCCTGGGGCAGCACGTCATCCTCAACTACCGTCCCGGTGCCGGCGGCGGCGTTGGCGCAGGGGCGGTCGCCAACAGCGCGCCTGACGGCTACACCCTGGTTGGCACGTCGCCCGGCTCGATTGTGGTCGTGCCGCTCGCCAACAAGGACATCAAATACACGCCGGACTCCTTCGAGCCTGTTGCGTCACTGGCTGAGGGCGGGCTGATGCTGGTCGCTCCCTCCAGCTCCAAGTGGAAGACGCTGAACGAACTGATCGAATATTCACGCAAGAACCCCGATGGCGTGACCTTCAGCAGCTCCGGCGCCATGGGCATCACCCACCTGCTGGCGGAAGCCTTTACGGACACCGCCGGCGTACAGTGGCGCCACATTCCCTACCAGGGCAGCGGCCCGGCCATCACCGCGCTGCTTGGCGGCCACGTTGACCTCGCCTCCACAGCCATAGCGCCGGTGCGCGCACACATTGATGCCGGCACCCTCAAGCCGCTGGCAGTGTTCGGTGTGGAACGCCTCAAGGCTTACCCTGATGTGCCCACGCTGAAGGAGCTGGGTTATGACATCGGCAGCCCCACCTATTACGGCATTTCCGCGCCGGCCGGCACACCCAAGGAAGTCGTGGACAAGATCTACAAGGCGGCAGAAAAGGTGGTTGCCAAATACGGTGACGACATCGCCAAGAACCTTGCCACCTTCGGTGCACAGATCAAGCTGCTTAACCCGGAAGACTACAAGGCCTATCTGAAGCAACAGCGTGAACTGTTCTCCAAGGCGGTGGAGAAGCTGAACAAGTAAGATTCATGCACTCACATGCGAAGGGCCGGCGGGTTTAGCTCGCCGGCCCTTTCACTTTTCCGGTATGTGCCCCGGTGTGTGGCCAGTGCGGTCAGCGTGGTCACCCACGACTGGCCCAGTTGTACCTTAGCGTTCGTCGTCGCTATGAATGCCGAAGGCTTCCAGGAAACGCGAAACCATGTTGTAGGCAGCCACCGTGGCCACCAGCTCAACCAGTTCCTGATGGTTGAAATCTGAGGAAAGCGCGTCAATGGTGCCCTTGTCCACCTTGACCTTGGTGGTCATCTGGTCTGTCAGTTCGAGCACATTGCGCTCCGTCGCGTTGAAGCTTGTCGAATTGCGCCAATCCTCAAGCTCGTCGATCTGCTGCTGGGTCACCCCTTCCTTAAGAGCGATGGGAATGTGCTGGTCGGCTTCGTACTGCGCGCCATTGAGCTGGGCAACCCGCACGATGACCAGCTCACGAATCGCGCCGTTCAAACTGCACTTGTGGCGGATGGCC
>JAJUFI010000138.1 GCA_029263795.1 Alcaligenaceae bacterium
TGTCTTGCTCTGGAAGCGGCCTTCACCGTTCCAAAGCTGCTCGAGTTCGTCTATGAAGGCGGTGTACGTGTCGTCGCGCAATACCGTGTCGAGCTTGCTCGACAGTTCCTGAAAATCCCGGGCCCCGTAAAGCTGCAGTGTGCGCTTGTTCACACGCAGCAGGCGGATGCTGTTGGAGCACTTGGCGAAACGCTTGGGGTCTTCGGTGAGATGGGCGCGCAAGTCGCGTACACCTTCGCTGCGCCATTGGTCGAACAAGGACTTGAGCTCGCTATAGTCTTCCAGCCACATGGAGACTGGCGAGATGTCGAAAAGGTCCAGTGAGTCATTCCTGGAATCCAGGTGGGCAGCGGAGATTTTCATTCAGCGAGCATAGGACAAAGAAATAATCTTACGACAAGCGGGGCACTTCGGGGGGTGCAACGCTCACTGCGCGGTCAATGTTCAGAACATCAATGGCCTGACGCAGGCTTTCTGCATCGGCTGCAAGCAGATGGATATTGGCACCCAGTTGTTGGCCAAATTCCACGTTGCCGTGAGTGGTGTCATTGAGGTTCGCCAGAGCTGCGTTGATCTGCGCCAGCCCGCTGGTCTGAAGATCGGAAGCGGCGGAAATTTCATTGATCAGGTCCGCCACGCGGGTGACGGCTTCCACGATTTCCTGCATGGTGGCACCGGCGCGTTGAGCTTCTTCGGAGCCGTCCTGCATGCGCGCGACAGATTCTTCAATGAGTTCCTTGATTTCCTTGGCCGCGTTGGCACTTTTCTGCGCCAGGCTGCGCACTTCGGAGGCCACCACAGCAAAGCCGCGGCCCGCCTCGCCGGCACGTGCCGCTTCCACGGCAGCGTTGAGTGCCAGAATATTCGTCTGAAAGGCGATGGACTCAATGAGCGCGACGATGTCGCCAATTTTCAGCGAGCTTTCGTGGATGCGGCCCATGGATGTGACCACCGCCTGCACGACTTCACCGCCGCGACGGGCAATCCGCATGCTGTTGTCGGAGAGCTGGTTGGCCAGCCGCGCGTTGTCGGCGTTCTGCTGCACGGTATTGGCAAGGTTCTGCATGCTGATCGCGGTCTGCTGCAGGGCTTCCGTCTGGTTGGCGTTGCGTATGGTGAGGTTGCGATTGTCTATGGCCAGTGCCTGAGCGGTGCTCGTGGCAACCTGAACACTGGCGTGAACATCGTGTGCAATGCCGACCAGGCTGCGGCGCATCATGTCCATATGGAAGAGCAGTTCACCGGCTTCATCGTCGCGGTCGGCCTCGATGGTCAGCTGCAGGTTGCCGGCGGCAATCTGGCGGGCGATGTCCGTGACGCCGCTGAGCGGTTTCAGTATGCGTTGAGCGATGACCCAGCCATAGCCGAAGGTACACAGGAAGGCGAGCGCCAGGGCGATGAGGAAGGGCAGTTCCTGGCCTTCTGGTATGCCGCCGTTGAAGGCGAACCAGGCAGCAACCAGTGTGATAATGGTTGAGAGCAGGGTGAGCCGCAGCATGCCCGCGCGCAGGGATGACGAGAAAGGAATGGCAGCGAACTGCAACAGGCGCCGCCAGCCCGTGGGAACTAGTTTGCCATGGCGCAGGGTGTAGCCGCTGAGTGTGCCTTCATTGATGCTCTGATACAGCGCTTCGGCTTCTTCAATTTGCTCGCGGGTGGGGCTGGTGCGCACGGATGCGTATCCGGTAACTTCGCCGTTTTCCACGATGGGTGTGGCGTTGGCCAGTACCCAGTAATAACCACCGTCCTTGCGGCGGTTCTTCACCATGCCTGTCCAGGGTTTCCCTGCCTGAAGCGTATCCCATAAATCCTTGAATGCAGCTGGCGGCATGTCGGGGTGGCGAACGATGTTGTGTGGCTGCCCTACGAGTTCTTCGTGAGAGAAACCGCTGATTTCAATGAACGCCGGGTTGGCATACGTGATGATGCCTCGCGTGTCGGTTTTGGAAATCAGGTACTGGTCTGCGCGGACACGCGTTTCGACTTGGGTAATGGGGTAATTCTTGCGCATGGATGGGGACGGCTGTCTCGCTCTCTGGCCCTTGAGGGTCTCTTTGTTGCTATACAGATAAAGCCAAGATGTTTCTAAACTTCGCAGTTAAACCGTTAATCATACACGTTTCAAATAGTTGATCGTGTAAGAGCGTGATAAGCAAATAAAAAGGCGGCCCGAAGGCCGCGCAAGACGAACAGAAGTGTTGTTTTTATTAGTACAGAACCTGCGGCAGCCACAGGCCGATGCCGGGGAAGAGGTACATGAGCACAATGGCCAGAATCTGGATGCCCATGAACGGCATCATGCCCAGGAAGATCTGGTTCAGCGTCACGTGCGGTGGTGAGACCCCCTTCAGATAGAAGGCGGACATGGCCACCGGCGGCGACAGGAAGGCGGTCTGCAGGTTAAGTGCTACAAGCAGGCCGAAGAACAGCGGGTCAATACCAAAGTGGTTCACCAGCGGCAGGAAGATGGGCATGAAGATCACGATGATCTCAGTCCATTCCAGCGGCCAGCCAAGCAGGAAAATCACCACTTGGGAAAGAATCAGGAACTGGGTGGGCGTGAGATCCATGCCCATGACCCATTCGTTGATGATCTCCTGGCCGCCCAGCAGGGCGAACGCCGCAGAAAAGATTGCGGAACCGACGAACAGCCAGCACACCATGGCGCTGGTCTTGGCCGCCAGGTAAACCGATTCCCGCACCATGCCGAAATTCAACTGCTTGTAGGCGAAGGCCAGCAGAATGCCGCCGAATGCCCCCATGGCCGCCGCTTCGGACGGCGTGGCAAAGCCGAACACGATACTGCCCAATACGGCCAGAATCAGAATGGCCAGAGGGAAGAAAGAAGACAGCAGCATCTTGAAGACTTCCAGCCGCGCCAGGGTGAATAGCGCATAGAACAGCACCAGAATGCCGGTGCCAATGGCCAGAATGATCCAGAACCACGTGGGTGCCGAAACCTTGGCTTCTTCTTCCGCTACGGCCTGCTCCTCTGCCGCGGTGTTGTCGGAGGACGTTTCCGCAGGACTTGAGTCAAAGCCGAGTGTGGTGGCACCTGCCGGCTCTGCCAGACCGCCGGAGTCAGTGCCTTCGGGTTCTGCCAGGCCACCGGAATCCCAGTCGCTGTCACTGTCAAAATTGCTGAAGCCACCGCCCATCTGCATCATGCTGTAGTCAACGGTTTCCTCGGGCGTGGTAACGACCTTGTAGGTCAAGCCCATGGCACCGTAAAACACGATGGCAGGAATCAGCACAATGACGAGATTGCGCATCAGCACGTTGAAGGGCACATTCAGGTTCTGCCTGCCTTTGAGGGCACTCAGCAGTCCCGGCAGGGCCTTGTTGCTGATGGTGTCGCGAATGGACTGCGAGAAGGGGGGCAGGTGTACTCGCCGCTCTTCTTCCGACAGGGGGGGAGCACTTTGCGGGAAGACTTTGGCCATGATGATCACATACAGCACGTACAGACCGGCCAGCATCAGACCCGGGAAGAAGGCCCCGGCATAGAGCTTTACAACCGAAACGCCCGCCACGGCACCGTACACGATGAGCAGCACCGAAGGCGGAATCATGATACCCAGACAGCCGCCCGCGGTGATGGCACCAGCGGTCAGGCGCACACTGTAGCCGGCCTTCATCATGGCGGGCATGGCCAGTAGACCCATCAGGGTGACGACGGCTCCCACGATACCCGTTGCCGTCGCGAACACAGCACAAGTGGCGATGGTGGCAACTGCCAGCGACCCGGGAATGCGGGCCAGCGCCAAATGCATGCTCTTGAACAGTTTTTCAATGAGGTTGGCGCGTTCTACCAGATACCCCATGAAGATGAAGAGCGGCACGGCAATGAGCACGTCGTTGGTCATGACCGAATAGGCGCGCAGAACCATGAGGTCGAGCGTCTGTTCGATGGCCGTCTGCATGGGCAGATGCCGGTAGGCCAGATACGTGAACATCACACCCATGCCCATCAGGGTGAAGGCAGTGGGGAAGCCGAGCATGATGGTCACAACGATCAGCGCCAGCATCAGCAGGCCAAGGTGGCCGTTGGTCATGTTCTCGGGCGAAGGCATCAGGATGATGATCCCGATGACCACGGCTATCAGAATCGATAGCCCGAACCATACTTCTTTTCTCATTCTCGGAATCCTTTGCTATTGCTTCTGGGCGGAAGTGGCCTGGGCGTGGACGCTCAGAGCCTCATCGCTGACCATGTCTTTCAGCTTGTCGACGTCGACTTCTTCTACGTCTGCATCGCGCCGTGGCCACTGGCCCTGTTTGAGGCAGCCAATGCAGTGCACGACTTCGACTACGCCCTGCAGCAGCAAGGTAAAACCGGCAATGGGAATGATAGCTTTGAATGGGTAGAGGGGAGGGCCGCCGGAGGCAAGGCTCGACGTTTCCCGAATGGCCCAGGATTCCTCGAAGTAGTAATAGCCGGCCCAGCAAAGCGCTATGACACCCGGGAAATAGAAAAGGAAATAGAGCGCGAGATCCAGCCCTGCCTGCAGGCGCGGCGGAAAGAACCCGTACAGCACGTCACCGCGCACGTGGCCGTTCTTGGACAGTGTGTAGGCACCGGCCATCATGAACAGTGTGCCGTACATCATGTTCATGGCGTCAAAGGCCCAGGCATGGGGGTTTTTGAACGCGTAGCGGGAAATGACCTCGTAGGTGACGAACAGGGTGAGCGCAAGTACCAGCCAGCCAAAAAGCTGACCTAGCTTGGTGTTCACGCGGTCGATGGTGAGCAACAGTTTCTGCATGGGAAATCTACCTGTAGCCGCTGTGCGGCAGGAGCTTCGAAACCCGCGAATCGGCACCGAAAGGGATTCGGCCCGGGAGGCAGGCATACAACTTCCGCATCTTGGAAGGCCGGCCGTGCAGAGACGGCCGGCGAGATGCAATGCGGCGCCAAAAAAACACCATCGACTTATTAAGTGATGGTGTTTGAAAGGCCTAGTGCTTCAAGAGATCAGCTCTTCTGCTGTTGTTGCTGGCGACGGCCGAAATAGTGGTTGTAGGCCATCCGACGGTTCACGTTGGTGTCCATATCCCATGCCAGCGCACGTTGTGCGAAGGCGCGCTGGGAAGCCTCGACTTCCTTGAACATCGGGTTGGTCTTGGACTTCTCGGCAACGATTTCGTCCCATACCTGCAGCTGTTGCTGAAGGATGGAATCAGGCGTTTTGTAGAACTTGACGCCGTCTTCCTTCTGCAGCTTGATGTAGTCTTCGGAATAGCGGTGGATGGCTTTCCAGGACATGTCGGCCGAAGCAGCTTCGCAAGCGTTGGCAATGACGGCCTTGAGCTTGTCGGGCAGGGCTTCGTACTTAGGCTTGTTGAAGATGACTTCGAAGGTTTCGGAGGCCTGATGGAAGCTTTGCAGCATGCAGACCTTGGAAACATCGGGGAAGCCCAGCAGACGGTCGGACGTGGCGTTGTTGAATTCAGCGCCGTCGAGCAGGCCGCGGTCGAGTGCCGGAACGATTTCGCCGCCAGGCAGAGCGTTCACGGCTGCGCCCATCGCGGTGAACAGGTCAATGGCCAGGCCGTTGGTGCGGAACTTCAGACCCTTGAGGTCTTCCACACGGGTGACCGGCTTCTTGAACCAGCCGAACGGCTGGGTGGGCATGGGGCCGTACAGGATGGAGACGACGTCCACGCCGATGGATTGGTAGAGCTTGTCGAGCAGTTCCTTGCCGCCGCCGTATTTGTACCAGGACAGCAGCATGTTGGCGTCCATGCCGAATGCGGGGCCGGAAGAAAACAGGGCAAGAGCATTCTGCTTGCCATAGTTGTAGCCCAGCACCCCGTGGCCGCCGTCAAGTGTGCCCTTGGCTACGGCATCCAGCAGCGAGAACGCAGGCACCACGGCACCGGCCGGAAGCACTTCGATTTTCAGTTCGCCACCCGACATGTCGTTGATCTTCTGTGCGAGGTCAAGCGCGAATTCGTGGAAGATGTCAACGGTGGGCCAGGTACTTTGGAAACGGAAGCTGGTGGGGGACTGAGCCTTCACGATGGCCGGGAAAGCCATGGTGGCAGCCGCTGCCGTAGTGGCTGCGGCACCCCCAAGGAAGCGGCGGCGCGAAGACTGCACTGGGCTGTCGTTCTTGTTGACGGTGCTGCTCTTCATAGTGTCTCCTCGTGGAATGTTTTTTAAACCTGCAAAGCAACTTATCAAACCAGCGTAGCTTTTATAGGCGAAGGGTCTATACCCGTCAATGAGGGATACCAGATGTAAAGACGAACGGTTCCCGGCTTGTAAAATGGTTCCCTGCGATGTGAAACGCTTTATTCATGCGGTTTCGCGGGCTTTAGCTGGTTCGCATCGCAGAGCTGGAGCGCCCTTCGGGAAATACGCTAGACAGGGTAATTCCGGAGAGATGTTGGAATTTGTTACGATGATGTGAGAGAAAACTGTTGGGCCGGGGCTCCTGGCGTCATCAGTGTCACCGCCCGGCTGGCGCTCCAGATAGACCATGTCTCTCCACAGAGGGAAATTAGGTGGCGGACGATGGGTCGCACCAGGATCGTGAATTGGTGTCACTGGATACAGGGCACCGGAGATCTGCAGCTGTATATGGCGCTGGTCTTTCAGGTAAAGATGACCGAA
>JAJUFI010000182.1 GCA_029263795.1 Alcaligenaceae bacterium
CTGGCAACCCGACAGATTGGCAGCGTCAAAGCGCGCCCCCGAGGCAAACACGCCGTTCAACTGTGCCCCCTGCAGCTGTGCGCCCGCCAGGTTGGCACCGGCCAGTACGGCCCCAGTGAAATCCATGCCGCCAAGGTCCAGCCCTGCCAGATTGGCATGGGACAAATCCAGGTTGGCACAGCTATAGCCGTTGACCACAGCATTCAGCACAAGCTGGCGATTGCGCGCTGCCGCGGAGGCATCATGCAGTTCGGGGTTCACTGCGGCATCGACCGGCGCCCGCACGGCGTATTCCGCTGCCTGAGGATAGGGGGTGAGGACTTTGGAGAGATCCGGCTCTGCTGGGGTGGCAGGCTGACCATTCTCAGCATGTATGTAAGCCAGCAGAGTTTCGATTTCCCGAAAGAAGCCCGTCAGCGAGCGGCTGTGCTGCTTGACCGTCTGGGCAAATTGCCGGGTGAGCGGGTTGGCCTCAAGCTGGGCAAGCAGTTCTGTTTCGTTCAGCCCCGTGCTCCGGAGTGCCTGTTCGAAGTGCTCACGCTGTTCACGTACGGTCTGCAGCAGTTCCTGCTCAGACATGGACCCCAGCGCCGCCTTGAACTCGGGCGAGTTGACGTCCGGTACACCCTGATACAGCTCGGGTGCCATGGCCCGCAAGCAACTGTTCAAATGGATGCCAATGGGTGCGGCCGGCTCGTCCGGGTTCTCGAATTCGGCGTAGAAAGCATTCACATCCAGCCCGTCCGGGTGTTGAACCGGCACACTGGAACGGAAGATGAGCACACCCAGGCGGGCTTCCGGCAACAGCCAGACTGTGTCGATGCGCACGTTCAGTTCATGAAACTGGACGTCGTCTTCCCCAAAGGACTGGTGAACGAAAAAACGTGGCCGTGAGCGAGGAATTTGCCCATGCAGTTCCGGGTATTCCGGGTGCATGTTGAGCACACGCACCGGCTCGCCCCCTTGCCAGAAACCGTTCAGATGCTGGTCCGGCCTTGCGGCCATGAAGTAACGGGCATCGGAATCTTCCGGCAGATGGGGCCAGCGGGTGTTGCGCCAGTGTTCATCCTGCTTGCCCAGGTGGCGGGAACGTTCCGGCCAGATGCTGGGCAGGGGGCCGAAGCCGGCCACGGGTGGCCGTTCCCCCAGGGAAAGCATCAGGTGATCGGGGTCTTCAACATTGGGCAGTTCAACCTCGCCCGTGTCGCCAGGCAGGCCCTTGCCCTGCGGGTTGAAGGGGTGGCCCGGGCCACCAAAAGCATGGGCGAGATCGATTCGCACCCGCTGGAAGGGTTCGGGCGCACTGATTCCACCCGTTGCGGTGACATGGCGGCGGCCGAACACGGCCAGGCGCTTGCTCAGGCTGCCGACGCTGATGTGGGCGGACACCGGTTGGGCGGTATGCCCTTGCGGGGCGTAGCAATGCCCTGCCGCCAGAAACTCACCCTGCGGCTTGGGCCAGGCTTCGTCCAGAATTTCGCCTTCCGGAAGGATTTCTGCGGCATGATCCCAAATGGAGCTGAACTCGATTTCCGGCTCTGCACCCGGCGGGTTCAGTACAAAGGGAACCAGCACACCAAACGACATGGCGTACTGCCCGGAACTGGGGCTGTACACCCGGTGCACCACTTCGCAGCGCCCGGGTTTGAAGGTTTTCAAACCGGCCAGAGCGTCTCGCCGTGAGGGGCTCATGACCACCATAGTGCTTTCTCCAGAGCCCACCGGCGGGAGGCCCGCGCCGTGATGAGGGCTTCGTTGCTCTGTTTGGACAAGCGGCGGCTGGCGTCGAAGGTGGTGTGGTCAGCGGTGCTGGCCGTATACGAGGCTTGCTGCGAAGTGCTCAGCGCGGTGATGTCGCGGATTGCATCGGCCATGCCGGTGAAGGGGGCTCCCGCCGCACCACCCAGCACAGTTAGGTTGTTGCAAAGGCTGATTCTGACCTGGTTTATCTGGAAGGTGTTGCCACCAAAATGCAGATACACGCCCTGATTGTCCACGCTGATGAAATTCAGGCCGCTGTTCAGGCTGGCGCTGTCGGGAGTAAGCCGTAGGGCAGAGCCGCCGCCCCCACCGACAATGGCGTTGATGCTCCCATCTTGCGCGGAAATCGCGGTGTTGGCGTCCCGCTTCAGCAGAACGCCATCATTGCTTATGCCAATGCCGGCTCCGGTGGGGTTGAGGTTGCCCGAACCGGTAACCTTCAGATGGTGCTCCTCGGCGAGCGCGACGTTCATAGCCTTGCCGGCAGAGGCTTTCAGTGCGACGTGCATGCCTTTGCCGTAGAGGCGGGTCCAGCCATCGTTCGCGAATTCAGCACGTGTGCCACCATTGTTGCCATTGTCGGCGTCCTGCGAAAAACCAATGAAGGATTCGCTTTTCGCCGGCTGGTTATACTGCAGGTCCACTTTCGCCGCGTTGATCTGCACACCGTCCTGATTGACCAGCACCCCAGCAGTGCGCGTGTCAACGCCGACCTTTCTCGCGCCAAGGAATACGCCTCCGTCGGCATCCAGGGTAATTGCCGCCCCAGGGGTATCCGTTTCCTTCAGTGACCCCCATTTTTTCTTGACGGCCACAACGGCTCCGATGAGCGCTGCTCCAATGGTCGCGATTTGCGGCAGGACTGTCATGGTCAGGCCCACCGAAGGGGAGAACAGGTCCTTGGACTCCGGGTCCTTGCTCAGGCGGTTGGTGGCCATGGCGGCGGACGAAATCATGAGCGCCGTCTGCAGGTCCACCAATATGAAAGTGACCCGCCGCAATTTTTCCATTAGAAGGATTTGCGTTGGGCTGGCGCCCACCGAGCTGGTAAACGCCTCCATGTAGTGGGCCGAATCGCATGCCTTGGAGTTGCTTTCGCTTGCTTCGTAAATCGCGAATTCGGGGCCCCTCGACACGCCGACCTTTGTGCCAAGCGTGATTTCCGATGCATGCCCAAAGAAGAATTCACTCTTCATGCCCATGGCGACGGAAGTCGTGATGCCGTAAACGACCTCCAGATTGTTCTTGACCGACATCTCGGTCTTGCCACCGGCAAACCAGTTGAAGGCTTCTCCGTTCGAGACATTCGCTATGGACATGGCAGGAACCTTTGTTTGTTATAACTCGGAGTTCGGGGCATGCGCCTACTCCAGGTTTTCAATGATGGATACCGGGTCGGAGCTCTTCGTATCGTCCAGCGACACATCGGCGCCGGTCAAAGGGAAGGTGCCGACATAGATTGCCGAGTTCATCTTGGGCGAATACAGGGCGATGGCTTCCTGCCCCGGTTTGTCCACCATGTTCATGATGTTGCCGGCTACCGTACGCACACCATTGCAGTAGGCGTTGGTGTCGCGCACGATGTTCTGGTTCTCGGAATTGGGCACAGCCGCCAGGATAATGGGCTGGTCGGGGTCGCCTTTTACAAAGCCGATCAGCACTTCGGTGCCCTTCAACAGGGGGAAGTGCATACCGTTCTTGTTGCCGGCATAGGGCGTGGCCATGCGCAGCCAAGAGGAATTCTTTTCGTGTTCCGGGTTGGGGTAGTCGTACATCAGCTGCACCTTGTACTGCCCGTATTCGTTCAGTTCAGCATGTTCGCCGTCGCCCTCGGAATCAATGATGGCGTTCAGTACCCCATGCACCACGGGGCGCGGGGTCAGCCGTTCCGCACGAAACTGCTGGCTGCCCGGCAAGGCGGTGAAGCTGCATTCGTAAATGGAACCCTGTTCGTCGCGGTTGTACACAGTATTGCGGCCTGCCAGCACCACGCCCGCCTGCGAACCCTGATGCTGTACAGAAGTCACCCAGTAGCGGCCATTCATGTCGCCCCGGAAATGGTGCGAGACATCCATGAAATACCCGCTGCGGACACCAATGGCGGGGGCCGTGCCGTGATAGACCGTACCCTGGCAGGCGATTTCCTCGGCGCGAATCTTGGCAAGGCGTTTCACGTCGGCTTCGCTGCGCACATTGTCGCCATAGAACATGTGTAAGCCCTGGCGCCCGCCTGCCACCTCGGCCTCGGAATTGAGGTTGTCTTCCATTGCCGCCGTACGGAAGTTGAAATCCTGCACCAGCACCTTGCCGGGCACATGTGTCTTGCGGCAGGTGAAAGAAGTCACACAGCTGTCCTGGCGGTCAGTCTGCACGTGTTCCGGCGGTGTATAGCGCAGGGTGATGGATTTGTCCGGCTGGGCGTCCTTGAAGTCGACAATGCGCAGCACTTCGCCGGTGGCGCTGTCGTCTTCGTGGTCGAAGAAGTAATACAGACCTTCCTGCTCCATCCAGCGCGACACAAACGCCAGGTCGCTTTCCTCGTACTGGCAGATGAAGCTGCGCTGCCGGTAGACATCCATATTCTGTATGGCCATGCGTACATCAGGCCCGCGCAGGCCGTTGCGTTCAAGAATGTGGCGGATGACGTCGGGGATGCGGAATTCGTCCAGGAAGACGTCGTTCAGCGTGTTCAGACTCAGGCGCCACAGCCGTGGCACCAAAGTGAGCCTGTAGAAGTTGTATTCATCAACCTGGCCGAGCTGTTCGATATCCGACACCATGCCGTGGTAGGGGACTGAACGGCTAAGGTCGCGCGAACGTATGCGCA
>JAJUFI010000142.1 GCA_029263795.1 Alcaligenaceae bacterium
CGCCTTCACCGCTTCCTCGACCATGAACTGAGATAAGGATGTCTGCGCTCGGTTCACGGCCCAAATAATTCCCATGCGTCGCCGCGGTGTATCCCCCGGCAGACGCAGGCATGCCACTTCCTTTGTTTCTGACGGATCCGCTAAAGAACGCGGGATGAGGGAGACGCCCAACCCCGATGCCACCATATAGGCGATGGCCGACGCTCCATCAATTTCGAGCCGCTGCTGAGGGTAAATGTCATGGCGTTGGAGATATTGGTCAGCCATGCGGCCGCCCCAGGTCGTGCGGTCGTAGCGTAAGAACGGCTCGCTCTCGAGTACCTCGAACGGGTCTCTGTCTTTCATGTGCGCCGGCACCAGTACAGTCAAGGCATCTTCCACCAGCAGCTGCCATTCAAAACCCTTGGGCACGGCAAACTGAGGCTGGACAATGATGGCCGCGTCCAGCATACCGCGCGTAACTTGGTGATAAAGATGGGCGGAAGTACCAGGTTCGACGAAGACCGACAACTTTGGATAACGTTTGTAGAGCGGCGTCAGCACCTTGGGTAGGAGCGTCGTAAGAGTCGAAGTCGATGCTCCGACACGAAACTCCCCCATGGCATGTTCGTCTCCCGCGATCACCTGCAGGTCGCGGCTATCGCGCACCAGTTTGCGGGCCCGCTCGAGGACGCGCTGGCCCGCCTGTGTCACGGCGATATGGCGTCCGTCACGCTGAATGAGCGGCACCCCCAGTTGCTGTTCGAGCGCCTTGATACGCGCGGCCACAGCAGCCGGGGTAATGTTGAATCGACGCGCCACCTCCGCAAGCGATTTGCATTCGGCGGCGGCGATGAAGCATTGAAGGTAGCGCGTATCCATGCTGGTGGATTCTATATTAGTGAACCAGCGGTCACAGCCTTTTCCCTTTACTGACTCTCAAGCATCCATTCGTGCTGAGGGTCATTGTGGAAATGCCATGTGCGTACCGGGCCTGCCATCACATTGAGGTAATACGACGTATATCCATGTGGCACTACGACGGGATGGTACCCGCGCGGTACTTTCACGACGTCGTGATCTTCCACACAAATTGCTTCGTCAATATCGCGCTCGTCCGTGTAGACCCGTTGAAAGGCAAAGCCTTGCGGCGGATTCAGACGGTGATAGTAGGTTTCTTCCAGTCGGCTCTCTTGAGGGATTGCCTCGGTGTCATGTTTATGTGGAGGATAACTGGACGAATTGCCGGGTGGGGTGATGACTTCCACCACGAGGAGACTGTTCGCCGGCTCGGTTTCCGGCAGGATATCGCATACGTACCGGGTATTGGAGCCCCTTCCTCGTACTGACCGTTTCATTTGCTCGGGTCTGATCAACCGGGCGGGTAAGACTAGAGGGCCGCCTGGGGCCCGTGCCACGGCGACCTCAGCGGCAGACTCGCCGACAACCGTCACTGACGACTTGGAAGGCACGTAAACGGCATAGGGCGACTTGTCTTCGAAAACGCTGTTTCGCTCGCCAACTGACTGCCAGCTTGCCTCACTACCGACGCTGCGAACAGTGACGGAAACGGTGCCAGACAAGATGACGATACAGAGCTCATTCTCTGTACTTTCCAGTGCCAGCGTTTCGTTCGCAGCCAAGCGGTGTGCCGCGAAACCCACATAACGAAGGCCTCCCGCACCCAAGGGAATATCGGCGATGACAGGGCCTGGCTGAGCAGCGACTTTCAGGGTGGTCATGGTCTTACCTCAAGCAACAGCAGCCGTCTTTTGGCGGGCGGTGACCCACCCCTTCAGAAGCTGCTCAAAGTTATTACGTATTTGTTGGACGAGTTCGGTATCGTTGATATGACCCGCAAGCCATGCTTGGCTGGGCGCATGAAAGATGGTGCGTCCCACGGTGAAGCCTTTGCAGTGTTTGCTCTGCGCGGCGTGATCGAAACCGGCAATGACCTCCTCCATCGGTGCAGCGAGGCCCAACAGAACCACGCCTCTGCAGAACGGGTCGTTATGGTCGATGAGTTCATCCAGTTGCTGCCAACTCTCAGCTTTTAGGAGTGCGCTGATTTTCCACCATTCAGGGTAGATACCCAGCTCATACAGGCGAGTAATTGCCCGAATAACTTGGGTATCGGGATCAACCTGTTCATTGGCTGGGGGGATAATCTCCAGCAAGAGATCATGACCACTGGCTTGCGCAGCATCGTAGATGGTTTTCATCTGGGTTTCCTGCTCAGTGCGCAGCGCCTCGGGATGATCTGCATCGTAGAGCACCAGGCATTTGACGATGTGCTCTCTAGGCCAGGAAATCAGATTGGTGCCCACGCTGCGTCCGTATTCAAAACGCAGGGGCAGGGATCCTGGTAGCTCAACCGGCCGGCCAATCCACCAGCCCCGTCCGGTCGCAGCATTCAAGGCATCCTGTCCGTAGCGCTCGTCCGCGAGGATGCCGACGTCGACATGGTCAACACCTTGAGCTCGCAGCCACTTCTCCGTTTCCTCCACCGCTTCAACAAACAATGTTTTGAGCTGTGGAATGCGCGCGGGGTCAGCGTTGCACTTTTCCGCCATTTCCAGCATCTGGCTTCGGTGATCAAAGGCGAACACCCCCAAATCCTTCCAGGGTCGGCGCTTCGCACTCACCCGGTGCAAGCGTTGAAGGCGCTGGTCGCTTTCCAACGGTTTGGAGAGGTCAGCTTCATTGAAGAAGTAGTCGAGTTCAGCCAGGGTGGGCATAGCAGGCGCGCAGCCGTGCCGAGAGACCACCAGAGCACCGCAGGCATTCGCAAGGCGGCAAGACTCTTCCCAAGAGCGACCGTCAAGCCATCCCTTCAACAAACCCGACATGAAGGCGTCGCCCGCACCGAGTACGTTGAAGACACTGACTTTGAATGTCGGAAATGGCGAAGGCAGGCTGTCTGGAATGGCCTCTTCAAAGACGTTGCATCCATCTGCTCCCCGTTTAAGAACAAGTGTCGCCTGGGTCACTGACCTAACTTTACGCAGCGCGGCCAGAATATCCTGGCTGCCGCCGGCGATCATGAACTCTTCTTCCGTGCCGACAACCAGGTCGAACAGGGGGAGAACGTTCTGCAGGTGAGTGGATACCTTTTCGCTCGGTACATATCTGTTCTCACCGTCTGCCTGACCGGTAAGTCCCCATAACACTGGACGATAGTCGATATCCATCACGGTTTTGACTTGATTAGCCCGCGCCATGCGCAATGCCGCCAAGCTGGTTTCCAACACGTGTTGTGTGGACAGATGGGTGCCTGTGATTAATAGAGCACGTGCCGACGCAATGTAGTTCTCGTCGAAATCCTCCAACGATACGGCCATGTCAGCGCAGTTCTCCCGATAGAAGATCAGGGGGAAAGTTTCCCGATCTTTCAGGCCCAGGAGTACAAGGCCGGTCAAGCGCTTCGGATCTATTGCGATGCGGCTGGTGTCGCATCCTTCCGCTTGCAGGGTTTCGATCAGGAATCGCCCCATGTGGTCGTCTCCCACACGCGTCAGCATGGATGACTTCAGGCCGAGGCGGGCAGTGCCGAAGGCAATGTTTCCCGAGGAGCCGCCGAGATACTTTGCAAAACTGCTGCTGTCTTCGAGGCGTGCACCGACCTGCTGAGAATAAAGGTCGACGGCAAGGCGGCCCAGGCAGATCAAGTCCAGAGGACGGTTACGCGAATCAGATTGTGTCGGGTGTCTCATGTTGAATTTCGTTGTAGCGAAGGTTCGCTCGCCAGCGCGCGAGATGGGGTAGCACTCCGGGCAGAACTGTACGAACTTTCAGAGTGAATTTCAAATGAAATTCTAAAAATACAAAAAATAGAATTTTCATTGTATTATCTGCCCCAATTTACAGGGCGGACTGAACCGCCCGCGTTTTTGCCGGGGGGAGGGCTGCATGAAGCCACCAGAGAATCTGAGCGCCTTTCTTGAGGCAGTGCGGGAACAGTTTCCTGACCTGCCCAAGCAGCTGCAACGGATTGCCGTTTACCTCGAGAGTCACCAGTCCGATGTCCCCTTTCTGCGCACGCAGGATGTTGCGGAGGGCTGCTCGGTCCAGCCTTCTGCCGTAGTGCGATTTGCGCAGCGCTTTGGACTGTCCGGCTACAGCGAACTGCAGGCGATGTTCCGCGACGCAGTGCGTGGTAATGACGGTTATTCGACGTCCTACGCGGAGCGCATACAGCGGGAGTTGGCCAGTGGTGCTCCCAGCTCCGCTGCGATGCAGGCGCGCTCGGTGATCCACGCGGGCAAAGATGGCTTGGACGCATTGAACGCCGAATTCGACGAACAAGCGTTCGAACAGGCGGTGAACCTGCTTGTCGAGAGTCGAGATATTTACGTGGTAGGCATGGGACGTTCATTTCCGGTGGCATCCTATCTGGTGTATGCCATGCGCAATCTCAGAATGCGTACGCACCTTGTCTCCGGCCTTGGGGGAAACCCCGCACAAGGCGTCAGAGCGCTGGCGAAGGGGGATGCTTTGCTCGCAATCACCGCTGCGCCGTACGCAACTGAAACGAATCAGTGTTTGGAACAGGCGCGCAATGGCGGCGGCAACATCCTTCTCATCACGGATACGCCTTTGGCGCCAGCCTGTGCCCACGCCGATATCAGTCTGTTCACACGAGAGCAGACAGCCTTTGGATTCAGAACCCTAACTTCAACGATTTGCCTGGCCCAGGCGTTGTTCATTGCTCTGGCCTATCGGCTCGAGAGAACGACTGCCGGCTGATTTCTTCAAAGAAACGGATTCCTGCTTTCAACTTCAAAGCTTCCAGAAAGGAGACAACCTTGAAAAAGCGCTTTACCCAACTGTTTGCTGGGCTTACCGCCTGCGTTCTCATGCATAGTGTGTCTGCAGCAGACTTTCCCGATCGCACCATGAAGTGGGTCGTGCCCTATGCCGCCGGTGGGACTACCGACGTAATGGCGCGCCACCTTGCGGCCGAAATGAGTACTTTGCTCGGACAGACCGTAGTGATTGACAACAAGCCTGGTGCCGCAAGCATTATTGGCGCCACTCAAATTGCCCGCTCTGCACCGGACGGCTACACCTTCGGCACGGCGGACTCCGGCACGCTGGCATTTAATCCCGCGCTGTACTCCAACCTGACCTATGACGTGAAGACCGACTTCACGTTCATAGGCGGCCTCGGACGCATGCCTCTGGTCCTCGCAGTGAACCCGGATTTCCCTGCTAAGAATCTGAACGAGTTCATGGAAATCGTCCGCAAGGATCCGGGCAAAGTGACTTCTGCTTCCTCAGGCCATGGCTCGCCACTGCATGTCGCCCTGGAACTTTTCAACCAGCGTGAGAATGTGCAGTTGCTTCACGTACCCTACAAAGGTTCGGCGCCCGCATTGCAAGATCTCATGAGTGGTCAGGTTCAATCCATGTTCGTGGATCTGCCACCTTCTATTCAAATGATTAATGCAGGCAAGCTGCGCGTATTGGCGGTGGCCACGCCCAAGCGCCTGGATGTCCTGCCCGATGTACCGACGTTTGATGAACTGGGCATTAAAGGGTTCGAGGCCTACGCATGGCAGGGTTTTGTAGCACCAGCCAACACGCCTGAACCCATCGTCACCAAACTGAGCACAGCTTTGAATACAGCGCTCAACAGTGACGTGATTAAAGAAAAATTCGCTGCTATCGGTATCCAGCCCATGCCTATGACTCCTGCGGAGTTCACCGCGTTCGCCAAGAGCGAAGGAGAAATGTGGGGAGGCGTGATCCGTAAAGCCGGAATCAAGCTGGACTAAAAGTGAGTGTAGAGTCGTAAAGCTCAATCGGACTGAACGACTTCCAAGCCGGCCGCCCATCAGGTGCGGCCATTTTTTTTTGTCTGCACTTCCCGATATTGCAACGAAATGTGGCCGGACATCGCACTCCTACGTCCACGTAGCGGTCTCGCCGAAAGGTGTCTTTGCAGGACGAGCTGTTACCGATGCAGCATCTAGTAATTACGATATACAAATAGTGTGTCCCCCGGTCGAATTAACAGGTATACGCGAGATTGATCAACACACGTTGATCCTGCATCCCGCCTTATATAAATCCACAAACACGAGGAGAAGACATGTCGAAGCAGGTATCACAACCCAACCGGTTCTGGGCTGCCATCGCAATTGCTACCATGGCCGCTGCCTATTCGCTTACAGCGTCCGCTGCGACACCACTGCCCACGGCGGCACCTGAAGACGTCGGCATGTCCTCAGAACGGCTGAAGAAGATCACCGATTTTTTCGATAAGGAAGTCCAGGCGGGCCGGCTGCCGGGCGGTGTCATCGCGATCGCGCGCCAGGGCAAGCTGGTGATGCA
>JAJUFI010000137.1 GCA_029263795.1 Alcaligenaceae bacterium
CAACACCGACTTGAGCAGTTTGCCCATTTCGGATGGATCGCGGGTGGTACGGATACCGCAAGCTTCCATGACTTCGAGCTTGGCGTCGGCAGTATCCTCGCCCCCCGAAATCAGTGCGCCGGCGTGGCCCATCCGTTTTCCGGGAGGGGCGGTCACGCCTGCGATGAAGCCCACAACGGGCTTCTTCATATTGTCTTTCGCCCAACGGGCGGCATTCACTTCATCGGGACCACCGATTTCGCCGATCATGACGACAGCATCAGTTTCGGGGTCGTCGTTGAACATCTTGAGCACGTCAATGTGCTTCAGACCGTTGATCGGGTCACCACCAATACCCACGGCGGAGGACTGACCCAGGCCGAGCTCGGTGAGCTGGGCAACGGCTTCGTAGGTGAGAGTACCGGAGCGGCTGACCACGCCGATGCGACCCTTGCGAGAAATGTGACCCGGCATGATGCCGATCTTGATTTCGTCGGGGGTGATCAGGCCGGGGCAGTTGGGGCCCAGCAGCAGAGTCTTCTTGTTCTCGGCTTCCATGCGGTTGCGGAGCATCAGCATGTCGCGCACGGGAATACCTTCGGTGATGCAGATGACCAGATCGAGGTCGGCATCCACGGCCTCCCAGATTGCGTCAGCTGCACCTGCAGGCGGAACGTAAATGACCGACACGGTAGCACCCGTTTCTGCCTTGGCTTCCTTGACGGAGGCGTAAATGGGTACGCCTTCAAAGTTTTCGCCGGCCTTCTTGGGGTGTACGCCGGCCACAAAGGCGGCCTTACCGTTGGCGTATTCGCGGCACCAATGGGTGTGGAACTGGCCGGTCTTGCCGGTGATCCCCTGGGTGATGACCTTGGTGTCTTTATTGATCAGAATCGACATTTATAAATCCTCGGCAAATTCTTATTTGGCGGCAGCAGCCACAACCTTCTGCGCAGCTTCGGCCATGGTGTCGGCGCTGATGATGGGCAGGCCGGAATCGGCGAGCAGCTTCTTGCCCAGTTCTTCGTTGGTGCCCTTCATGCGCACGACCAGCGGAACATTCAGATTCACTGCCTTGCACGCTGCGATCACCCCTTCGGCGATGATGTCGCAACGCATGATGCCGCCGAAAATGTTGACGAGAATGGCTTCGACACCTTCATTGCGGAGCATGATCTTGAAGGCTTCGGTGACCTTTTCTGCAGTGGCGCCGCCGCCGACGTCCAGGAAGTTGGCCGGCTCGCCGCCGAACAGCTTGATGGTGTCCATAGTGGCCATGGCCAGGCCTGCACCGTTCACCAGGCAACCAATATTGCCGTCAAGCTGAATGTAGGCCAGGCCATATTTGCTGGCTTCGACTTCAGCGGGGTCTTCTTCGTCAAGATCGCGGTACGCAACGATTTCGGGTTGACGGTACAGGGCGTTGGAATCAAAGTTGAACTTGGCGTCCAGCGCGATGATGTTGCCCTTGCTATCACGGTTCAGCGGGTTGATTTCGACCAGGGAGGCATCTGTTTCCATGTAGCACTGATAGAGCTTCTGGAAGATGTCGACTGCCTGGGGGATGGAGCCTTCCGGCATTTCGATGGCACGAGCCACTTTCTCGGCCTGTTCCTTGGTGAAACCGACCAGAGGATTGATGAGCTCGGTAACGATTTTCTCGGGAGTGGAGGCTGCCACTTCTTCGATATCCATGCCACCTTCGCTGGAAGCAATGAAGGCCACCTTCTGAGAGGCGCGATCAGTCACGACCGAGACGTAGTATTCCTTCTGGATGTCTGCGCCCTCTTCAATGTACAGGCGACGTACTTTCTGGCCTTCGGGGCCAGTTTGGTGGGTCACGAGCTGCATGCCCAGGATTTCCGAAGCCAGTTGACGCACTTCGTCGAGGGAACGAGCCAACTTGACGCCGCCGCCCTTACCGCGGCCGCCTGCGTGAATCTGGGCCTTGACCACCCAGACCGGACCACCCAGCTTCTCAGCTGCAGCTACAGCCTCGTCTACGGAGAAGGCGGGAATCCCGCGAGGCACAGTCACGCCAAACTTCTTCAGCAGTTCCTTGCCTTGATACTCGTGAATTTTCATTGATTACCTGTCAGACGTAGTAATGGATATAACGTAAGCGCCGTCGCCCTTGCCTGCATGAACCCATGCAGTGAACCGGCTCAATTTTCGGCCACCGGCGTGACATACCACTTGGGATAAAACTCTTTGGCCACCGGACCACTCAGCCGGAGAGCGTGACAGCCTTCCAGCTGGAATGGCCGCTCTTCTTCCTGCTCCACACCCGGGTCGCTTTGTTGGCGACGCCTGTACGAAAGAGCCTGGATGGCGACCGTGGGCAAAACATAGGACAGCTCGGTCATGTGGGTGCACCCCTGTACCTTGCCGAAACGACGCTTCACCGTGTCACGGAAACCTTTGAGCAGATTCATGCCGACCAACCCCTGGTATGCGGACTCGATCGCCATGCAATGCTGACCGTAAGGTGCTGCCTTATAACCAGCCGTTGCCGCAGTAATGGTGAAGTCAGCGTCAAAGGTGACCCGCAAAAGCATGTGATGGACAGGGTCTCCCGCCTTGTGTACACCGTACTTGCGTTCAAAATCGTAATGCTTGAAGTCAATGAGTTCTGCTTCGAGATCCCACTGACCGTCAGCTCGCGCAAATGCATCGACACGGATGGTGCGTGTGTGAAGCGGTTCGCGTTCGACTTCCGGTGCAGGCAAAGGCATGAGGGGTTAACCGTCCAGTCAGAAAAACCGTCTAAGTATAGCGCAGGCTGCCTGACCTGACAGGAAAAAAGGGCAAGAAAACTCAGGGAAGTTCACCCGGCTGATGGAGATCGTCGGCCATCTTGCTGCCAACTTCGGCGAGAACGCGCCGAACCGTGTCGGCTGTGAAGCCGCGGGCGGCCATATAGCGCAGCTGCCGCGCATATTCCTTGGGCTTCTCAGGCGGGGTGCCAAAACGCTTGTGCCAGACTTCGCGGGCCCGTTCCATTTCCGTTGACTGCAGGGCCTCGGCCGCTTCCGTCAGGGTTTCTTCCGGAAGATCGTGCTGCCGCAATTCTTGCATTACGCGCCGCCAACCGTGGCGCGGAGCGCGACGATGAATGAGGCTCTCGGCAAACCGCTCATGCGAAAGCCAGTTGCCCCGTTCGAGATCGTCGAGCAGGGTTTCGAGCTGGGCTGGATCTTCACAATGAGGCAGCAGTTTGCGACGGAGTTCAGTACGCGAGTGCTCCCGCCGCGACAATAATGAAATGGCGCGCGCCTTGAGCGAAGGTTCGCCTGCAGCGCGCAACTTGGGTGATTCCGGGTTCACCACAACGGATTATTCAGCCTCGAGAGGCCCAGATTGTGAGGTGCCGGCGACTGCCGGCTGCTGCAGGGCCACACCGAGTTTCTCACGAACGCGATTTTCGATTTCAAAGGCGAGCTCGGGATTTTCCTTGAGGTATTCGCGGACGTTATCTTTGCCCTGCCCGATACGGTTACCGTTATAGCTGTACCAGGCGCCGGCTTTGTCGACAATGCCGGCCTGGACGCCGAGATCGATGATTTCGCCTTCTCGGGAAATGCCCGTGCCGTACATGATGTCGAACTCGGCCTGCTTGAAGGGAGGCGCAACCTTGTTCTTGACCACCTTGACCCGGGTTTCGTTACCGATGACTTCGTCGCCTTTCTTGATGGAGCCAATACGGCGGATATCAAGACGGACCGAAGAATAGAACTTCAGCGCATTACCACCGGTGGTGGTTTCCGGGTTGCCGAACATGACGCCGATCTTCATGCGGATCTGGTTGATGAAGATGACCATGCAGTTAGCGCGCTTGATGGTGGCGGTGAGCTTGCGCAAGGCCTGGCTCATGAGGCGGGCCTGAAGACCCGGCAGGGAATCACCCATGTCGCCTTCAATTTCCGCCTTGGGAGTGAGTGCCGCAACGGAGTCGATGACGACGAGATCAATGGAACCGGAGCGTACCAGGGCATCGGTGATTTCAAGGGCCTGTTCCCCGGTGTCAGGCTGGGAAATGAGGAGATCTTCCAGGTTGACGCCAAGGCGGGCAGCGTATTGAACGTCGAGCGCGTGTTCGGCATCAATAAACGCGCAAGTACCGCCCAGCTTTTGCATTTCGGCAATCACCTGGAGCGTGAGTGTGGTCTTCCCTGAAGATTCTGGACCATAGATTTCAATGACCCGGCCACGCGGAAGCCCGCCTACGCCCAGTGCGATATCCAGCCCCAAGGAGCCGGTGGACACCACCTGGATGTCGTGCTCGACCGTGTCGTCGCCATAGCGCATGACCGAACCCTTGCCGAACTGCTTTTCAATTTGCGACAGCGCGGCGGCCAGTGCCTTGGCGCGCTCGGGGTTGGCTTTGCTGGTTTTGTCGTCCATTTAGGATCCTTGCGTAAGACTGTTGATGCGGCGCATTGGGTATGCCGGCAATTATTGCATCAAATTATACTGTATAAATAAACAGATACGAAACAAATATGACTCATGGTTCAGAGTAGTGTCCGTTCAGGCCCCAGTCAGCAGCGCAGGCATAGAATTCAGCCATGGTGGAAACTACCGCATTCAAGCGGTTCTGTCGGCGAATGCGGTCCCCCATCGGCGCTGTCGTGCGCCCCGCGAGCAAGATCATCACGGCAGTGGCTGTTTCCAAAAGGCCCGTAGCCCCAGGCTCCGGGTCTTCTTTTTTGTGGCTGTCTTCTCGCCGGCTGGCCCACTTTGCCGTGGGCAGCACCACCCCTTCGCATACAATCGACTCCTTTGCCTCGCGGCCCCCGCAGGTCGCGCCGCCTTCTAACCAAAAGAATTTCTTCATGTGGTTCAAGAACTTACGCGTCTATCGACTGTCCCCAACCTGGGATTTCACACCTGAAGCGCTGGAAGCCGCGCTTGAGAAACTCACCTTCCGTCCGGGCTCCGCTTCAGACATGACATCACTGGGCTGGACACCCCCCAGACCGGAATCGGGGCTTGTTCACGCGCTGGACGGGCAGTATCTGTTCAACCTGCGCGTAGAGAAAAAACTGCTGCCCACCACCGTCATCAACCAGTTTGCGCGGGCCCGGGCTGCCGAGATCGAAGAACAGCAAGGCTACAGGCCGGGCCGCAAACAAATGAAGGAAATCAAGGAGCAGATGACTGACGAACTGCTGCCCAAGGCCTTCAGCATATATCGCGACACCCGCGTCTGGGTCGATACCCGCAATCGCTGGCTGGTCGTGGATGCCGCGGCAGCAGCGAAGTGCGATGAAGTGATGGGCGCACTGGCGAAAGTGCTGGACCCCTTCCCTGTCGTCCCGCTCTATACGGAAATGTCACCGGCTTCCGCCATGACGAACTGGCTGATCAGTGATGAAGCTCCCGCCAATTTCTCGATTGATCAGGACACCGAACTGCGTTCCACCAATGAAACCCGGGCGGCAATACGCTATGTTCGCCAGACCGTAGAACTGGACGAGGTTCGCAAACATGTGGAAGCGGGCAAGCAGTGCACCCGGCTGGCTCTCACGTGGGCCGACCGTGTGTCTTTCGTGCTGACCGACGGCTTGGATCTGAAGCGCGTGGCACCGCTGGACGTGCTGCAGGAAGGCCGTATTCCTGCCGGCGATGAAGCAGAACAGTTTGATTCGGACTTCATGCTGATGTGCGGCGAACTATCTCAGCTTCTGGATGACCTGCTTGCAGCTCTGGGCGGCGAAAAGAACACCTGATCGTCGTACGTTCCGGCCCTCCAGCTGGCGGGCCAGCGCTTTCCCAATTATGACGTAAGCGGTTCCAAGCAAGGGGGCACGTCTCCGAGCTGACGGAAGTCGACCCTCATGAAATGAAACATTAGGCCCGGCATCCCAAACAGGAAGCCGGGCCTTTTCATACAACCGGCGCTCTCTCTAACGGGAGGGAGACGGCACTTCAGTATCGGGAGATGACCGTATCAGTACATTCCGTGGAAGACGCTGTCATCCGGGCCGATATGCGAGGGCGGGCTCCAGGTAACATCGCGCAGCGAGTGCGGCACCAGGGTTTCCACGCCAAGCAGGACAGCGAAGATCGCCATGCGCACTGGAATGCCGTTATCTGTCTGACGGAAGATTGCCAGGCGCGGATCATGGTTGAGATCCGTGCTCAGGTCGTTCGCCCCTTCGCGACTGTCGCGGGGCAGCGGGTGCATGACGATGACGTCAGGGCCGCAGCACTTGTCAATGATTGCCTTGTTCACCTGGAAGTCGGCACCGTAGCCTTCGATCTCTTCCTGCTCGAAGCGCTCCTTCTGTACCCGGGTGGCATAGATCACGTCGGCACCACGCAGCCCTTCTTCCAGGGAATTGGTTTGTTCTATCACGTGCCCATTGCCGCCGGCCTGCTGCAAGATGTATTCAGGCATTTCCAGCCCCTTGGGCGAAACTAGCGTGAATTTAAGGTCGCGATAGAGCGCGAGCAGCTTAATGAGCGAGTGCACGGTGCGCCCGTATTTGAGGTCGCCCACCAACGCAATATGAGAGCCATCCAGCAGTTTGCCCAAACGCGAAAACTCAGTAAGGATGGTGTAGAGGTCGAGCAGGGCCTGGCTGGGATGTTCGCCCGGGCCATCACCCCCATTCACCACGGGAATGTTTGTGGCACGGGC
>JAJUFI010000228.1 GCA_029263795.1 Alcaligenaceae bacterium
ATGAAATGCGCCGCCATGGAAGGCCTGGTGGAAGAAAGCAAGGAAGTCATCGACGAAATCGAAAAAGGTCCAGTTCGTGATGCGGCTCTGATTGGAGGCGCTCAGAAGGCCGAACATTATGAAATCGCCAGCTACGGCACCCTGTGCGAGATCGCCAAGCAATTGGGCCATACTGCCGCGGTTGATCTGCTGAAGCAAACACTGGCCGAAGAAAAAAAAGCCACTGACGAAAAGTTGACTCTGCTGGCAGAAAGCGGTGCTAACGCCAAAGCGGCCGGAACGGCCAGAAACGGTAAGGCTGCCAAGTCTGCCTGATTCTGCCGGTTACTGAAGCAGCATCCACACCCGGGCCGCTGAAGCACCGCCCTCTGCCGGCGTTGTGCTTCGGCGGCCATTTGGCGTTCTGATGCAGAGGGCTGCTTTCAGCATTCATCATATAACTACTGATAATAAGTATCTATCTATAACTTCGTTCGGATTACATAAAGTCATCGTTACCATGCGTTACTTGCTCAGAACCCAATAACGAGACTCTATGCACACAGCTATCCGAATTTCAGGCATTGCCGCCTTGGCGCTTGCCGCGCTGGCAGGGCCACGGTTGGCGGCTGCTGATCAGCCCCTTTTCGACGTCACCGTACTAGCGGGCGCATGTGCCAATTGCCATGGCACGGATGGCCGTTCACCCGGCAGCATTCCTTCCATCGCCGGTCGCCCGGAAGTTGCCCTCAAGCAGCAATTGCTCGCGTTCAAGTCTGACACCCCTCCTGCCGGTACGACCGTCATGGGTCGCCTTGTGAAAGGCTATTCTGACGAGCAGCTGAGTGCGCTCGCCAAACATTTCTCGCAGATTTCCAAAACGCCCGCCGCGCAAGAGGTTGCCAAGCAATGAGCCAGTCCATGAAATTCTCCCGTCGCCAATGGTTGACGACAGTAGGTAAGGCCAGTGCCGCCGGTGCGGTGCTGCTGGCAGCACCCGCTTTTGCGCGCGGTGCTGGGAAAGTGGTGGTGGTTGGTGGCGGTTTCGGCGGTGCCACCGCCGCCAAATACATCAAACGTCGTAACCCCGCGATCGATGTCACGCTGGTTGAACCGGCCAAGACGTACTACACCTGCCCCTTCACCAATCTGTATTTCGGCGGCCTGCGCACATTCGAGCAGCAAGGTCACAACTTCGACGAACTGCGCTCCATGGGTGTGCGCGTCATTCATGCCTTTGCATCGGGTGTCGATGCAGACAAGAAGACGGTAACGCTCAAGGGTGGTGATACCCTTTCCTACGACAAGCTGTTGCTGGCCCCCGGTATCGACTTCCGCTGGAATGCGCTCGAAGGCTATGACGAGGCAGCATCCAAACTGGCTCCACACGCCTGGAAGGCGGGAGAGCAATCCAAGCTGCTCAAACAGCACCTGGAAAACATGCGCGACGGCGGTACCTTTGTGATGGTCGCCCCTGCCAACCCGTTCCGCTGCCCTCCCGGGCCGTACGAGCGCGTGAGTATGGTGGCCCATTACCTAAAGCACAACAAGCCGAAGTCCAAGATTCTGATTCTTGATGCCAAGGATGCCTTCTCCAAACAGGGGCTGTTCCAGGCCGGTTGGAAACGCTTCTATGGTGATCTGATCGAGTGGGTGCCTCTGTCCAAAGACGGTAAAGTCGTGCGTGTGGATGCTGCCAACCTTACGGTGGAGACCGAGTTTGGCCAAACCCACAAGGCTGATGTGCTCAACGTCATTCCACCGCAGAAGGCGGGCACAATTGCGGAAATCGCCGGCGTAACCAATGAAAGCGGGTGGGTGCCCATCAAGCATCAAACCTTCGAGTCGGAACGTGTTGCGGACATCTACGTAGTGGGTGATGCCACCGTCGCCGCTCCCATGCCGAAGTCGGGCTTCTCCGCCAACGCCCAGGCCAAAGTGGCCGCAGCCGCAATCGTGAATTCCCTGGCAGGCAAGCCTCCGGCAGAGCCCGCCTTCGCCAATACCTGCTACAGCCTGATTGCGCCGGATTACGGTATTTCCGTTGCCCACAACTATCAGTTGAAGGACGGCAAGATTGCTGAGATGTCCGGTGGCGTGAGCCCGGCTGACGCCAACGACGACTTCCGCAAGTTGGAAGCAGAATACGGCGTTGCCTGGTATCAGGCTATCGCTCTTGATACCTGGGGTACACGCTCGTAGGTTGGCAGAACATGTCTCATACTGAGCTGGTGCTCTGGGCTGGCCTGGCCATTGGTCTCCTATTCGGGGCCTGTGGCCAGGCCACCGGCTTTTGTCTGCACCGCGGGCTGGTCCAGCGTTGGTCGGCGCAACCCGGCTACAAACTGCAAGCGTTTGCCTTGGCCTTGGCTGTTGCCCTCCTGGGCACACAGACGCTTGCCGCGCTGGAGCTGGTGGACCTGAGTGAGTCGCTTTATTACACGCCACGCTATTCCTGGCTACTGCTGCCCCTGGGTGGCCTGCTTTTCGGTTACGGAATGGGGCTGGCAAACGGCTGCGGAGCGCGCGCCCTGGTATTGCTTGGTACGGGCAATCTGCGTTCTCTAGTGGTGTTGCTCTGTTTGGGGATATCCGCTTACATCACCTTGACCGGTGTACTCGGGCCATTGCGCATTGCCGTGTCGGATGCGACTACAGTCTCGCCCGCATGGCTGTCAGTTCCGGCTGGTACTGTCTCCCTGGCTGTTGCCGCCATCGTGGCACTCGCTCTGGC
>JAJUFI010000168.1 GCA_029263795.1 Alcaligenaceae bacterium
CGTGTGACCCCTCTTGTGAGGTTGAGCTGGTTGACCTGTGGGCCCCCCGGCATGTCTCCTACCTGGGCAAATGTTGCGCCGGAAAAAAATAGCGCAGCTATTCCCAAAACCCCCTTTTCCTTCATCATGCTGACCCCTGGTTGCAACGTGCTGTGTCAAAATTTTGATTTTGGTCAAACAGCCTGACCAAAATGCTTGGCCTTGCACTGGATTGTCGGACGGCAGGCTTTAAAATGGCGTAACTTGGAGTTATTGCCTGCTCTCAGTTTTACTTCCCGGTGGATTATAGCCACAATGCCGTGCGTTTGAAGTCATGGCGCTTCTTCTGACAGGGCTATTCCCCATTGCGTTCCGGTCGTTTCAGTCATGCATTCCACTACAATGGCCGGATGATTTCTCACCCCTCCTCAACGCTGCTGGAAGCCGTACGCCTTCGGCAAGAACAGCTCGTTCCTCGAATACAGCATCTGCCCCCGGCAGGTTCGCGTCCGCTCACGGTCGCGGGGCGGGTTGCCGGCTGGATCACACCGCGCGCCACCGACGCCATCGCGGGCATGGATGGTGTGCTTCTCACCGATGAAGCGGTGCATGTTGTTGCAGCACCACGTCAAAGGCTTTCCCTGGACCGCGTCATGGAGCGCATTGCCGTGCTGTTGCGCGATAACGGCTGTCTGCGCGGCTGGCGTGATGAACTGCTGGACGTTTATGGCGAAGGGCGTCGGCTCTGCGTACTGGAACGTGCCGCCATGCGGCCCCTGGGGCTGCTCACCAAAGCAGTTCACTTGAACGGCTGGTCGCCCGATGGCCGCCTGTGGCTGGCGCGCCGCTCAGATACCAAGGCCACCGACCCCGGCATGTGGGATACCTTGGTCGGAGGTCTGGCCGGGTCCGGCGAGCCGCTGGATGTTTCCTTGCTGCGTGAGTGTGGGGAAGAAGCAGGTCTGAGTGCGGCCGATGTCCGCGACCGTACACCGTTGCGTGTGGTTCTGCGCATGCATCGTCGCTTGCCGGAAGGCTATCAGGTCGAAGACATGCTGGTGAGCGACTGCGTATTGCCGGAAGATGTCATTCCCTCGAATCAGGATGGCGAGGTGAGTGAAATCCGTCTGGCAACCGTTGAAGAAACCTGGTCCATGATGGAGGCAGGTCTCTTCACACACGAGGCTGAAGCTTGCATCCTGGACAGCATCGCCATTCAATTTAGGCAGGCGCAAGCTTCCTGATATTTTCCCCGGCAGTTATCCGTGTTCCCAATCAGCAGGAGACGCAGATGAAAGACAACCCCTTCGTGCTTCCCGGTTTCGGGCAGTCCGGCGCGATGAGCGAAAACCCCATCCTGGCAAGCATGGAAATGATGCGTCAGGCATGGGAAGGCCTGGCCAGAGCCGGCAATATGGACCCTGCCGCCATGGGAATGATGTCCATGGAAGAGCTGGACAAACGCATATCTGATCTCCGTGCGGTGGAAAACTGGCTGCGTATGAATCTCTCCATGCTGGGCAGCACCATACGCGGCATGGAAGTGCAGCGCGCAACTATGGCCACGCTGAAATCCGTGGTGGAAACAGGGATGTCTGCGGCGGCTGGTGCTGCTGAATCTGGCCGATCAGGCGGTTCTTCTCCGCTGGAGGATGTGCTGAAGGCATGGCAAGGCCCTTCCTCTAACGGCAGGCAGCAGGCTGCGGGTTCTCAGACCAAACCAGAGCCAACAACGAGCTCTGCCAGCCATGCAGGAGCCGATGCCCAGTCTTCGTCCAAGGAGCAGAACGACGTCATGGATGCCGCCGCTAGCGCGGCGCAAGGTTGGTGGAACCTGCTTCAGCAGCAGTTCCAGACACTCGCGGCTGCAACAGTGGCCAGCGCAGAAGGTGCAATGGCCAGCACTGCGGCAGCCGGGGCCAAGGCCGCCGAGTCTGTCCGTTCGGCAAGCGAGTCTGCAACCACGAAGCGATCCTCTGCTTCCAGGAAATCCACTTCGGCCTCCGGCAAAACCGCAACGGCCACGAAAGCTGCAAAGAAAGCGGTCGCCAAAAAGGCTGCAAAGCGCAGTACCACTGCCCGCAAGTCTGCGCGTTGAAAGCAGCCAACTCCGCCTACAAGTCAAATCGGGAAATTCACTGAATGTTGAACATCGTCATTCTTGCCGCTGGCCTGGGTAAGCGGATGCAATCCGATCTGCCCAAGGTGCTGCATCGCATTGCGGGCCAGCCCATGCTGGGGCATGTGCTGGATAACGCTCGCCAATTGAGCCCCGACCGTATCGTCGTCGTAACGGGGCACGGCGCCGACCGCGTCCAGACGGCATTCGACGGGCAGGAGGGCCTGGTCTTCGCCCTGCAGAGTCCTCAACACGGAACCGGTCACGCAGTCCAGCAGGCACTTCCGCATCTTTTGGAAGGCAGTGGAAGTCAGGACGTCACCCTGGTCCTCTATGGCGATGTCCCCATGGTCCAGCCTGAAACCTTGCGCCGCCTGCTTGAAGTACGCGGGCAAGGGCTGGCTCTGCTGACTGAAAACGTCGCCGACCCGACCGGCTACGGTCGCATAGTGCGCAATTCCGCAGGCGAGGTTGTGCGCATTGTTGAGCACAAGGACGCCAGCGAAGCGGAACTCAGCATCCGGGAAGTGAACACCGGCATATTGGCGGCACCCACTGCCAAACTGCGTGACTGGCTGGGCCGCATCACCAATGATAATGCCCAGGGCGAGTACTACCTGACCGACATCGTCGCGTTGTCCGTGAGTGACGGTGTACCTGTACAAGCCGCCCAGCCTGGCGCTGCATGGGAAACCATGGGTGTGAACAGCCGTGTACAGCAGGCCGAACTGGAACGCGCCTGGCAGCGTCAACAGGCAATGCGCCTGCTCGAGGCGGGCGTGACCCTGGCAGACCCGGCCCGCTTCGACCTGCGAGGTGAAATCGTCTGTGGTCGCGACGTATTCATTGATGTGGGTTGTGTGTTCGAAGGCCGGGTCGAATTGGCGGATGGCGTTCATATTGGCCCGCATTGCTTTCTGCGCAACGCAGTCATCGGGGCTGGCACCCGCATTGAGGCGTACACCCATATCGACGATGCAACCGTTGCTGAAGACGCGGTGCTGGGGCCTTATGCGCGTTTGCGTCCCGGTGCCGAGATAGGCAACCAGGTCCATGTGGGCAACTTCGTCGAAATCAAGAAGAGTGTGCTGGGAACAGGTTCTAAGGTGAACCACCTTTCCTACATAGGCGATGCCGACATCGGTGCAAGGGTCAACGTGGGTGCCGGCACCATCACATGCAATTACGACGGCGTGAACAAGTCGCGCACCGTTATTGAAGACGACGCTTTTATCGGCTCCGACACCCAACTCGTTGCGCCCGTGAAAGTGGGCAAGGGCGCAACTTTGGGGGCAGGTACAACCTTGACTCGGGATGCGCCGGCAGGCAAGCTCACTCTTTCGCGTCCGCGTCAGACGACTATTGAAGGCTGGCAGCGTCCGCAGAAGAAGAGTTGAGCGCACCCATCATCAGCAAACATGCATGGGCGGTGCATCAGGGGGAGCAGGGTTGACTGAGCAGAAGCGCAATACCGAAGACGGCACAGCGATCGCCGATGGGCTGCCTGTGCCCCGCCGGTATTGGTCAGTGGCGGCAATGATGCTCGGCATTACCATTACGGTGTTCGACTCCAGCATGTCGAACGTTGCGCTGCCCGCCATATCCGCCTCGCTGGGCATCCCGGCAAGTCAGTCTGTCTGGGTGGTGCTGGCATACAGCCTTACGGTGGTGGGCACATTGCTTCCATTGTCCGCGCTGGCAGAACGTGTGGGTTTCCGCAGGGTCTACGGGGTGGGCCTGGCAATCTTCCTGCTGTGCTCCGTATCGGCAGCGCTTTCCACCTCAATGCTGCAGCTGGTGCTATCCAGGGTGGGGCAGGGTCTCGGTTCGTCCATGCTCATGTGCCTGTTTGGCGGCATACTGCGCACCACCTACCCATTGAGCAAGCTCAGTGCGGGCATCAGCCTGAACGCCTTTCTTGTCGGCGTCACCGCGGTCATCGGGCCGACATTGGGCGCCTTGCTGCTGCAATGGTTTTCCTGGCCCTCCATCTTTCTGGTGAACATTCCCCTGGGCTTGCTCACCTACCTGTGCATTCCCCACCTCCCCGACGTCCCCCGGCGCTCCGGGCCTTTCGATTGGGTGGCATGCGGCCTGAGTGCTATTGTGTTCGCGCTGGCGCTCTATGGTTTCGAAACGCTTGGTCGGGATGCCGTGGAAGCCGCCCTGTGTTTACTCGTCGCTGCACTCACGGCGTGGGCACTGCTGCGCCGCTCATGGGGTCAGCCTGCGCCTGTTGTGCCGGTAGACCTGCTGCGCACCCCGACCATCGGCTACGCAGTGGCCGCATCGGCCTTCTTCTTTGCCGCGCAGATGGCGGCCTTTGTTTCACTACCCTTTTATTTCAAGGCGGCACATGCGGCGTCCTACGCACAGGTGGGCCTTTATCTGGGAGCCTGGGCAATTGGTGCCGCAGTCATGGCACCGGTTTCCGCCTATATGTCGGCCCGGTACCCGGTCGCCATATTGTGTGCCATGGGGGCGGTGTCCATGATCAGCGGCCTGGCCTCAGTGTTGCTCGCGCCGGCCGGTAGCGGGGCCCAGTGGCTGGTGCCTTCCATGTTCGCGGCCGGGGTGGGGTTCGGCTTCTTTCAGACTCCCAATAACCGGGCCATGTTGGGAGGCATACCCAGGCATCGCAGCGGAGCGGCCGGCGGCATGCAGGCCACAACACGGGTATTTGGGCAGGGCGTGGGCACAGCGTTCGTCGGTGTCGCGTTCCAGCTGGGCAGCAACCACGGCCCCATGGCCGGCGTAATGGTCTCCATAACATTCGCCTCCCTGGCTTTGGCCGTGAACCTCAAACGGCACTTTGACCCCTGGCCGGACCCCAGTCTCTAATTTTCGATCTCATGCGAATTCTGCAACTGAACTTTGAACGTGGCTGGCGGGGTGGTGAACGCCAGACACTGATGACTATGCGCCAGCTCAGTCTTGCCGGCCACGACATGGAGCTGCTGGCCCGCAAAGGCGGTGAATTGGCCCGCCGTGCGCGCGATCTGGATTTCATGGTGCACGAATGTGAAAGCGCCATGGCTGTCAGCCGCTTCCTGCTGTCGCGGCGCAGCCAATACGATGTGATGCATGCAC
>JAJUFI010000206.1 GCA_029263795.1 Alcaligenaceae bacterium
AGGAGGAGGCCTCATGGTGTGCAGGTTCGGCATGTGGAGGCCGGCGGGACAATTTGGCGGAGCCTTCACCTACAACTCAGTTCATGGTTGCACTGACATGGAAGGTCTGGCAGCCGTCAACCCTCTGACTGGCCGTTGCAGTTGTACTCTGGGCACTACCGCAGTCAGAATTTTCGACACAGGTGTCGAAAGTGATACATCCGGACCCTATGAACCTTCCGCAGGGCGCCGTTCTGTTTATATATGTATCGGGTGATCACGTATAATGGTCGGTTCCGCATGGACCAAGCGCACTTTGCAATGAAGACCTCCGAAATCCGTCAGAAGTTTCTGTCTTTTTTTGAGGCGAAAGGCCACCAGGTCGTTCCCTCGTCTTCGCTCGTACCGGGTAACGATCCCACCTTGCTGTTCACCAATTCCGGCATGGTGCAGTTCAAGGATGTCTTCACAGGCGCGGAAGCGCGGCCCTACGTAAGGGCGACCACCGCGCAGCGCTGCGTACGGGCCGGCGGCAAGCACAACGACCTTGAGAACGTCGGCTACACCGCCCGGCACCATACTTTCTTCGAGATGCTGGGCAATTTCAGCTTTGGCGACTATTTCAAACGCGACGCCATCAAGTACGCTTGGGAACTTCTCACCCAGGTCTACATGCTGCCCGAGGAAAAACTGTGGGTCACGGTGTATCAGGACGACGACGAAGCCTACGATATCTGGGCCAAGGAAGTCAGTGTGCCGGAATCCCGCATCATCCGCATCGGCGACAACAAGGGTGCGCCGTATGCATCCGACAACTTCTGGCAGATGGCCGATACCGGCCCCTGTGGCCCGTGCTCGGAAATTTTCTACGACCATGGGCCCGAAGTGTGGGGAGGCCCTCCCGGCTCTCCCGAGGAAGACGGCGACCGCTACATCGAGATCTGGAACCTGGTCTTCATGCAGTTCGACCGTGATGCGAGTGGCAAGCTCACGCCTCTTCCCAAGCCCTGTGTCGACACAGGCATGGGCCTGGAGCGCATTGCCGCAGTCCTGCAACACAAGCATTCCAATTACGAAATCGACCTTTTCCGCAACCTCATTGCCGCTGCTGCGCGTGAAACGGGTTGTGTAGATCTGGAAGACAATTCCCTCAAGGTCATTGCTGACCACATCCGCGCCTGCAGCTTCCTTATCGTCGATGGCGTGATTCCCAGCAATGAGGGCCGGGGCTATGTCCTGCGTCGCATCGTGCGACGGGCCTTGAGACACGGCCACAAATTGGGCCAGCAGAAGCCTTTCTTTCACCGCCTGGTGGCTGACCTCGTCAAGGAAATGGGCGAGGCCTATCCAGAGCTGGCCAAACAGCAGTCTCGCGTGGAACAAGTGCTGCGCCAGGAGGAAGAGCGCTTCACCGAAACGCTTGAGCACGGCATGAAGATCCTTGAGGCAGCGCTGGCGGGCATTCCCCCCGAAGGGGTACTCGATGGCCAGACGCTGTTCACCCTTTACGATACTTACGGTTTCCCGGTCGACCTCACTGCCGACATCTGCCGCGAACGCGGCGTGGGCATTGATCAGGAAGGTTTTGATGCCGCCATGCAACGCCAGCGTGAACAGGCGCGTGCGGCAGGCAAGTTCAAGGCGGCCGAAGGCCTCAGCTATGAAGGCAGCCATACTGATTTCAAGGGCTACGAAACCCTGCAGGCAGAAGGCAAGGTCACCGCTCTCTATGTTGACGGTACTGCCGTTGACGTCGTCAGTGCAGGGCAGCAGGCCATCGTCGTGCTGGACACCACGCCTTTCTACGCCGAATCCGGCGGCCAGGTCGGTGACAACGGTGTGCTTACCGCTGCCGGTGTACGCTTCCAGGTGAGCGACACACAGAAGATCCAGGCCAATGTATTCGGTCATCACGGTGAACTGCTGGAAGGCACACTTCGCGTCGGCGATTCCGTACTCGCGCAGGTTGACGCCGAACGCCGCAAGGCGACCATGCGCAACCACTCGGCCACGCACATCATGCATAAGGCGCTGCGCGAAGTGCTCGGCGCCCACGTGCAACAGCGCGGCTCGCTGGTCGATGCCGAGAAAACACGTTTCGACTTTGCTCACGACGCCCCCATGACGGCCGAACAAATCGCTGCCGTCGAACGCATCGTGAACGATGAAATCCTGCAGAACCATGCCACCCGGGCGCAACTGATGGCCTACGATGCAGCCGTGCAAGCGGGCGCCGTGGCGCTGTTTGGCGAGAAATACGGTGATGAGGTACGGGTTCTGGATATTGGTTCTTCGCGTGAGCTATGCGGTGGCACCCACGTAGAGCGTACCGGCGACATCGGCCTGTTCAAGATTGTCTCGGAAGGCGGGGTGGCTGCCGGCGTACGGCGTGTGGAAGCCATCACCGGCGCCAACGCGCTGGCCTGGGTGCAACACGCGGATGAAACGCTGCAGCGCGCTGCGGCTGCGGTCAAATCCCAGCCTTCCGAACTTGTTGAACGCATTGGTCTGCTGCAATCGCAGCTCAAGTCGCTGGAGCGCCAGCTCGAACAGCTCAAGAGCAAGCAGGCCGCTTCCATGGGGAGCAACCTTGCTGACCAGGCAGTTGAACTCGACGGCCAGTCCAAGCTTCTGGTTGCGACCGTAAATGGTGCGGAGCCCAAGGCGTTGCGCGGCATGGTAGACCAGCTCAAGGATAAGCTCAAATCGGCCGTCGTGCTGCTGGCCACGGTGAGCGAGGGCAAGATCAGCCTGGTGGCGGGTGTTACCTCCGATCTGACGGCCCGCATCAAGGCCGGCGAGCTCGTCTCGCAAGTGGCTGCCCAAGTGGGGGGCAAGGGCGGCGGCCGTCCCGACATGGCCATGGGCGGTGGTGCTGATGCATCCGCGCTACCGGCTGCCATGAAGAGCGCCGATGCATGGGTGCGAGAACGTTTTGGGCAGCAGGTTCAGGCATGAACATGCAGTCCTCGGAAGCGGGCGATCTGCCGGTCGCCCACACCGAAATCGATGCCTCAGGGCTGAAATGCCCCCTGCCCATTCTGCGGGCTAAGAAGGCGTTGGCTCAGATGGAGTCAGGTCAGGTGCTCAAAGTGGTCACCACAGATAACCATGCTGAGCGAGACTTTCAGGCATTCTGCAAACAGACCGGCAATAGCCTGCTTATGCAGATTGCCCAAGGGGAGGCCGTGTGGCACTTCCTGCAGCGGCGTTGAACAGACTCATGTCGCTTATGTTGTTTCTTCGGCAGCCTGTACGGTTGCCGTACACCCGTTCGTTGCCGCTAGGCGGCGATCAATGCTAGAATTCTCTGTTTTTCACAACACTCTCAAAGGATTACCATGGTTGTAATTCGTCTGGCCCGCGGCGGCTCGAAGAAGCGCCCCTTCTACAATGTTGTTGCTGCTGATTCGCGCAACCGTCGCGATGGTCGTTTC